>CAZCJC010000029.1:0-27478 GCA_964499025.1 uncultured Sangeribacter sp.
TTATTGTTCAAGATTATCAACTACAATATATCGATTAATTTTTAACAACTACTTAACAACTACTTAATACAATAATTTTGATATCCCCATGAATATAGATAGCTCCCGAGCAGTAAAATCAGCTGTAGAAAGAGCCCGCGAAGCCGGGCTCCCTATTCGGATCCTTTTCGTTTGCCTCGGCAATATATGTCGCAGTCCGGCAGCCGACGGAATCATGAGGGAACTTACAAAGAATCTCCCGGCAACTGAAAAACCGGAAATAGACTCCGCCGGCTTCTATGGAGGACATGCCGGAGACCTCCCCGATCGACGTATGCGACACGCAGCATTCGCCAGGGGTTTGCGTCTCGATCACCACAGCCGGGTTATCCGGCCCTCTGACTTCGAATACTTCGACCTCATCATAGGAATGGACGATCGCAACATAAGCGATCTGCTCGATGCCTCCCCCTCGGAAGAAGCTGATCGACGTATTGCCCGAATGAGCGATTTCGCTATTCACTATCCGGAAGCCGACTCTATCCCTGATCCCTATTGGGAAGGCGCCGCCGGCTTCGAAATCGTCCTCAATCTCCTCGAGGATGGCTGCGCACACCTTCTGACCCTCCTCTAAAACCAAACCGTGGGTTCCACTCCGCTTCACCCACGGCTAACCACAGTATCGCGGTTCCACCGCTCACTACCACCAACTATTAACTATTAATTATTAACTATTAACCATTAACCATTAACCGCTCCCCCGCTGTATCCGGAGGAGCGGTGGAACCGCGATACAACGGTTAACCGGGGGTGGAGCATCGCGGAACCTTCGGTCAATATCCGAGGCGCCACATCAGCTACGAAGTCGCCAACATCGAGCGGTGAAACCGCCGACCGGAATCAAGACACTCAACCTATCTACTAAAAGACTACTCCTTCTTCGTGGCGGCGGTTCCACCGCTCGCTAACCTGCAACTCCGTAGCTGATTCAACTGGCTATACCAAACCGTGGGTTCCACTCCGCTTCACCCACGGCTAACCACAGTATCGCGGTTCCACCGCTCACTACCACCAACTATTAACTATTAATTATTTTCACCCCTCTCCCTCAAACAACTATTAACTATTAACTATTAACCATTAACTATTAACCATTAACTATTAACTACTCCCCAATTCCTCCTCCGTTCGATATCTCCGTCAGCGTAGTCTCCAGATTTCTCGCTAATTTAGCCGTTTCCTTCACAAACCGATAAAGATCTACGGCAGGAGCCAAAGGCGCCTCTTTAGGTGTCTCACCCTCACCGTGCCATCCGGCAATCGCTTTCGAAATCTTTTCTTCCGCAGATTGCTGGGTCAGTGTGTTATCACGGCTCATCTCCGAGCGTGGCCAATCCTTCAAGGTTTCGGCAGAACCGAACAACTGACAGGCAGCAACAAAGGCAAAACAATCCTCAAGAACCTTGGGCCATAGCGTAAGATCAACTCGTGTCTGAAGAGAATCAAGGAAAAGACTCGTATGACCTGCACAACTGATCAAGCCATCAACGGCCGGGCGCATCGACCTGTCTGCTCCGATATCCGAAGGTTGGTATATATCTTTCATATCCACAAAACGGAAATCGGGATTGTAGCTCTCCTCCTCTCCTCTCTTATCTTTAGGAGTCGTAACTGCAAAGCAGTAAGAAAGGTAGAGATTAAGTTTATGGAGTATCACCGGGATATTCTTCAGCAATTTCTCTCGCTCTGAAGCGGCATGCAGACGACGTTGTTTCTCCAACTCTGTCTCAACATCTATCTCCGATTTCATTGATCCTACAGCATTCAGGAAAAAACCCAAGATCAGTAACCCGCACATCACCTCTACCGCCGTGACACATTGAGCCATAGCATGAGCCGGAGTATAGTCACCGAAACCAAGGGTGGTGATTGTCACGATACTGTAATAGAGCCAAGAACCATAGTCTGTACCTGCTCCATCGGGCACCCGGAACTGGCCATCGGGCAACCAACCGTAGATAACGGCAAAGATAGGGATCAACACTACATAAAGACAGATCCAGATGATCGGCCTTACATTCGATACCACATGGAAAAAGTGGCGAAGTTTATCAGAGATATTTTTCAGCATAACACTTATTTTAATTAATAATTAATGATTAATAATTAATAATTGTTAGAGGGAGGAAGAGATAACTAATTAATAATTAATGATTAATAATTAATAATTGTTTGAGGGAGAGAGGAAAAAATTAATATTAATGATTGTTAGCTAACTTTATAACTCTCTAACTCCCCCGGTAGTTCACCCCAAAGGCAATTACCACCCACCATTAACTATTAACCATTAACCATTAACCAAAAAAGATGGCGCCGTTACGCAACGGCGCCATCTTTTTTGGTCAATGGTTAATTTTATTTGATGTGAATCTTCTTGGCGTTGTTGCCCTGACGGATGATGTAGTAGCCTGCCTGGAGACCCTCTAACTTGTCAGAGATATAACGACCGTTGAAGTCATAAACCTGTACGGGTGACTTGCTGTCGAAGCCGATAAGCTCGATTCCGGAAGGTTTATTTACAGTGATCTTGCAAGTGGCAGTCTTCTCACCTGCCTCAGCAGTGATGATAACCTCACCAACTGCAATTGCAGTAACCATACCGTTCTCATCAACAGTAGCTATAGACTCATCGCTGGAAGACCATGTGATCTCAGTCACAATTGCATCAGCGGGATCAATGGTAGCTGTGAGTTCAAGTGTATCACCAATCAACAATGTAGCCTCAGTCTTGCTGATAGTTACTGTTGCAACAGCTTTCTTAACGATAAACTTGCACTCTGCTGTCTTTTCACCTGCTGTAGCAGTAATGATAGCCTCACCGGCAGCGATTGTTGTAACCTTACCTGTTGCATCAACAGTTGCTACCTCCTCATTGCTTGAGCTCCAGGTAACAGTCTTATCTGTAGCATTCTCAGGATTGATGGTATAACCAAGTTCGAACTCAGCTCCCTCTACGATTACAACCTCAGTCTCATTGAGTACGATTCCATCTACTGCAACCGGTTTCGCGATTACCGTGATCTTGCACATTGCGCTTGCCTCGCCGGCGGTAGCAGTGATAGTTGCCGTACCGGGAGCAACCGCTGTTACAGTACCCTCCTCATCAACTGTGGCAACAGCCTCATCGCTTGAGCTCCAGCTAACCTTAGGATCTGTAGCATTATCAGGAAGAACAGTGGCTGTAAGCTTAGTAGTCTCACCCTCGATCAAACCATCGATTTTGATCTCATCAAGAGTAATACCAGTCACGGCAATAAACGGATCTGAAATTATGATCTCGCAAGTAGCTTTGATCTTATTAGCAGTAGCGGAGATTGTAACAACACCGGCCTTGAGAGCTGTCACGAGACCCTTGGTGTCGACTGTTGCGATAGTCTTGTCGCTTGATGCCCAGGTTATATCCTTGGAAGTAGCATTGTCAGGAGAAAGAGTAGCCTTCAACTGAAGTGTTGAACCGGTCAGCATTTCAGTTTCAGTCTTATCAAGTGTGATAGCGGTTACAGGAATCTCCGGATCAGTAACCTTAACTTTAACTTCAACCGAGAGGTTGCCAGCAGAAGCAGTGATTGTAACCTCACCTGCCTTAAGACCGTCAAGAAGACCTTCCTCATCAAGGAAATCAACAACTTCGGGATCGCTCGAAGTCCATGTCACAGTCTTGTCAGTGGCATTATCCGGACCTACTACTGCAGTGAGATTATATTCGTGACCGGTATGGAACTCAATAACAGTTCCTTCAACGATCTCCTCACCCTCCTCATCAAGGATTACGAGGCTGGTGACAGGGACAGTTACAGTAACTGCACACTCAGCCTTTATCATCGAATCAGCAACTGAAGTAGCTGTGATTACAGCAGTACCGCCATCAACAGCTGTTACCTTACCCTCCTCATCGACAGTAGCGATCTTAGCATCGCTTGTTGTCCAGACAACCTCTGCATTTGTAGCATCCTCTGGAGTTACTTTCGCTGTCAGTGTCTCGCTGTTTCCTGCATTAAGAGCAAGTGTCTCAGGAAGTTCTATTGCCTTTACCATGGTGTAAACCAACTTGTTTGCACAAGCATTTACTGCTGCGGCATCAAGAGTTGTGGGATAATATTTGAGTACGAAATCGGAACACTCAAGGTTTCCATTGCGAATAGACGGACACTCTTTAGGCAGGCCATAACCGAATGTTACGGTGGTGTTAGGCTCGGTTATAGTAATTACTACAGATTTATGGATCCATTCCCAACCGGAAGTCCTGACTTTAGCGCAGTTCAAACCATCATATTCGGTCGGAATATTCTCCCCTTCATTGATGAAGAGAAGACCAAACTGATCCTCTGACAGACCACCACTATGATTCTGGCTGGCACGAGCGTAAGCAGAGAGTGAATAAACACCCGGTTTATCAAGTGTTATCGTCTGAGTAACGAAGTCTCCATTCTCACCAGGAGAAAGAGGATTGCTATAAAGGCGAGCATAAGCTTTTCCTCCATAAACCTGATCTTTACTCTCAGTTTTCTGAGACCAGCCTGAGCCTGTTTTCCAACCCTCATTCCAAGTGCTCGCATCAAAAAGAGGATTGGTTATAATGTTCAAAGTCTCGGAAGTCAATTCTACTGCAGCAACCACCTCGAATGTACAGGTTGCTGTTTTCTCACCTGCCTTAGCAGTAATAGTAGTTGTACCTATACCGATTCCGGTAACTACACCATCAGCAACGGTAGCCACAGCCTCATCGCTTGATGTCCAAGTCACTGCCGGCTCCGTAGCATTTGAAGGCTCAACAGTTGCTGTAAGCGTAAACTCAGCTCCAACAACTATCTTCTCCTCAGTAGCGTTAAGAGTGATATCTTCAACATCGATATATTTAACTGTTACCTTGCAAGTTGCAGAAACGCCATCAGCAGTTGCAGTAATCTCAGCCTCACCGGCTGCGATACCTGTGACTTTACCTGACTCATCTACAGCAGCGATCGCATCATCACTTGAAGCCCAAGTTATCTCGGGATAAGTAGCATTCTCAGGAGTAACAGTAGCAGTAAGATCAATTGTCTTACCAATCTCGATCTCAGCCTCAGTTTCAGAAAGCTCAACCTCAGTTACAGCATTCTTGAATACTGTAAGGGTGATAGTTCCCTTTACGGTCTCTACCATTTCAGATGTAGCGGTAATAGTAACCTCACCGGCCTTGATAGCTGTTACGAGACCATTCTCATCAACAGTGGCAAGGGATTCATCGCTTGAACTCCATATTACTCTCTTGATAGTAGCATCCTCCGGTTCTACGGTTGCTAAAAGCTGGAGTGTCTTGGTCTCCTCAATCTTGGGTTCTGCATCTTCACCTTCGATTGAGACTGTGACCTCTGTAACCTCTACTTGTGATATATTTACGGTCAGTTCACATTTTGCTGAAATCAACCCGTCAGCCTTAGAGGTAGCGATAATATCACAGGTACCCGCACCTGCAGGAGTTACTTCACCATTCTCATCAACTGTAGCTGTATCTTCATTGCTTGTTGACCAGATCACACCTTTCTCAAGACTTGAGTATTCTGCAGGATCGATTGTAGCGGTAAGAGTGAAAGGAGTTTTATCTTCTATAGTCTTGGAAGTCTCATTAAGAGAAATACTCTTCTCCATAACATAGTTTCCATCGATAAGATCTCCCTCATATTTCATACCCAGTAAAGCTTTTACAGCTTCCTGATCCAAGGTGGGATAATATGTCAAGACAAAGTCATCACAATATATCTGACCTTTTCCTGTACCTGTTTGGTCTCCGAAACCAATTACCAATTCTTCTGATGGGTTGTCAGTAGTATATACAACCATACCATCAGTCCAGACATTTCCAGTAGCAGTTTTAAATACGGTGACACCAGGACCTTCCGTATCAATATCTTTAAAGTCAATTTCAGTATCGTTGGTTATGAATAAGCAGGCATTTCCCAAAGCGGTAGATGGCCCACGCCAACTGTTTCTGTCAAACTTATACTTAACCGTTAATACATATGTTCCGGCTCCTTTACCCGTAACAGTCTGTTTAACCATCTCACCGGCAGCGATGCTGCCATTCCCGGATTCGATTCTGATTGCCCCATTATTTGTAGCCCATTGGTCTGTATGGGTCCAATCATTTAAACCGTTAGCAAAACTTGCATTGGCAATCGTAATATTTTCTGATGTCAAACCCGGAACCGGAACCGGGCCCGTTTCAGCGTCTTGTGCAAACGCCGAGACACAGAACAACAACGCCAATGTCAAAATGTAGAATTTTTTCATGATCGCTTAGTTTAGTTAATATTATGTGAGCTATTTTTCTCGTTTTTTCTCACCTGAAACAAAGGTTAACGTTCCCAAGACGTGGGCCAATTTTTATGAATACCTTGCTAACACATATTGTCCTTGATCCAAATGGAGAATTATGTAAACCTTTCAGAATAAGGAATTCAGACGGCAATGCATATCAGGCATTGGAAATGCAAATTTAATTAATTTTTTTTAAATATCAAAAGTCACATTCCCAATCCTTAAGCTTATCCATTTAACTCTCCATTTAATATAGGAGATGATGCAAATCTAATAAGTTATTTGCTCATTTGCAAATTTTTAACAAATAAACTTCTCCAAATTATTCACCATTTGCTTATTTCCCCTTATTATTCATTTCAGCAGAGATATGCTCAGTCGTAAATATCTGGAATAATAAATATAGGATAGGAAAATCGATATAAAAAATCAAAAATATTTTGGAAGTGATATGCCCTAATGGATAAGTTACACCAAACACAATCCTCAATCTATATAATTAACTAAACTTAAAATATCCGGTATGGCCACACCATTCAGACTGAAAGGCGATGGAAAGGTTCGCATATCGGGCTACATGTAAAAACTCAAACTCAACCATCGACGCCGACGAACCTTTAGGCGACGAAACAACAGTCATGAAAAAAACTTTTACTAATCTTTTTATCCTGGGTGCCCTGTTGACATTCGGATCCACTACCGCATTTGCCGAAGAGGGAACTTCCAACGCCACCGTGAAGATGACCTACGTGAATGGATCTGAAGGATCCACTGAAACATCTTATGGAGAAATTCCTGCTGATGAGGCCGCAACAGCCGGTTTTAATAGAATAAGCGGAGGTCAAGTTGGATGGGCCAATTTCGGGTGGGGAGTCAACTATATAACCTATATTCAGGTTGATGTGTCCGACATAACCGGTAATATTACTAATGCTACACTTACTTTTGAAGGTTCAGGTTCTACTGACAGCAATCGAACAACAGGCTGGGGTATAGGTTACAATAGTTCCAAGTGGTCGGCAGATATGACCTATGATTCTGCTGACAAAAGTATTACTACAATTGGGGAGGTAAAATGGACATCAACCAAATTAGCTACGAAATTTGAGGAATTCTCCTTTGATATAACTGAAGCTGTCAATAAAGCTGACGAGGATGGATTAATCACAATTCTCGTATATGAGACTGCTGCTGCCGGTGGATATATCAAGAATCCGGCTGTCGAAGTTACTTGGACCACTGAAACCACCTACAACGTTACCTTCAAAGAAGGAAATGATGCAAAGGATTTAAAAGTAACATATAATGATACTGATGTCACTACCGGTGTCTCTCTTCCCAATGGGGATTATGAATTCACTGCCACCGCTCCCGGTTTCCAGGACTTCAGCGGTTCATTCACAATAGATGGAGCGGATAAGGAAGTCGAATTCTCAATGACTCCCAAAGATGTCTGGACCTATACTTTATATGCAGCTGATGCATCCGGAGATAGAATTGGAGAAATATCCAAGGGAACAGGATATGCGAATGAAGACGTGACATATGTTTACCCAGAATACCAACTTGTAGAAACTACACTCCTATCAAAAGCAAAAGATTCAACAAACCCGAACTGGGGAAAAATTGAGAAACTGGATACAGAAGACAAGGAATTCACAGTAATTTACGATGGTCCGGAAGTTTCTAATGTTGTATTCTACAAAGAGGCCGAAGATATGGACGGTTTCATTTCAAAAGCCACAAACAACGCAGATATCCGTTGCTCCAATGGAAAGGGAGGAATCGTTGACGGAGCAGAAACGCTCCTCACCACACTTTCCGCAGGAAAATATACAGTCTATGGTCAGGTTTGGGGTACCTCCGGAATGACTGCAGGAGTTAAAATTAAAGGAGAAGGTGATGAAGAGGATAATACCGTATGGGAAATCACTTCTCCCGGATACCTTGACAGTAGCACATCCGAGGAATTCACACTTGCTAAAGAAACACCTCTCTATGTTTATACAACAGGTGGGAACGACAATCGTATGCTCGATCTCATCTACATCCGTAAGACAGGAGATATCAAGACAGGTGTTGAAGAGATCGCGATTGAAAGCGTTGAGGATCCCTACTACTACTCAATCGATGGCGTTCGCCTCGCTGAGCCGACCCGTCCCGGTCTCTATATTCACAACGGTAAAAAGATTATCATCAAATAATCTCATAGAAATATGAACCCTGACGGGTAAGTCATGATAATCCGGACTGCACCCTCTTAATGGAAAAATTGGTGTTGAGTTAAAATTTGGATTTTAACTCAACACCTTTATTTTAACCGATGGTTTCCAAACCGTGGGTTCCGCCCTGCTTCACCCACGGCTAACCACGGCATCGCGGTTCCACCGCTCACCACCAGCAACTATTAACCATTAACTATTAATTATTAATTATTAACCAACCCTCTTATCGTTATGAAAAGGATAGGGATCTTGAGTGACACCCACGGATTGTGGGACGACCGCTATGCTCTATATTTCAAGGATTGTGATGAGATATGGCATGCAGGCGATATCGGCGACTACTCTATTATCGAGCGACTGAGCGATATTGCTCATGTGCGCGCGGTTGCTGGGAATATCGACCATGGGGAAGTGAGAAGAAAATGCAAAGAGCTGGAGATCTTCAATGTCGAAGATGTCAAGGTTCTCCTGACCCATATAGGTGGCTACCCCGGTAAATGGTCGAAAGGAATGAAAAATATCCTTAAAGAGGAAAATATTAAACTGATGGTTGACGGGCATTCCCATCTTCTGAAAATAATGTATGACCCGGAGCTCAAACTCCTTCATATCAACCCTGGAGCAGCCGGAAATCAAGGGTGGCAGAAGGTCAGTACTCTTGTACGCCTCCTGATCGACGGAGATGATATGCGCGACTGCGAGATAATCGAACTGAGCTGATTCCAGACTCGGAAACTGCCTAATTAAAGAATTATTTCCGTAATTGCAGATAATTTATTAATTTTGCATGCTCAACGGGGTGTCAATTAATAATTAATAATTAATAATTCGCAATCCGACAAAAGGATACTAATAGATAATTAATGATTGGCACTCCCTCAAAAGAAAACTAATTAATAATTGCTCAGCATCAATTCTTATGCAAAAATTATTAATTATTAATTATTGATTATTAATCAAATTAAATATGAAAGCTTATGTTTTTCCGGGCCAGGGTGCCCAGTTTGTCGGAATGGGTAAGGATCTTTATGACAACGACCCCAAGGCAAAAGAATTATTCGAAAAAGCAAACGAAATCTTAGGTTTCCGTATCACCGACCTTATGTTTGAAGGTACAGAGGAGGATTTGAAACAGACTAAGGTTACTCAGCCCGCCATTTTCCTTCACAGCGTGTTGCTCGCCAAGAGCCTTGGCGATGAGTTCAAGCCCGATATGGTAGCCGGCCACAGTCTCGGTGAATTCTCAGCATTGGTAGCTGCCGGCGCGCTTAGCTTCGAGGAGGGTCTCAAGCTCGTTTCGAAACGCGCACACGCTATGCAGAAAGCTTGTGAACTGCGTCCTTCAACTATGGCAGCCGTGCTCGCACTCCCTGATGAAAAAGTAGAGGAACTTTGTGCAGAGGTTGATGATGTGGTTGCTCCTGCAAATTTCAACTGCCCCGGACAGGTGGTTATCTCCGGAACAATCGAGGGAATCGATGCCGCTTGCGAGAAAATGCTTGCGGCCGGTGCTAAACGAGCCCTCAAACTTAAGGTTGGCGGCGCTTTCCATAGCCCCCTGATGCAACCGGCACAGGAGGAACTCGCAGAAGCAATCGCCGAAGCTAAGTTCGAGACTCCTGTCTGCCCCGTTTACCAGAATGTTGACGGAAAACCGCATACCGATCCCGAGGAGATCAAGGCTAACCTTATCAAGCAGCTCACAGCTCCCGTTCGCTGGACTCAGGATGTGGAGGCCATGATTGCCGACGGAGCTACCGAATTCGTTGAACTCGGTCCGGGCAGCGTGCTTCAGGGACTCGTAAAGAAAATCAACCGCACAGTCGAAACCTCAGGGAAACAATAATTTTTTAATTAATAATTAACAATTAATAATTAATAATTGCTGGACACGAAAGCATATTCAATTGATGATTGGAAACTTGCAATATATTTGCCGACAAACAATTATTAATTATTAATCATTAATTATTAATTCTCAAATTATTAATTCTCACCGACCATTTATTACGTTTTGGAGTATGACTATCGCAATTGTTGGAGCAAGCGGAGCAGTGGGGCAGGAATTTCTCCGCGTCCTTGATGAGCAGAATTTCCCCATTGACAATCTGCGTCTTTTCGGCTCAAAAAGAAGCGCCGGTTCGAAGCGGACTTTCCGTGGTAAGGAGTATATAATCGAAGAACTCACCCACGACTCAGATTTCTCAGGGGTAGATATCGCGTTCACATCGGCAGGAGCCGGAACATCAAAAGAGTTTGCCGAGACAATTACGCGTCACGGCACATTGATGATCGATAACAGTTCGGCATTCCGTATGGATGAGGATGTGCCATTGGTTGTGCCCGAGGTAAATGGTGCCGACGCCCTCAACCGGCCCCGGAACATCATCGGCAATCCAAACTGCACCACTATCCAGATGGTGGTGGCACTCAAGCCAATCGAAAACCTCAGCCATATCCGCAAGGTAAGGGTAGCGACATATCAGGCCGCAAGCGGAGCAGGAGCGGCAGCAATGGAGGAACTGAAAACCCAGACTGCCCAATTGAGTCGCGGTGAGCAACCGACAGTTGAGAAATTCAAATACCAGCTCGCCTATAATGTCATCCCTCATGTAGATGTTTTCACAGAAAACGATTACACAAAAGAGGAGATGAAGATGTTTAACGAGACACGCAAGATAATGCACTCCGACATCAAGGTCTCAGCCACATGCGTACGCGTGCCCGTGCTACGCGCTCATAGCGAAGCCATCTGGGTTGAAACTGAAAATCCACTGAGCATTGATGAGGTTCGCAAAGCATTCGAGACGGCACCCGGTTTGGTAATGATGGAGGAGAAAGATGGTGAGAAATTCTATCCCATGCCTCTGCAAATAGCCGACAAGGATCCCGTCTACGTAGGGAGGCTCCGCAAGGATCTCTGCGATGACTGCGGTCTATCGTTCTGGGTAGTGGGAGATCAGATCAAGAAAGGGGCAGCCCTCAACGCAGTCCAGATTGCCCAATGGCTTCTTGCCAACGATCCCCGATTAATGCAGAGCTGAAAATTTCATTCATCACCAATTATTAAAATAAAGACACCGGGACAAATTTCTGAAATTTGTCCCGGTGTCTTTATTTTAGGCTGAGTCAAAATATAATTTTGACTCAGTCCTCTAAGGTGCGTCATTATTACTTGGCTCGTTTGCTATCCCAGATCAGGTAGCATATAAGGAGGGCATATGCGAGACATCCCAAGCCCTGGGTAAGACCCTCGGAACCGGGAGTGGTGTATTCAAATCCTGCAAATCGGGTGATTGCTGCGAAAA
Organism: uncultured Sangeribacter sp.; assembly: GCA_964499025.1. Taxonomy (GTDB): domain Bacteria; phylum Bacteroidota; class Bacteroidia; order Bacteroidales; family Muribaculaceae; genus Lepagella. The sequence continues at coordinate 11,870 of CAZCJC010000029.1, forward strand.
CACCGAAAAGGGCTCCTCCCGCGATCAAACCGGATGAGATCAGTGTGCCACGGTCACGACGGGCATCATTCACTTTCTTATCTTTGGATGAACGGCCTACGAACCAGGAAACGGCTCCTCCGACAAGCATCGGCGTATTGAGCGACAATGGAATGAACATACCCAAACAGAATGCAAGGGCCGGAACACCAAGCCAGTTGAGTATCAAGGCAAGAATCGCTCCCACCATATAAAGAATCCAGGGAGTATCACCACCCATCATCAAAGGCTCAATCACCTTAGCCATAGCATTGGCCTGTGGAGCCACAAGAGCGTTGTCACCGGTGAATCCATATACCTTATTGAGCACAATAATAACACCTCCAACAGTAGCTGCAGAAACCAATGTGCCGAGGAATTTCCACGTCTCCTGTTTCTTGGGAGTTGAACCCAACCAGTATCCTATCTTAAGGTCGGTTACAAAACCGCCCGCCATTGAAAGAGCTGTACACACTACTCCACCAATCACCATTGAGGCCACAATACCGGATGTTCCGTTCAAGCCAATTGCAACGAATATTGCGGATGCAACAATCAGGGTCATCAGCGTCATACCCGACACAGGGTTACTTCCTACTATTGCAATGGCATTTGCTGCAACTGTAGTGAAAAGGAATGCTATGACCGTCACAACCGCCCACGCCACGATAGCCTGCCAGAAAGTATGGATAACTCCAAACCAGAAGAAGAGAAGAACAGCTACAAGGGCTATTACGATGAAGAAAACCACCTGTTTCATCGAGATATCCATCTGCCAGCGTATCGGTTTTTCATCTGTTTTCGCTCCTCCCTTGAATTCACGGCTCGCCAATCCGACAGCCTGGCGAATGATAGGCCATGACTTAACTATACCGATGACTCCGGCCATTGCAATACCACCGATTCCTATCATTCGGGCATAATCCTTGAAGATTGCATCGGGAGCGAGAGCGGCAAGTTCAGGAGAACCATATGTGCCGAGAAGCGGTATAATTATCCACCATACGAATATTGAGCCGGCGAAGATTACAAAAGCATACTTGAGCCCGACGATATAGCCGAGACCAAGAAGGGCTGCCCCTGTATTGCAACTTAGCACTACCTTTGTCTTCTCAGCTATTGTCTGACCCCAGGAGGCAGCTGTTGTTGTAACGGTCTCAGCCCACCACCCGAAAGTGGCAACGATATAATCATAAATTCCTCCGATGAGGGAAGCAATGATCAGGGTCTTGGCCTGGCTGCCACCCTCAGAGGCTGCCGATTGCTGACCGGAGATTAGGACCTGCGTAGTGGCTGTAGCCTCCGGGAAGGGATATTTCCCGTGCATATCCTTCACAAAATATTTCCGGAAGGGAATGAAGAAGAGAATACCAAGGATACCTCCAAGCAATGAACTGAGGAAAATCTGGTAGAATTCAACCATTATCTCAGGATATGCACCCTGCAGGATATAGAGGGCTGGAAGGGTAAAGATCGCTCCAGCTACTATCACTCCAGAACAGGAACCTATCGACTGGATAATCACATTCTGGCCAAGTGAATTCTTTTTCTTTAGCGCGTTGCTCAATCCGACTGCTATTATGGCAATGGGAATTGCTGCTTCAAATACCTGCCCTACCTTAAGACCGAGGTAAGCGGCCGCAGCACTGAAAATCACAGCCATCAGAAGACCCATTCCGACCGAGTAAGGAGTAACCTCCTTCTGATCATGAGCCGGCTGCATCACTGGCACGTACTGCTCGTCGGCTCCGAGTTCGCGAAACGCGTTTTCGGGCAGACCTGTGTCTGTGGTGTAAACTTCTTCGTTTTGTTTCATTTGATGTTTGGATTAATTATAAGTTGCAAAGATAATTATTTTAATTTAACTTTGCAGACGCAAGTTGTATAAACTAATTTTTTATTAACATTTTCGAGATATTTTAGAGCTGATTTTTTCATTTGAAGAGATGACGACATTTCGGTTGTCACCGATGAAAAGGATAGGGACAGCTACTTAATAGGATTTTTTGTAGGCGCTTTTTATCTCTCGTAAATTAGGTTAGACAACTTCGTCAGTTTATTTGGAATCTGCATCTATTCTGCGAAATGAAGGTAAAAAATCTTTTAATCCTGGGATTAATCGCAACTCCGGGTATAATGTGTGCCAAAGGCACCGTGACAGGTAAAATCGTTAATAAGACCACCGGCGAGCCAATGGACTTCGTAACCGTCCAGGTCTTTGACGCATCAGGAAAAAAGCCGCTCCAGATCGTGGCAACTTCCGATGAGACCGGGAAATTCACTTTCCCCTCTATAGCCGATGGATCTTATATTGTCAAAATTTTCAATGTCGGAAGTATAAATCAGGAAAGAGAACTGAAAGTTGCAGGAGGCAATGTAGACCTTGGCACAATTCATCTCGCCGACGATGCCAAAGTGCTGAAGGAGGTGGTGGTCGAAGGAATCAGGAGTCAGATGAAATTTGAGCTTGACAGAAAGGTTTTCACCGTGGATGCCAATATCGCAGCAGCAGGACAGAGCGCCAGCGAACTTCTGGAATCGATTCCGTCAGTGGAAGTAGATCAGGATGGTGAAGTATCCCTTAGAGGAAACAGTTCTGTAACAATCTGGATCAATGGTAAGGATTCCGGACTCACCGCCGACAACCGGGCTCAGATTCTTGAACAGATTCCAGGCGAAAGCATCGACAGAATAGAGGTCATAACCAACCCCTCGGCTAAATACAGCCCAGAGGGTACGGCCGGTATCATCAATATTATCCTCAAGAAGGATCGCCGTGGCGGCTATTTCGGTAGCGCAGAGATTGGTGGGAACTCACGCGGAGGGGGGAATGCCGCTGTAAATATCAATTACAACAATTCTAAATGGGACACTTTCGCATCCGTGGGCTTCAGAATGCGTCATGGTTCTGGAGGAAGCGAAGTGAGACGTATTTTCGACAACGGACTTTTCACCAACTCCGACGGCGAGAGCAAGAACCATGGCAATAACCTTTTTATCCGCCTGGGTGCCACATACCATATCACGGACAAGGATGAGGTGTATGTAAACGGCTTCGGCATGTTCGGACATCGATGGGGTCGCAGTTTGACCGAGTATTCTTCAAACCTTCCGGCCCAATGGTTTGCCAATACTCAAACATCCCACAACCGGGGAGACATGCGCGGAGCTCACGTGGAATGGGGGTACTCGCATAAATGGACAGAGAAACATACCCTCGATGCGATGGTCTCATACAATCACTGGGGAGGACCATCCTGGAATTCCTATCGCGAAGAGGAGAAATGGCATGCTACCCCGGAGGATATCACTGAGACTCTCTATCGCGAACAAACAATGCCTATCAATGTCAATTCCTGGGAGGCAAAACTCGACTATACCAACCAACTGAAGGATTGGTTGAAGCTGGAGGCTGGTTTCAATGGAAACTACAACCATGAGAATTCCCCCAATACCACCTGGAAAGGTACCTCCTCAACAGATATGCAGCTTGCTGAGAATCTATACAACAGATTCATTTATACCAACAACATCTCCGCCCTCTATGTCACATTGGGAGGAAAGGTAAAGGATTTCAGTTTCTCGGCAGGAGTTCGCTCGGAAGCCTGGCAGGTAAGAAGCCGCTCACTCGGATTCGGTGAAAGTGTGAACGATGTTCCTGAGTACAAAAAGAATTTCTTCGCACTCTTCCCTTCGCTGTTCCTCTCTTACGCACTTCCCTACGACAACGAGATCCAGATCAATTATACCCGCCGTATCCGCCGGCCGTGGGGCGGCCAGCTCAATTCTTTCATGAATACATCCGACCCTACAAGTATTTCATACGGTAACCCGGAGTTGGAACCTCAGTATTCGAATTCATTCGAGCTGAACTATCTTAAAGGTTGGACCAACCATATGATCTCTTTCTCGGCATATCTTCGCACAGCCGACAACATGATAAACAGAATGGCGTTTATTGACCCAGCCACTGATATCATGTATTCAACTTATGCGAATGTCTCCAAGAAGGCTGATTCCGGATGTGAGATTGTCGTAAAGAATTCATTCTTCCGAAGCCGTCTCGATCTGACAACAACAGTAAACTTATACAACACACATATCAGCGCGTGGGATTATAAGATGCTGGTTCCGGAATCCGACCCTGAACAATATGTCAACATATCGAACGGGAAGCAAAACAGTTTCGCTTGGGATGCCCGTATGATGGCCAACGTAAAGCTCCCCTGGTCCATGTCATTTCAGGCTACCGGCCGTTATTCCTCAGAGCATAAGGAGGCACAAGGTACCCACCAGGGTGGCTGGAGCGTGGATGCCGGTTTGAGAAAGATAGCAGGAAACTGGTCGATATCGCTTAACTGCCGCGACATATTTGATTCCCGTAAATTCAAGAATTCAATCTATGGCCCCGGCTATACTCAATACTCGAAGAGATGGAGAGGTGGTCGCACACTTAGTCTCACCATCAAATATTCATTCGGAAACATGAAGGCCAATAACAAGAACCGAAACAATTCCGGAGAACCAATGAGCGGATCCGGTTACGAAGAGGGGATGGAGTAAATTAGGTATTAGGCTTTAGGTAATAGGTATTAGGTTTTAGGGATTAGGTTTTAGGGATTAGGTTTTAGGGATTAGGGTAGTGAGAAGGTGGTAGGTATTAGGTGGTTAGTGTCATTGGGCGAATAAAAAAGTCCTTAAGGTCTTTAATGACCCTAAGGACTTTATTATATGCTATTAAAACCTGGCCTTAACCATCTAAAACCTAAAACCTAAAACCTAAGGCCTAAAACCTACAAATTAAAATAGAAAGTACCGGTTGGCAGCACGCAGTAGTAGTCGTAATTTTCTCCCCGGAGCGTGTAGTCGGTGTTGTAAGCTGGAGCATCAACACCACGATCCCATTGATCGGTCCAGGGATTCCATGCATTGAGTACATTAACAATATACTGTAGACCGTTATACTGATAACTTACCGTCAGCGGCAATACTCTCCATATCCCCTGGGCATCATAACCACAAGCCACAACCTTTGTCACCCCTTGACTGGAGATGGCGGGAGCCTGCTGGACAATCACTGTCGGAGAAGGATTCCATCCGGAGTACCATGGGCTACCCCAATTGCCGGGATATGCCGGACCCGGATTCCATCCCATACCATTGGGAGGACCCATAGGAGCCGGGGCATTGGGCTGATAACTTCCGCCGGAGCCTGGAGCCGGAAGACTGTTCTGAGCTGATATTCCTATAGCTGAGAAAGCTATGACGAGAGCGGTAAGTAAACCCTTACTTATTTTTTCAATATTTTTTACGGTTGTTTTCATAGTATTTATCCTTTTTTGATTTTATAACAATTATCTCCACCTCTTTTCTTTGAACTATTTAAAAATATAAGTAAATTTGCAACTTATAAGTAAATGAAGTTGTCTAAACTAATTTACGATAAGTAAGTTTTCAAAATTAGTTTATATTATCACATAGTAAGTTTAACATTGAAACTAATGTTATTTTTGTTTTTGAACGTTGTCTTTGTTCCTTTCGCTCAGTTGCATAGCCCGCTATGCTCCTTCCCTCATGAAACAAATCCAATCGCTCAAATTCCAAAAATAACTATTAGCTAATTTATCAAACTTACTTAGTTAAAGAAACTTGTAATCTAAAATTAAACTTGCAATCTATTTGCAAACTTAATGAAATGCGCCTTATCATGATTGCTTTTGATAAGCGAGATAATAAAATAAGGTGAAATAATATCAACTACAATGGCTAAACAGGAAGATGTTTTCAAAACAATCATAGCCCATGCTAAGGAATATGGGTTCGTGTTTCAATCAAGCGAAATCTACGACGGACTGTCGGCTGTATATGATTACGGTCAGAACGGTGTCGAGCTGAAAAACAATATCAAACGCTATTGGTGGGAAGCAATGACCATGCTGCATGATAATATCGTGGGAATCGATTCAGCAATCTTCATGCACCCCACCATCTGGAAAGCTTCCGGCCATGTTGATGCCTTCAATGATCCTTTGATCGACAATAAGGATTCAAAAAAACGTTATCGCGCAGATGTCCTTATAGAGGATGAGATTGCCAAATTCGATGAAAAGATAAACAAGGAGGTGGCCAAAGCAGCCAAACGTTTCGGTGAAAGTTTCGATGAGGAGATGTTCCGCCAAACAAATCCCCGAGTGCTTGAGAACAAACGGAAGCGAGATGAGTTGCATACCCGTTTTTCTGAGGCAATGAACGCAAACGATCTTGCCGAACTCAAGCAGATCATTCTTGACTATGAGATTGTGGATCCTATCAGCGGCACCCGCAACTGGACAGATGTTCGCCAGTTCAACCTCATGTTCAAGACAGAAATGGGATCGACAGCCGACGGAGCCATGGATGTTTATCTACGCCCCGAGACTGCACAGGGTATATTCGTGAATTACCTGAATGTACAGAAAACGGGCCGTATGCGTATTCCTTTCGGTATCGCTCAGATTGGTAAGGCTTTCCGTAATGAGATCGTGGCTCGCCAGTTCATTTTCCGTATGCGTGAGTTCGAGCAGATGGAGATGCAATTCTTCGTTCGTCCCGGAGAGGAATTGAAATGGTTCGATTTCTGGCGTCAGACACGCCTGCGCTGGCACAAGAACCTCGGCCTTGGAGATAGCAAGTATCGTTTCCACGATCATGAGAAACTTGCTCATTATGCCAATGCTGCAACTGATATCGAATTCGAGATGCCGTTTGGCTTCAAGGAGGTAGAGGGTATCCATTCCCGCACAAATTTCGACCTCTCTCAGCATGAGAAATTCTCAGGCAAGAAGATTCAGTATTTCGATCCTGAACTCAATGAAAGTTATGTTCCTTATGTTATCGAAACCTCTATCGGAGTTGACCGCATGTTCCTCAGCGTATTCTGCAGCTGTTATGAGGATCAGGATCTCGGTGGGGGCGACCGTCGCGTAGTGCTTCATTTCCCGGCTCCGATCGCTCCGGTGAAATGTGCTGTGCTCCCGCTCGTAAAGAAAGATGGTCTTCCTGAGAAAGCACGTGAGATCCAGCATCGTCTGAGATTTGATTTCACCTGCCAGTATGATGAGAAGGATTCAATTGGAAAGCGTTACCGCCGTCAAGATGCAATCGGAACTCCATATTGTATCACAGTCGACCATCAGACTCTCGAAGATGGGACTGTGACACTCCGTGAGCGTGATTCTATGGAGCAGAAGCGACTGAGTGTCGATGAATTGGAGAAGATCCTTGCTGATGAGGTGAGCCTCAACAGCCTGCTTAAGAAACTTCTCTGATACGGAGGTGTTGTTCCTGACAATTAAAACTTTCTGAGTAAACATTGACAATTATGAAATTCATAAAAAATGCTATAATAACCCTTCTCTCGGTGATGGCTCTCTCATCACTCACTTCCTGCAACTATAATAGCCTTGTGGAGAAGCAGCAGCAAGTGGAACAGAGTTGGGCACAGGTGGAAAACCAGTATCAGCGTCGAGCTGATCTTATTCCGAATATCGTTAATACAGTGAAAGGTTACGCTGAGCATGAGAGTTCCACTCTGGAAGCAGTGACCAACGCACGCGCCGGCTTGACAAAAGCTTATGATGCAGCTCAGGCGGTGGAGAACCCCCAGGAGAATCTTGAGCAGTTCCAGCAGGCACAAAGCGCTCTCAAAGGAGCACTCGACATTTACGTTAATGCCGTAAGGGAAGCCTACCCCGACCTAAAGGCAAACACTAATTTCATGGCACTCCAGACCGAACTTGAAGGAACGGAAAATCGCATCTCTACCGAGCGTAAACGCTACACAGAGGCGGTGATGGCATACAACACGGCTATCAAAAAATTCCCGACCAACATCTACGCGGGATGGTTCGGATTCAAAGAAAAACCGCAGTTTAAGGCTGAAGCCGGGGCATCAAAAGCACCTGAGGTGAAATTCTAAAAAGATCATTAAGAATGAAGAAAATAATATTTGTTCTCCCCCTGCTCCTCTGTATGTGTATGTTTACATCTTGTCTTGGCAATGATGACAACACTGAAGACTACTCTGAATGGAGAATGCAGAATGATGAGTATGTGGCCCAAATGGAGGCCCTCACGGAAAATGGAGAGCCTGTCTACACCAAAATAGTGCCCTCGTGGGCTCCGGGTGATTTCGTGCTTATCAAATGGCATAACGACCGCTCCCTGACAGAGAAAAACCTATCCCCTCTCAGCAACTCCTTGGTAAAAATCAAGTATGAAATGGAGGATATTGAAGGAAAAAGCCTCGGAAACTCTTACAGCACCACCACTTATGGCGACAGTATTTATCAGAGCCGCCCGAACAATAACATCGTGGGTATGTGGGCTGCATTGACCTCAATGCATGTGGGCGACAGCGTCACTATGGTTATACCGGCCAAATCAGGATACGGAGCTTCAGCGGTAGGAAGCATCAAACCTTATTCAGCTCTTATCTATCACGTAAAAATGAAGAGTATTCCCGCTTATGATAAATAAGTCTCATCCCCTCATTTTCATTTTAAATTCCTCATTACATCTCCCTTTATGAGAAATAACCGACTGATTCTCCCGATTCTCACATCGGGAGTTCTTCTTCTATCCGGAGGGGCTGCCTCCGCTTATACGCTTACAAAATTCAAAGCCGCTCCGGCTGTTGGATTGACAATGCCCGTTCTTCCGGATTCCACGCAGAAGGAGAACGCATTCTCAAAAGAGTCACTTCTGTCGTCAAGGCTTCCTGAAGCACTCCGCGATCTCACTGCCGACTGGACAACCATGACAACCGACACGTCTGGCCGAATCACTCTCGTGTCGGGAAAAGAGAAACCGGAACTCCGCACATTCCATACAAGAATACGTCCGGCGCGTTTTATGAAGGGGAAGATTGTGATACACTCTACTCCCATGTGTGAACTGCTGGTTAACGGGAAATCGGTGACTAAAAAGACATCCTCAGATTCAATTCCTTCGGAAAGCTCATCTTCACTCTCCATGAATCCGGAAGCGGATTACGATATCGAGGTGAATCTTCTTACATTCCCAGATGACAAAGGGACTCCGGAATTCAAGGTTGAGTTTATCCCTGACAAGGAATTTGAAGATATTGCGCTTGCCGAAGGGCCGGGAATAGGACGACGGTTCTCAACAAAGGCCACAATGACCGGAGAACGAGTTTACCGCACCATACTTTCTCCTGACGGGAAGTATCTCATTACAAAATATTCCCAAATTTTCTCCGGCAGTGAAAGCTCATATCACGCAACATTACAGGAAACAGCTACCGGAAAATTGATAACCGAAAACCTTTCCTACACAGTTGACTGGATGCCTAAGGGATCTACCCTCTATTACACTACCAAGAAACCAGCCGGTTATGATCTTGTCACCCTTGACGTGCCCACTCTGAAGAGCAAGATTATTGCCCGCGCGCTTCCTGACAATAATTTCACCATAACTCCCGATGGAAAGTCTTTGATATATTATAAGAAGATTGACGGTGCGAAAGATGAGGGAGCCTTGAAGAGAGTCAAGAGTCCCGATGACAGAATCCCCGGAGACCGCGACCGATCGTACGTGATGCGATATGACCTCGACACCCATGTTGCTACTCCGCTGACCTACGGCGGTGCCAGCACTTTTATCTGTGATTTCTCACGCGATGGAAAGAAGATGCTTTATGCCTCTACTGAAATGCGTCCCGCCGAATATCCCCTCTATTTCAAGACCCTGATTGAGATGGATCTGCTCACCCTTAAGACTGATACACTGATCCGTAATGACGGGTTTATAAATAATGCTGTCTATTCCCCGGATGCGTCGCAATTGTTTGTGGTTGGAAGTCCTCAGGCATTCAACGGTATAGGAGCTAATGCAGGGAATCATGAGATACCGAATGATTTTGATGAACAGGGTTTCATTTACACTATCTCTTCAGGAGAAGTAAAAGCAGTGACACGAAATTTTAATCCTGCCGTATCCAGCACACCGGTATGGAATGCCATAGATGGAATGGTATATTTCCGTGGGGAGGATGGTTTCAATAACAATCTCTATTGCCTGAATCCAAAGAGTGGAGAGATCCGAAAACTCGACACAAAACCCGGATCGGTATATTCCTTCTCAATTGGCGATGATGAGGCGACATGGCTCTCTTATTATGGGGGTGATTTCACCGATACCGGCATGGCCTACCTTCTTAACCTCAAGACCGGGAAGACACGACTTATTGACGACCCCATGAAGGAGGAACTTAAGGATATTGAATTCGGCAAGATGGAACAATGGAAATTCAAGACCGACGACGGAACGGAGATTGATGGCTACATGTGTCTTCCACCGGAATTTGATCCTTCAAAGAAATATCCCCTCATTGTATATTACTACGGAGGAACATCCCCCTCGGCAGCCGGGATGTATTCACCATATTCTCCACAGGTTTTCGCTTCGCGTGACTATGTGGTGTATGTGCTTAATCCCAGCGGCACCACCGGTTATGGGCAGGAATTCTCTGCCCGCCACGTCAATGCATGGGGAAAGTGGACAGCCGATGACATCATAGCGGGCGTGAAGAAATTCTGCGAGGCCCATCCTTTTGTCGAAAAAGAGAAGATAGGATGCCTCGGAGCTTCATATGGTGGATTCATGACTCAGTATCTTCTGACAAAAACAGATATATTCGCGGCAGCAGTTTCCCACGCCGGAATATCCAACGTGACAAGCTATTGGGGAGAGGGGTTCTGGGGCTATTCATACAATGCAATCGCGGCTGCCAAATCATATCCCTGGACAAACCCTGAACTATTCACTAAACAGGGTTCCCTATTCAACGCTGATAAGATTCACACTCCGCTCCTACTTTTGCATGGAACAGAGGATACTAACGTCCCGATTGGTGAAAGCATCCAGATCTTCAATGCTCTGCGCCTGTTGGGAAGAGATGTCGAGTTTATCACCGTTGAGGGAGAAAACCACATCATTTCCGATTTTGATAAGAAACTGATATGGCAAGATACAATAATGGCGTGGTTTGCCAGATATCTTCAGAATGATTCTAAGTGGTGGAACGAACTTTACGGTGACAAATAACTTGACTGACACAAAAAATAAGAAAGATGATTCGAAATATATTCCTGATCATAGCGTTTGCTTTCTGTCTCTCCTGCTCCCACACAGACAAGGGTGAAGAAGCGGCTGCCGATATCGAAGCTGCGATGATGGAGGGACGCGAAGCGGGACGGGTGTTTATAAATCGCCCATGGCGAGATACTACAGAACTTCAGATGAAACTTCTTGAGGCTCGTTCAAAAAGAGCTAAATATGACACCACCGGCCGACCCCGGTGCGCAGAAGCGTACGACTCAGCATTTGTCTCAACTATCAGGACTGTAAACCCGGCAGTGGCTGCCAAACTTGAAAAGAGATGATCGATCCTGAAATCGCAGATCTTCTCAATGCAGAAGCTACACGCATCAACCGCCCGGAATTTATCGGAAACGATCCGGTTCAGTTTCCTCGAAGATTCAGTAAACTTCAGGATATTGAGATCACATCTTTCCTTTCAGCAATCATAGCCTGGGGGAAAAGAACAATGATATGCCGGGATGCAGACAGGATGCTCTCGCTCATGGATAATGAGCCTTATAATTATGTGATGGATAAGGGATATGAAGATCTCAATCCGGAAATGAACATTCATCGTACATTCTTTGCCAATCATTTCCAATATTTTCTTCGGGGACTTCACAAAATCTACAAAGATTATAGCAGTCTTGATGAGTTCGCTGCATCCTTGAGACTCGGAAATTCTACCGCACCTGCCTGGGATCTTGTTGATGCACTGGAGAAAATCATGAGGGAAGAAAATGGAGGTTATGATTGTCCGCAATGTCTCCCCGTGAATCTTAAGGCCACGGCCCTCAAACGAGTTAATATGGCTCTGCGTTGGCTGGTGCGCGATGACGGAATCGTGGATATGGGGGTTTGGCACTCTATCCCAAAATCAAAACTTTATATTCCTCTCGATGTCCATGTTGGAAATACGGCCCGCAATCTGGGTTTGCTATCCAGAAAAAGCAATGACCGCAAAAGTGTGGAACTTCTTACCGACACGCTGCGCGAGCTCCGCCCGGATGATCCGGTGTTCTACGATTATGCACTTTTCGGCATAGGAATCGGTGAATGAGTATCTCATCCTCCGCCCCTTGCATCTGGCCCATTCTGACGCACCTCCCGGGGCTGAGCAAAAATTTACATTTTGACACAGCCTAACGGATACATAATTATAAATAGTTGAGTTTTAATCTGAACAGCTACTTAATCATTTTTATGCGTAAGATATTTTTTTCTCTCCTTCTGATTTTTTCTATCCTGATCAATTTCCAGGCAGAGGGTAACCGCCCGGAAAATCCAAAAAGGGAATTCAGGGGAGCATGGCTACATGTGATCGGGCAGACGCAGTGGCAGAATAAATCTACCGACCAGGCTAAAGCTTATATACGCGAACAACTTGACAAGCTCGTGGATGCAGGATGCAATGCCGTCATCTTCCAGGTTCGCCCTACAGCCGACGCGCTTTATAAATCAGATCTCGAACCCTGGAGCGCATGGCTTACCGGACAAAGAGGGAAAGCCCCCTCCCCTATGTGGGATCCTCTCGAATATGCCCTTGAAGAGGCCCATAAACGGGGAATGGAATTTCATGCGTGGTTAAATCCTTATCGCGTAACTTCCACGGCTAAGGAAATGCTTCCTGCCTCACATATGTCGAAAATGGAACCACAGAGATTCTTCCGATATAACGGGCAAGTGCTCTTCGACCCGGCTTATCAGGAGAACAGGGATTTCATATGCAAAGTGGTCGATGATATAGTGAGCCGTTATGATGTGGACGCTATCCATATCGATGATTATTTCTATCCATACCCGGCACCCGGAAAACAGATTCCGGATGATGCCAGTTATCTGAAATTCGGAGTCGGGAGGAATAAAAACGACTGGCGCCGTCATAATGTGGATCTACTCATTGAACAGCTAAACAACACCATCAAGCAGCGGAAACCTTGGGTAAGATTCGGGGTGAGTCCTTTCGGGATATGGAGAAACAAGCGGACTGATCCACGGGGAAGCGAGAGCACCGGACTCCAGAATTATGATGACCTGTACGCCGACGTGCTTCTCTGGGCACAAAAGGGGTGGATAGATTATCTCGCTCCGCAATTATACTGGACTCTTGACACCCAGGCTGCACCGAGCAGGAAACTGGTGAAATGGTGGAATGACAATGCCTCGAATGTCGATATTTACGTGGGACAAGATGTGAAACGAACCATGGATAACGCTGACCCGCGTAACCATGATACTAATGAACTGGATACCAAAGTGAGGTTGTCGAGAGACCTTCCTAATATCGGAGGAAACATATGGTGGCATGGATATTGGGTTACCGGCAATTATAAAGGAGTAGCCGACTCCCTATCTATGAAATACCAATCCACCATTGCACTCCCACCGAGCTATGGCGAGAAAAATATTCGCCCGAAGACTGTCAGCGACATCAAGATAGTTAAGGAAGATAACAAAGAGTTTCTGACATGGACTCCACCGACAAAAGGGCATGGCCAGCATGCCACGGATGCAATCCGCTTTGTGGTATATGAATTCTTCCCGGGAGAAAAACAGGATATTTCCGATTCACAAGCCATTATCGCCCTTACTCCGTACACCAAGGTGGCAATAGATCCCTCTTCCGAAGGGGTAATATATGCTGTTACATCTCTTGATCGTTTGAACCGTGAGTCGGAACCAATTTTCCTCTTCAATCCGGATCATAATTAACAGGATTATTGAGTCGCTGCCTATATATTTCAATCATCAGGGGAGAAACAATTTTGCATTGTTTCTCCCCTGATGATTGTGTACCCTTTTGGCCGCTAACTTTTATCTTTATCCCTCTGCGGTCTGCTTGTCAACGATAGTGAGTTGTAGACCTAAAACTTTCAGGATTTTCTCTAATGTCGCAATCGAAGGATTGGCATAACCTCCTTCAATCGCTTTAATCATCCGAACACTTACCCCCGACATATCAGCAAGCGACTGCTGAGTGGTTCGCAAAGTTTGGCGGCGACTTCTTAATATTGTTCCTAATTCCATGGCTCGTTGATCTTTGAAAGGATTAGGGTGGTTAAATATTTATACCGCCCCAATGAATAATTGATGGTGTATTTGATTGCACGTGAGCCTGAAATATTACTATTTACCCAGCTTCACGATACAAATATAGTAATTTCCAATCAATCTTTTTTCTATTTTATAAAGAAATATTGAAGTATTCAATAAATAATTAATACTTATTCCATATATTGCACACCACCATTCATTATGTTGCACAACGTAGGGCAATATAATTCTATTTAACTTTCATTAACTTTTCACTGCCAATATATTGCTGCATCGCGCTATTATTTTGCATCATAATCAAAGGAATCTTAACTTAAAAGACCATGACACGAAGTAACTATTCTGGAAGCCATCTTCTAAAAAAAGCCGGATTATTGGCCATTTATGTCTCCGGAATCACCATTGTTTTACTGCAATTTCGCAGTATATTTATTTAATAAATAAGCAGTTGTTACAATTGACATCATGCAGCCGACCTTTTAACCACTAACTTAAGAGAAGGGTGCGCCATAATAGTCCTTAAAGATCATTATGGAAGCACCCTTACATTTGAAGAAAAGAACGAGGTAGAGTCAATTTTATAAATTCTGGCACTACCTCGTTCAAATATACTATATAATCGGGGAACTAAATCAACTGGCGGATTTAACCGAATTTGGCACACCTCGGAGAATAAGCAAGAGTAACTATATTCCCCTCCGATTCGTATGAATAAAGAACAAACGGGTATTCTTTATCTCCAATTTTCACCCATGCCTCTCCGGTAGTGATTGGATCGAACTCTTCATGATTATATACCGGAACCGCCGGACCTATCTTGGGCAGGTTTACAATACGGATGGCCTCCTTGAAATCCAGCCCCTCTGTCAGGGCTGCTTTGTACAATGCCTCTTTAGCTGTCCACGCAAGTACGTTTAATTTGACATCATCCCCGGAAATCCTTACCAATTCATCATCAGAGAGAAATTTCTCCCTGATTTTCAGGACCTGACTACGCTCTGCATTCTCTGCATCAATTCCCATGGCTGCACGCTCGGTGAATTCCGACAGCTCAACCTCCGGGGTAGGAGGAAGAGTAGCAACAGCGAGGAATCTCCCAGTATGAGTGATGGATATTCTACTGGAATCCCCCTGAAGGAAAGGAGCTCCGGAACGAAAATTTCCTATTTCCCGATATCCGTCGCGGCCATTCTCACAATAAACCTGATATGCGATCTCTTTCCATAAAGGCATAGGCTTATCCTCCGCCCCACATATCTCCTCAACCTTAATTCCGGGAAGAGTCTTATGTCTCCAATATATAAATTCTATCTCCATAAATAACCTGCCTGAATTTACCCCTCAACCATTAACCATCAACTATTAACCATTAACCATCAACTATTAACCATTAAC
>CAZCJC010000029.1:27578-36559 GCA_964499025.1 uncultured Sangeribacter sp.
AACCATTAACCATCAACTATTAACCATTAACCATCAACTATTAACCATTAACTATTAACCATTAACTATCCTCAGGCTCACCTTTACGATCCTATGTTTCTCCATCTTGAGAACATGGAAATGAAGTGAACACTTATCTCCCACCTGTTTCACCAATGTCTCTTTCAGGGTCGGGAAATCACCCTTGATCTCCAGCAACAAACCGGCCAGGGTCTCGGCATCCCCTTCTTCCGGAATATCCTCTTCATCTATTCCTATTACACGCCAGAAATCTGTAAGGGGGATCTTTGCATCGAAGATATATGAGTCCGGACCAATCTTCTTATACATCGAAGTCACGTCATCATATTCATCGTCGATTTCACCCACGATCTGCTCAATAATATCTTCAAGCGTGACAATACCTTGTGTGCCCCCATATTCATCTATCACTATGGCTATATGAATCTTACGGGTGCGAAAATCTTCCAGAAGGTCATCAATCATCCTTGATTCAGGCACAAAATACGGTTCACGCAACAAGGATTGCCAGCGGAATGATGGATCCTTACGATCGATATAGGGCAGTAGATCCTTACTATAAAGAATACCTATAATGCTGTCTTGGGAGGTATCATATACAGGAATACGGGAATATCCGGTTTCAAGAATCACCTTCATCACCTCTTCCCATGTATCATGGGCCTCTATCGCGGTTACATCCACTCTTGAGATCATGATCTCATGTGCCTCAATCTCGCCAAAAGAAAGAATTCCCTCGAGCATCTCCTTCTCCTTTCCATCCGACACATCCGAGATCTCCAAAGCTTTCTCCAATTCATCGGTCGAAATATTCTGTTGCTTCTTAGTTATTATCTTATTGACTATTGATGTGGATTTTACCATTATTCCCGACAAGGGGGTGAAGAGCTTGCTTAGGAAGCTTAAAATTCCGGAAGCCATCCCTACCCACCATAAAGCGCGACCTCTTGCCACAAGTTTGGGAAAGATCTCGCCAAAAAGAAGCAACAGGAATGTGAGGAAAACTGTCTGAAGTAGAAAATTCAACAGATTCGAGTTGAAAGTCACGGTTTGCGAGATGGCAAATGTGAGAAGCACGACCATCGTGATATTCACCAGATTATTGGATATCAGTATGGTGGCAAGTAATTTTTCACTTCTCTTTATAAGAGAAAAGGCCCTCTTATCTTTAGGAGCCTCTGATTGCTCAAGGTCATCTATCTCCTGAGGTGACAGGCCGAAATAAGCGATCTCGCTTCCGGATACGAAAGCTGAAATCATTAGGCAACAAATGGAAATTATTATTATCAACACCCAAGCAGGCCAGCTCGGCGGGGCGTGGAAACTGATGGCTGGTGCCACAGAATGGGAAACTAACAGTAAAAGGCTCGCCAATGGCGAGACCGGTAATGGATCCGGATCCAAATCTTTAATGTATTGGTTAATAATGCAAATTTACACCTTATTTCGCTAATATCCAAATTCGGAAAGACTGTTATCAAAGGTTACACTCTCTTCCAGGTGTAGTCCGTAAGCTTATCCTAACAAACTTCAAGAACCTTGTCCTCTTTGACATACCAAATGTAACCTTTCACTGATCGATAACGACCTGTTGCCTTTAGCCTGTCGACATACCGTTTTACCTGACGGCTATAACGGCGATATGTTTTTTCAGATTTTCCAAACTTATAATCTATCACAATCGCTCCTCCGTCAGGCATAATGATTATACGGTCGGGTCGTTTTACGGATTTACCCCCGCTGAGAATGGGACGTTCGTTAATCACTCTCCCTTTCCCCGAATACCAATCCCGCACTTCGGGATGCGACACCTTTTGCGTAAGGAAAGCCTCCACTTCCCGGATTTTCGTGCGCGGAAGAATTCCCTTTACAGCAAGATGTCTGACGGCGGGAGAAATATCTTCCACCTTAAGGACTCGTTCCATCACGGCATGAAGGATATTCCCTTCTGAGCGGGGATCAGTATCCTCCTCATCGCATTCCTCTCCCTCTATTTCGGTAACATCTTTAATTTCAGGCAATTCTTCTTCCCTATACTTAAGAAAATCGGGGGTTACCCTCGATGCGTAGTCTTCTATCACCAGACCCTCCGCATTTTCTGAATCTTCCGATGAGCTTTCTCTTTTCACAGGTGCCTCCTTATAAGGCTCTCCAACACTTAAGCTTAGACTATCGGATTGCTGAAGATAATCGCGAAGCATGGCGGAAGTGCAAAAATCCTTATCCTGCTTGCCTATTCCACAGAAAACATAAAGTTCGTTCACCGCCCTTGTAAAACCCACATAAAGTTTATTGAGGTTGTCCATTGTTACCATATCGACATACTCATCGTAGACAGGTTCGTGAGTTGTACCAATCATTCCATCTACAGTATTTACCGGCAGATAAGGTGGCAAATCCATTCCGTCGACCTCTATCTTTTCCGGACGGACCCACCGCCATTCCGTTTTCTTAGCCGGGGCGGAAAGAAACTTATATTGCGCAAATGGTATCACCACACAGGGGAATTCGAGGCCCTTCGCCTTGTGAATCGTCATTACGGTCACAGCATCCATGCCTTCCGGAGAAGAAATAGAAGCTTTAGCACCCCGCCTGTCCCACCAGGTCAGGAAAGAAGCGATATCAGACGGGCGTGATTCGCAATATTCAAGCACAATATCCTGGAAAGCTGCGATGAACGGTGCATCCCTATGACGCATCTTCCGAGGGATGAATGTTGCAGTGATAGCCTCTACCAGAGCCGGAAGAGTCACCGCCTGCATCTCCTCAAGCATTTCAGCAATAGCATCTGTATCCGCACCTGTCTTGAGAAAGGCATCCACACATTCCGGGACACTAAGCTCGGGATGACGGATGGCAAAAACCTGATAATTGCTGCGGATCTCATTCCAGTCGGCCACCCCCTTGCGATTGCCCTCCTCTCCGGAACGAACTTCAGGATCTGCACCACGCCCGATAGTCTCCATAGTCGTGAGTATCAAACTTACGGATGGGGCGGATGCAACCTTCAGCGATTGCTCACTAATGAATTCTATTTTTCTTCTGTTATCTCCGGCCATCGAATTCAAACGAGTGAATTCCTCTATGAGCATCTCCGCCTGATCATTCTTATCTACCAGGAACGCTATGTCACCCATATGATAACCACGGTCGAGAAGTCCATATATCAGGGCTGCCGCTTCACTTACACATTCCAGTTCCCTCTCCTCTGAATTGCTCCCTTCTACAAACTTGATCTCCACGTACCCTCTCCCTTTCTCCCCTTTTGGAGTCTGGGAAACATTCGAATAGAGCGATCTGAAATCCATCCTGCCCGATGTGTCACCCGATGTGTCACTTTCGAGAGCATTTGCTATCCCATCTGTGAGGAAAGTAAAGAATCCATTATTGAACTCCACTATATTGCGGTCGCTTCTCCAATTGGTATTCTCACCCGGTGCACTCCCTAAGGTCTTTACTTCCCCGAATTCCTCCTCTACCTTATAGGATATAAGCGAAGGGTCGGCATTCCGGAAGCGATAGATACTCTGTTTTGCATCACCAATGAGCAGGTTTTCATTCCCGCGACCCATGCTTTCAGCAAGAAGGGGACGCAGATTGTTCCATTGCATTCGGGAAGTGTCCTGGAACTCATCTATAAGGAAATGATTGAGGCGTGTTCCGAGCCGTTCATAGATAAAGGGGGCATCATCCTCCCCTATTATCCGGCTGAGCAACGCATTGGTCTCGGCAAGTTCCACAGCATTATTCTCCTCCAGATATTCCCTGCGTTTCCTAAGCGAGATTGAAAGCAGACCGAGGTATGGGAAATTGGCACGATACAGCACCCAATGGCGATAAACCGGAGTCTCAAATACATTAAGCCATCCATTTCTGGCATCGATCATACGATCGTAACATTCTTCTGCCGCTTCGTATAAATCGGGTGCTTTTTCTCTTCGGGAGAGATAAGTCTTGCCATTGCGGTCGGAAGGCTTCAAGTGGGCGAATTTTTGCTTGGCAGAAGATGGCTTACGATCGTGACGTCCCTGAAGACTTTTATATGCGTGAGCACGGATTTTATCCACCGTTGTATCGGAATAATCCCCGATTACACGCAAGAGTTCCCGGGCGGCCTTACGCATATCTGCAAACGGAGCTTTCGTCAGAGAGCCATATTTTTTTTCAAGTTCCTGATATAATTCGGGAAGATAGGGACAATTCTCAAAATATGTTTCAAGCTCATCACGCACCTGCTTGAAATCCTCATTCTCCAATCGCCCGATGGCATAGAATAATCCGGCATATGGAGAGTCGCGGCTCTCTCTCTTCTGGAAAATATTCCATTTCTTTCCATCCTCCCTACTCCTTTGCATTAGCTGGTCGATCCAGAACTTAACCTCAGCTGATGCCCTCCCCTCCTCAATATCCTCCAAAATGGCATCTATTCCTACTCGCGCAAGATAATCGGAATCAAGCTCAATGGCATAAGAATCATTAAGATCCGTCTCATAAGCGAAGGTGCGGAGAACGAGCTGAAAGAAGGAGTCAATGGTTGAAACCTGGAATTCGGAATAATTCTCGAGCATAACAGCCAAGGCTCTGCGACAAAGCGTGCTCAATTGAGAAGGAGTCACTTTCAGTTCCCTGCAGAATTCATCCATATAGTCGGGGGACTTACCCTTCGGAGGATAGGCCAGAGCATCAAGTTTCTCAACGATGCGTTGTTGCATCTCATTTGTAGCCTTGTTGGTGAAGGTTACTGCCAGAATATGGCTCAGTGAGTCTTTTATCTCGGCAAACGTACGGAGACGACGGCATCCCCCCTCCTCCTTAATGGTGAGGAAATACCAGAGGAATTTCTTGGCGAGGGTATATGTCTTGCCCGAGCCTGCCGAGGCCCGGTGAAGTTCAAGCAAATCCGACATAATCAAAAATGATTTTTTGGAGCCTCACTCCTGATCGGAATCTGAAAGAGGCCTGAATGCAAATATAACATTCTTGCCTCATTCCTGCAAGTCGAATGCTTACAGCAATACCGACGTCTCAAACCGTCACAACTATTTTACCTATTTGTCCTCGCTTTTCAGCAAGCTCGTGGGCATCCCCAATTCTGTCTAATGGGAATGAGGCTGCTATAACAGGATGTATGTCATGCTCTGATATCAATTCCATCATGCGATCAATCTGCCATTGTGCAGGAGAATTGCTATAAAATCCCGTGAGGTATACCCCTGATGGTATCTCCTTGATTGGATCGAAATTTTTCAAGCCGAATACTCCACCCAATAAACCTGTATGGCAGACGATGCCATGCAGAGACGTGACGCAAAGAGAATCCCTTAATGTAGATGCACCGATTAGCTCAAGAACTTTTGTCGCCCCCGAAGGGTAACTTTCAAGAAATCGCTTCCTGAAATCTTCTCCCTCAAGAATCACATCATCGGCACCGGCATTCCTGAGAGATTCCGATTTTCTCTCACTTCTTGTGGTAGCAATGACCGTGGCGCCAAGAGCCTTCCCTAACTGAATTGCAGCAAGACCTACAGTGGAGGTGCCACCCCTGATCAAGAGAATATCGGAGGCTGAGAGTTGTAGGGAGGTTGTCAAAGATCCATATGCTGTGAAAAAAGTTTCGGGAACAGCAGCAAGTTCAGTCCATTCCAGCTCGCTTTTTACAGTGAATACATGCGACTCTGGAAGCAGGGCATATTCTGCATAACTGCCATTGAAACTTCTTCCCATTCCACCCATGAGGGCAATGACTCTTTCTCCCTTCTTAAATTTTGAGTCAGACGGATCAACCACCTCCCCTACGCATTCGATACCGGGAACAACCGGGGGATGGATATATGGCCGTGACACCTCAAACTGACGCATAAGCACTTCGGAATGATTTATTCCGAATGCCTTTATCTTGATCAGTACCCATCCGGGAGCTACTGAAGGAATTGGGATATCCTCAAGTTTCATCTCGCGTGCTTCACACGGATGACGCAATAATAGGGCTTTCATAACTTTTTCCAACATTGGGGATCGGGTGCATAAAATGACCTGCTATAACCATATGCCACAGCCGGGCAGCCGCGACAGAATCTGAGCAATTCGCATTCAGAACATTTCTCGAAACGACCATAGTCGCGATATTCATCCATCTCTCTGCCCATCCAAATTTGATGGATCGGTTTTCTGAACATGTTTCCTACAACACTCTCGAATCTCCGGCATGCCATGACATCTCCTGTTGGCTGGATAGTGAAGTGGCAATCTCCACAATGACAACCATCATAAATCGCATCCTCCTCGCAATCTTCAGGAATCTTGAATAACCCTTTCTCATATAGATAGAGAGTCCATAGATGATCCTTGAGATTAAAGATCGTGCCGGAATCCTTATGCTGTTCAAATTTATTCCATATCCTATCCAGAAAATCACGGTATTCCTCTGCGTAGATATGCGTTGATTTTTCCTCCGAAGTTGGGCAATAACGGCCGAATGCGAACACATCCACACCCTTCTCTACCACCAGATCAATGATATCGGGAATTTCATCTATATTTGTTCCTGAAACTGTTGTCATCACAGCCACCCGAATACCATTCCTTTTCAGAACCCCAATCTTTTCAACAGTGGTATCGAAAGATCCCGGTTTTCGGATAGAATCATGAGTATCCCTCATTCCATCAATCGACAGTTGATATTTCTCACAACCCAGCGATTTCAACAGGCGACACATCTCATCTGTGATATGAAACGGATTACCCAGAATCGTAAACGGAATATTGTGTTCTTTCAACATTCCGGCTATTTCGGCGAAATGACGGTGAAGCACCGGATCTCCACCGGTGATATAGAAGTAAGGAAGGCGGTTGAGTCGGCGACTCATCTCAAGGCACTGCTCTATCACCTCTTGAGCTCTCGGAACAGACATCTCGACAAGATGCGGATGGCCTTCAGAGAAGATATAACAATGTTCGCAGCGTTGGTCACAACTGTCGGTGATATGCCACTGAAAAGCAAAATATTCCATATCTTATCAAGAGGGTATTGAAAGGGGTGTTTCTCCGTCGCCGGCATAAAACATAATGACCACCGCATCGGTGTCACACCTGTTCTCTCCATGATGTATCTCCCCCACTGTTTCCACAATAGCATCCCCTGCATGAAAATCATGGGTATCTCCATTCTTATTCACTATTGTCAGGGTTCCGCTAAGCATAACTCCACAATTAATTATGCTATGTAAGTGAGAGTTGGTAACCGTGTGTGGAGGGAAAGTATATTTGAAAATTGAAATTACAGGGTTAGAATCGGGATAATGAGGCAGTTTGCTTCCATCCCAAGCTTTGGAGGTTTCCACAAGCTTTTCCGCTATTATCCCCGTATTCTCCAATTCAGACTCTATCATGTCTTATTGTTGTTTTAGAACAGAGGTTGCGCCAAAATCAACTGATTCTGACACAACCTCAGATAAAGATGCGAAATTATTTTTCGCCGGCACCGCAAGCAGAACCGCAAGCTGCGGGTTTGGGGGCAGGTTTCTCATCTCCTGCGCCGCATGCTGAACCACACGCTGCTGCCGGTTTTCCATTCTCGCTCTCAGCGCAAAGATATGCCTGAGCTGTGTGCATGATGATGCCGTTGTCGATACGTCTCATAATCATAATATTTAAAAGGATTAAACTTTCCCGGAAAGAGGGAGCGATCCCCGCATATGAAGGCCACGCCTCTGTTCCTTTATGCAAATTTAACATATTATTAATTACAAATCAAGAACTTACAATTCTGTGCCTAAGTAACCTTTTTATTAGTATTAGTGAGTCTCAGATACTTGTCATAATTGTAGTGAAAAAAATTATTTAGACATTATACTTTACGGGAATTTGAAAGATTCTTCAATCTGAAAAAGCCTGTCAACTTCATATCACATTACTTGAATATAAGCTTAATTATCATTAATTTTGCCGAGAAAGAAACGATTCACGCCAATAGCTGTATGAGAAAAAAAGAGCAACTCAATTCAATTATAGAGATATGCCCGGTGAGGAATGTAATAGCTCGATTCGGTAATAAATGGGCCCTGCTGATAATTCTTGTAATCAGTGAGAATGAGCCGATAAGATACAATGAACTTTTGCGTAAGATTCCTGACATCTCCTCACGTATCCTTGCCAACACATTAAAGACACTGGAGGCCGACGGTCTGGTAAACCGAAACTACTTTCAGGAGGTGCCCCCACGGGTTGAATATTCATTGACCGAAACAGGAAAAAGCTTGGTTCCCATTATTTTGCAGCTCACGGAATGGGCACAGAAAAATATGAAATCTATAATTGATCATCGCAATAGCCTTCAGAATTCCGACCTGTAATCAATTCTATCGCCTGTTTCCCCGTGAACTCCTCAAGCCTTATTCTTATTAGCGCAACATTCTTTAGAAATCTGTTGATCTCCGGATAGGGATCAATTCCCGGACTATATTTTTCGCACAGTTCAATTAAAGCTGAGATTTTTTCACTCTCCGATTCTATAATCTCTGCCCTGCCGAAACCTATGACACTTCTGAAATATGATGTGAATTTTTCCGGAACTATATCATCCTTGTCAATAACACACACCGAACACTTGGGATTCCTTTTTATTGAATCCATCTTATAGCCGCTCTTAGCGGAATGAATATAAATATCACCTCCTGAATATACATAATTCACCGGCACCGGATAGGGATAATCTTCATCTCCCGCTACCGCCCATACCGCTACCTTTCCTTTTTTCAATATCACGATACTCTCCTCTTTGGTGAGCATCTGCTTGAATCTTCGCATTTTCCGTGTATTCATGCTATAACTTTTAAACCGATTATTGACAGTATCAGTGTTGTGATAAAGAAGATTCTCCAGAAGGTTGCCGGCTCATGAAAAAAGAAAATACCGACAAGCACCGCTCCGACAGCTCCAATACCGGTCCAGACGGGATAAAC
>CAZCJC010000030.1:0-35120 GCA_964499025.1 uncultured Sangeribacter sp.
ATGTGGCGCACTTTTAAATTAGAACTCGGCGCACTTTTGAATTAGAATTTACACGGTTAAGTCTTTAATATGATCGCCAACCTTAAACAGCTTCCTACTGTGAGTAGTGGCTCACGTCGAAAAATGATGAAAAACGCAGAAAAGAGCGTCAAGCAAGGGAATTTTGCTGGATTTATAGTTAAATAATCTTTCAATTATTAAACGATGTTAAAATCATCTGAAAATTGACCGATTTTGCGACCCAAACCGGGTCAGAGGTTCAATCCCGTGACTAAAACCCCACTCTGTGAGCCATTTTCTGTGCCTAACTTTCGGTGAATCAATCTACTCACACTTCTGTGAATGCAACTGTGAGTAAAATTACTCACAGACGTGAGGACTCACACATCACTCACAGCTGACCGTAATATTCTTCAGTATTCTTCGATTTGGGCAAAAAGAAAGAACGCTGAAAATCAAGTGATTTCAGCGTTCTTCTGCGTTTTACCGCTTTGTTAAGTGACCCCGGTGGGGCTCGAACCCACGACCCAATGATTAAGAGTCATTTGCTCTACCAACTGAGCCACGGAGTCATGCGCAGGAGTTCAGACGCTGATGCGTCGCTTTCCTTTTGCGGTGCAAAGTTACGGCTTTTTTTTGCTTCTACCAAATTTTTTCTCAGATTTTTTTATTCCAAACCTTTTTTTAAACTCGTTTTCTATCCCTCATAAGCTTATATTCTCTTTTTTTCAACCTTTTATTGGCTCATTCACCCTTTTTAATTATCTTTACATCCAAATATCCTCCTATGCTCGCATCGGAGGCACATGAATGCGTTTATTATAAAAATACATTTTTCTTAAATCATGAATAATAAGGTTCTCTATTTGACCTTGGGTGTGGCTCTGATAGGCATGACGGGCTGCTCCAAGAAACTTGGCCAGTTCAAGAGTGATTTCTTCACTACGGTTCCCACTCCCCTGGAAACTGTAGGTGAGAATGTGCCGGGCACTGTCACTGCCAATATCCCGGCAAAATTTATGGTTAAAAATGCCAAAGTCACCGCTACTCCTGTAATCACATGGAACTCCGGCGGAGAAGTGGCTGCTCAGCCAGTGATCTTCCAGGGTGAAAATGTTCGCGCCAACGGGCAGGTGGTGAATTTCACCAACGGTGGTTCGGTTACGATCCCCTTCAATGTGGTTTATCAGCCTGAGATGGCCAAGAGCGATCTTTATCTTGACTTCTCCGTGGATCAGAACGGCAAGATTTACGCCCTCCCTCGCGTTAAGGTTGGTTACGGTGTGATATCCACCTCCACACTTGCTTCTGCCAAGACTGTTACTCCCGCAGTTGCCAAGGATAATTTCCAGAGAATCATAAATGAGAAATATTCTGCCGACATACATTTCCTTATCAACCAGGCTACCGTCCGTTCGAACCAGACCGACAAACCTGATTATATCGACCTCAACAAGCGTCTCATGGAGGCTAATCAAGCAGCCAATCAGGAGATAGCCGGCATCACAATCAATTCTTACGCTTCTCCCGATGGTAATTTGGCATTCAATACTCAGCTTGCTGAAAAGCGTGAGTCTAACACAGCCAATTATGTAGAAAACCAGCTGAAGAAGGATAAGATCACTGAATTCGGTGAGCTCACTTCCTCATTCACTCCCGAAGATTGGGAAGGTTTCCAGAAATTGGTAGAGAAGAGCAACATCCAGGATAAAGAACTCATCCTGAGCGTGCTCAAGATGTATCCCGATCCCGAGCAGCGTGAACAGGAGATCCGCAATCTTTCATCCGTATTCAATGAACTCGCGGATCAGATCCTGCCCCAGCTCCGCTATTCACGCGTAATGGCATCAATCAATGTCATCGGCAAGAGCGATCAGGAACTCATCCAGCTTTTCAACAACGATCCCAAGGCACTCAGCGTTGACGAAATCCTTTACATAGCAACCCTTACCGACGACAATACCAAGAAGATGGAGGTTTACAACAAGGCTTGCGAACTTTATCCGAAGGATTACCGCACATTCAACGACCTCGGTCTCACTCAGTATGTGGCCGGTGATTACTCAGGCGCAAAAGCCAACTTCGAGCATTCACTCCGTCTCAACCCTTCTGCTAAGGAACCAGAGATGAACCTCGGACTCATCTCCATGCTCAACCACAATTACAATAAGGCGCAGGAACAGATCGGAGCCGCAGCCGGCGTGCCTGAGGCTGCCGATGCCATGGGTGTATATTACCTCAGCCAGGGTGATCTTGGCAAGGCATTGCGTTCATTCGGCGATTCCAAGACTAACAATGCAGCATTGGCTCAGATCCTCTCACAGGATTACTCAGCTGCCAAATCTACATTGGCATCAATCAAGAATCCCGACGCCACCACATATTATCTCACAGCCATTCTCGGCGCACGTACAAATAACGAGAATATGGTTATGAGTAATCTCCGTCAGGCCGTAAAACTTGACAAGTCGCTTCTCTCACGCGCAAAGAACGACCTCGAATTCTCCAAATACAATCTATCATACCTCTAATCTCCTACTGCTTAAGTAAGGTTGAAAAATAACATTAGCTTCAATGTTAAGATTACTATGGTGAGATTATAAACTAAGTAACTCACAAAAATTAATTAAAGTAAATAAAATGAGATTAATGAATGCTAAAACTGGTTCTTTTAAATTACTTTTGGCCTCGCCTTCAGTCACATAGCCCGCTATGCTCCTTCAGCCGAAACCAAAATTAATTCAAAATCACTGCGTTTTATCTATTCATTAATTTCTGCGAGCTACTTATTTTTGAAAACTTACTTAACTTAAAAGGGGATGTGTTCAAAGGCACATCCCCTTTAAGTAATATAAACTTGTAGTCAAACTGGAATAAAAGAAGTTAGTAATTACTTGAGATTCCTGAAGTTCAGATTTTTTAATTGTTGCTTAATTATATTTTCTATTCGTAAAGCCTCTGTACGGCTTATAAAGGCTGCTGTATCATAAACCGGTTCATCATTGGCATTTAGGTGAACAAATTGCACCATTCCATTGCTGGAATTATTATCCGGAACATAAACGATAACAGACACATTTTTAAACTCTGAAGAACGAAGGTAATAATACTTTCCTTGGTTTTGATAAATGGTGTAATATTGGCTTTTCCCTTTTTCAAACCATATAACTTCCGTCGGAGAAGAGGAGGAGGAAGATTTGGCAAGAGTAAACTTCATCAATGGGAGCTGATATGAAGTTCCCTTTAGAATATTAATTTCCAAATATTTATCATTTAATAATTCCTCTTTTTCGGAATAGCCGTATTCTTTAGAGGCATTTATGATATCAAATATATATTTCTCAGCCGATAGAGTTTCACAAAATATGATCCCAAATAAAAAGATCAACGTAGCGATAAATTTTTTCATAAAATATAGATTTAATTGTATACGTAAGCCAAAGAAGTTATCTAAACTAATTTACGAAAGTTAAAAATCGTCTTCAAAAAAATCTTTTATTAACCTTTCCGGATCTTTTGGGCTGTTTTTTCCCTTTTCATCTGTGCCAACCTCCCGGTTGGTACCTCTTCAAATTAAAAAATCATCTCCAAAATATCTCGAAAATCTTAATAAAAAATTAGTTTAGACCACTTCAAAGATATGAAATATTCTAAATAATATCTTTATGTGTTATCGTTTTTTAGTTAAATTTGCAATTAAGGCTCTCACTATAATCCTATCGCCTGGTTTTAAGGAGCTCACAAAAATTAATTAATGTAAATAAAATGAGATTAATGAATGCTAAAACTGGTTCTTTTAAATTACTTTTGGCCTCGCCTTCAGTCACATAGCCCGCTATGCTCCTTCAGCCGAAACCAAAATTAATTCAAAATCACTGCGTTTTATCTATTCATTAATTTCTGCGAGCCACTTACATCCGGCGATACACCATATGTAAACTCATCAATCTGAAAGCCTTACATCTAACCGCTAAAACCTAAATAATTCATATGTCTGAACGTCTTTTTCTCCTTGATGCCTATGCACTGATTTTCCGTGCATATTATGCCCTGATAAAGATGCCTCGCATCACGCAAGCAGGCTTCAACACCTCAGCCATCTTCGGCTTTGTCAACACCCTTGAAGAGGTGCTTAAAAAGGAGAATCCTTCCCATATAGCGGTATGCTTCGATCCCGCAGGCCCCACTTTCCGCAATGAAGCCTTTGAGCAATACAAAGGGGAGCGGCAATCAACTCCGGAGGATATAAAATTATCCGTTCCAATCATAAAGGAGATTGTAAAAGCTTATAACATACCAGTGATTGAAGTTGAAGGCTTCGAAGCCGACGATGTGATCGGCACCCTTGCTAAAAAAGCGGAAAAAGAGGGTTTCACCACTTACATGATGACTCCCGACAAGGATTTCGGCCAACTTGTAAGTCCCTCTATCCTTCAATACAAACCCTCCTATCGTGGTCAGGATTTCGAGCTGCGCGGAGAGGAGGAGGTGTGTGCCCGTTACAAAATCAAAAATACACGTCAAATTATCGATCTCCTTGCCCTGATGGGTGATAAGATAGATAATATTCCCGGATGCCCAGGGGTTGGTGAGGTAACAGCAGTCAAACTCATCGATGAGTTTGGAAGTGTGGAAAACCTCCTTGAAAATACCGACCAACTGAAAGGAGCCTTAAAGAAGAAGATTGAGGATAACAAAGAACAGATAATTTTCTCAAAATTCCTCGCAACTATCCGCACAGATGTGCCTGTCAAGGAGAAACCGGAAGACCTTTCCCGCAAGGAGGTTGACCGCGACCGGTTGTTTGCCATTTTTAAAGAATTGGAATTCAAGAGCCTGGCCGATAGAGTCAGGAAACGTCTTGATGGCGAGAAAAAAGAGAAGTCAGGAAAAATCGACGGCACCTTATCTCTTTTTGATGATGAAGAGCTTGAATCTCCAATTCCTTCCACCCCCGCATCCTCAATAACCTCCGAGGAAAATAGCTACCTCGCGATCGATACAACCGAGAAACTCAATGCTTTTGCTGCCTCCGGAGCAGGAAAGGATTATTGCGGACTGTTTATCATTGCTGACGGAGAGAATGATGTGGCTTCTACTTGGATTGGCACAGCAATCTCTTTCGAAGCCGGTAAAGCGGCCTATTTACCGTCAACTTTTGAAGAGGGGAGAGAATGGGTTCTTGATCTCATGGCACGTGGCGACATCACCAAGGTAAGTGTGAATGCCAAGCGTGATTACGTGGTAGCAGCTCTTCACCGCAATGATTCAGCTGATCCTTTGGTGAATTATTTTGATGTGGCACTCGCTCATTATGTGCTCCAGCCGGAGATGAGGCATTCAATAGAAAATCTGGCTTCTACCTATCTCAACTACGAGATGCTTTCCAATCCAGGGAGTTCTTCATCACGGCGCGGAACAAAAATATGGACTGCCTCAGGGGCGGATGCCGGCGAACTCACGCTATGGGCCTGTGAAAATGCCGATATATCCCTACGATTGCAAAAACCTCTCGAAGAATCTGTGGAAAAGGAGGGGATGAGATCACTTCTTCATGATCTTGAACTCCCGCTGGTGCGTGTTCTTGCCGATATGGAACTTACCGGTGTTCGCATAGATGTGAAAGCCCTCAATGAGGCTGCCAAAAATATGGAAAAGCGTATCTCCGATCTGGAAACAGAAATCTGCGACATGGCCGGTGAAAGATTCAATGTCGGAAGTCCATCAAAGGTGGGAGAGATTCTATTTGATAAACTCCAGCTCGATATCAAGGCCAAAAAGACTAAGACCGGTCAATATTCCACAAGTGAGGATGTGCTTGAAAAACTTATTCCAAAGCATCCTATCGTCAGAAAGATAATGGAATTCAGGGCTCTAAAGAAACTCTATACCACTTACCTCACTGCTCTGCCGGCAGCAATAAATCCCAAGACAGGAAAGGTGCACACAAATTATAACCAGACTGTCACGGCCACCGGAAGAATTTCATCCACAGCTCCTAATCTTCAGAACATACCTGTAAGGGATGATGAAGGGAGGGAGATCCGCAGAGCCTTCATAGCCGATCCGGGTCATCTATTCCTGTCGGCCGACTATTCCCAGATTGAGCTTCGCCTTGTAGCCGATTTCGCCAAAGAGGAAACAATGCTCGATGCTTTCCGCCACGGGAAAGACATACATGCCATTACCGCTGCAAAAATCTATCACAAAACTCCCGAGACAGTCTCCGATAATGAACGCCGTAATGCTAAGACGGCCAACTTCGGCATTCTTTACGGTATCTCAGCTTTCGGTCTATCAACCCGACTTAATATTCCAAGGGGAGAGGCGAAAGAGATTATAGACAATTATTTCGCAACCTTCCCCACCATCCATAAATATATGTCGGATTCCGTGGAACATGCCCGGGAAAAAGGGTATGTCACAACAAAGATGGGCCGAAAACGTATGTTGCCTGATATAAATTCAAAGAATCCTGTTGTGCGCGGATATGCCGAAAGAAATGCCATCAATGCGCCGGTGCAGGGATCAGCCGCCGACATCATCAAACGTGCCATGGTGGATATAGCCCGCGAGATGCGTGAAATGAATCTGAAGTCAAAGATGATCATGCAGGTTCATGATGAACTCAACTTTGATGTTGTGCCTGAAGAATTGCCTGTTATGCAAGAGATGGTAGAGCGTCTGATGGAGGGTGCCTATAAGGGTGATGTCGTGCTCACGGCATCCAGTGGAGTAGCCGAAAACTGGCTTGATGCCCACTGAGGTTAAGTTTTAGTAATTAATTGGAGATTTTTAATTTGCTATAAGTCCGGCAAATTAAAAATCTCCAATTCTTTTTATCCAATGAAGTTGTGGAGTTTAATTTTATCAGGTAATTATCCATAAATAATTAATTATTTATACCTTTATAAAAGTAATAATGACCATTTGATATAGGTTTTATCTATCTACATAACATTTTTTCAAAAAAATTATAAAAATTTTTACAAAATGTTTGTAGTTTTAATTTTTTATCTTTACATTTGCAACAGAAATAAATAATAATCATTTACATGTTGCTTTTATGATTAAGTAAGCTTCTGATAATTTAGTAATGTATTTTAATAACTACATGAGATAAAGGTTTCAGAAGTTAATCGCTTAGTTGACAAAGAAAGGATGTACTTCGACTCGCAAAATTACGATATGAATAAGATGATTTGATTCAACCTAATTTTAATTCAGGAGAAGGCCGATCGAGAAGATTAGCCTTCTTCGCTTTTTATAGATAAGTAAGTTCTCAAAATTAGTTTATATTATCTCAAAAGTAAGTTAAACCTTAAAGCTAATGTGATTTTTGTTTTTGAACGATGCCTTTGTTCCTTTCGTTCAGTCGCATAGCCCGCTATGCTCCTTCTCTCAACAAACAAATTCATGCGCTCAAATTCCAAAAATCACAATTAGCTAATTTCTCAAACTTACTTATACTTTAACTTTTTATAAAAATTCCTCGCATTTGTTTATTTGATTTATATGAATTATATTTGAAATGCGGTATAAAAGTAGCATTGCAATTTAAAATTTGTTTAATGCCTCATACTCCTAATTATGAATATTAAGAATAAAGTCATTATAGTAGCGGGTGGGCGCGGGCTCATCGGGCGCGAGATAGTAGCCGACGCATTGCGTCATGGAGCCACAGTGATTGATGCCGACATAAGTTGTGAAACTTCTCCTGAAACTTTTGAGCATCCGGCCCAATATCATCTGGATCTTACCTCAAATGAATCAATAGATGGGCTTGTAAAATTTGTAATAGACAACTATGGCCGAATCGACGGACTCATAAATGCCGCATATCCTCATACCCGCGATTGGGGAAAATATAAGTTTGAGGAAACACCTTTCTCACACTGGGAAGAGAATGTGAAGATGCAGCTCAATCCGGTTTTCTATCTCGACCAGCAGGTAGCCCTTGTTATGGAGCGTCAACGAAGCGGATCAATTGTAAATTTCGGATCAATCTATGGCATAGTGGGAAATGATTTCACCATATATGAGGATTATAACGGGAGTTCACCCGTTGAATACTGTGCCGTAAAAGGGGGCATTATCAACTTTACCAGATACCTTGCCTCCTGGTTGGGGAAATACAACATCCGTGTGAATTGCGTCTGTCCGGGAGGAATTTGGGATCACCAGCGAGAAGAATTTGTAAAGAACTATGAACATCGCTGCCCTATGAAAAGAATGGGTAATCCCGACGATATAGCCCCATTGTGCCTTTTCCTTGTTTCTGACGGAGCCAAATATATCACAGGCCAGATAATAGCGGCCGACGGAGGATGGACTGCCATATGATTCACTGCAAAATTTTTGCAGTGAATTAAACTTATTTAAAACAAAATATTGGCTGATTATTAGGACTCTGCTAAATTATATTATAACTTTGCATCGTAAACATAGCAAACAAATAAATATCAATATATGGCAAAAAAGAAACAGAATAAAGTGATGGCTACCGGTCCCATCAGCGATATGGCCGAAAAACTCAAGGCTCTTGATGTGACTATGGCTCATCTGGAAAAAGATTTCGGATCAGGCACCGTGATGCGTCTTGGAGATGGCGCTGTCAAAGATATAGAGACAATTCCTACCGGTTCGATAGGGCTTGATTATGCACTCGGTGTAGGGGGCATCCCACGCGGCCGAATCACTGAGATATATGGTCCGGAGGCTTCCGGTAAGACCACTCTCGCTATCCATGTCATAGCCGAAGCCCAGAAGAAGGGTGGTATCTGTGCCATAATAGATGCCGAGCATGCTTTCGACCGCTTCTATGCCGAAAAGTTAGGCGTCGATGTCAATAACCTCTGGATAGCGCAACCCGATAATGGTGAGCAAGCTCTCGACATAGCCGAGCAGCTTATCAATTCAGGTGCTATCGATGTGCTGGTGATCGACTCCGTGGCTGCTCTTACCCCTAAAGCTGAGATAGAAGGTGAAATGGGTGACAAGGGTGTAGGCCTCCATGCCCGCCTTATGTCGCAGGCTATGCGTAAACTTACAGGTACAATCTCCCGTACGCGCACCTGCTGCATCTTCATCAACCAGATACGTGAAAAGATTGGAGTATCCTTCGGTAATCCTGAAACCACAACCGGTGGTAATGCCCTTAAATTCTACTCATCAGTGCGTATAGAGATCCGTCCCTCCTCATTCATAAAGGATGGGGACACATCAATCGGACGACTTGCAAAAGTGAAGGTAGTTAAGAATAAGGTAGCTCCCCCCTTCACACGCGCTGAATTCGACATAATGTTCGGAAAAGGTATATCCCGTTCAGGAGAGATCGTTGATCTTGGCGTAGAATATGGTGTGATAAAGAAATCCGGCGCATGGTTCTCTTACAACGGTTCAAAACTTGGTCAAGGCCGTGATGCAGTGAAACGTGTGATAGAGGAAAATCAGGAACTTGCCGACGAGCTTACAGCCAAGATTTTTGCGGCAATGGATGAAGACAAGACAAAAAAATCCAAGAAAAGTAAAAATCCTTTCCTTCCCGGAAAAGAGACCAAAAGGGTAGATGAAGAGGATGATCGAGAAGAAATTTCAGATGATGAAGATGACTTTTCAGCAGACTCAGATGATGAAGACATCTTCGGTGATGACTTCGAAATAGAGGAATGACAAAAAAGCGATTGAGCCATTTTAGCTCAATCGCTTTTTTTAATTAATAATTAATAATTTATTAGCCTAAGCTTTTTCGCAGCAGGTAATTATTAATCATTAATTATTAATTAAACTCACCAGTTGCCATAAGGCTATCGAAGCACTTGAGGAGACGTTAAGGGAATGCTTCACTCCATATTGGGGAATCTCAAGCACATAATCGCTTAGATCCACCAGACGCTGGTCAACTCCATCCACTTCATTTCCTACAATAAGAAGATATCTCTCCCCCTCCTTAGTCTCAAATTTATCCAGAGGAATACTGCCGTGTGTCTGTTCCAGCACACATATTTTCCATCCATCCTCCTTGAGCCTCCCTATCTCACTCACCGCATCATCCACATGACGCCAGGAAACAGTCTCTTCAGCCCCCAGAGCCGTCTTAGCAATCTCAGGATGAGGAGGACATCCGGAAATACCCCCCAATATAATCTCCTCCACAAGAAAGGCATCAGCAGTGCGGAAGATGGCTCCTATATTATACATTGACCGCACATTGTCGGTCAACACCCGTATAGGAAGTTTCTCAAGTTCCTTATATTCCTTTACCGAACAATTGGTAAGTTCTACAATATTTTTCTTTTTCCTTTCCTCCATCAGCTAAGCTCCAGCATTCTCTCTATAGGTTTTATGGCTTGCTCAGCTATCTCCGGATCCACCTTGATTTCAGGAGACTCATCAAGCAGGCATCTGTAAACCTTCTCGAGGGTATTCATCTTCATGAAGTCACATTCGTTACACTGACACTCCGAATCTTCTGCCGGGGCAGGGAGAAATACCTTTGATGGACACTTACGTCTCATCTCAAACAATATTCCGCTTTCAGTGACTACTATATATTCCGGAGCATCATCACTCTCGGCAAAGGCGAGCAAGGCAGCCGTCGAACCTACTTTATCGGCTATGAGCTGCAGGGGACGGCGACATTCGGGATGCACCAGAATCTTTGCTTGCGGATGCTCACGTTTCATATCCATTATTTTCTCTATAGAGAAGCGGTCGTGAACATGACAAGCTCCATTCCATAGAAGCATCTCCCTTCCTGTCACGCTGTTAATGTAGCCACCAAGATTTTTATCCGGACCGAAAATTATCTTTTCATCCTTAGGAAGTGAATCTATGATCTTGCGCGCATTTCCGGAAGTGACCACAATATCGGTATGAGCCTTCACCGCAGCAGAGGTATTGACATAGCTCACCACCGTATATCCCGGATGAGCCTCTACAAATTTTCTGAATTCCTCCGGATCGCAGCTGTCGGCCAATGAGCATCCTGCTTTCATATCGGGAACCAGCACTTTTTTCCCGGGGCACAGAATTTTAGCCGTCTCCCCCATGAAATGCACTCCACACATCACTATGATATCGGCATCCGTAAGGGCAGCCTGACGGGCCAGCGCAAGAGAGTCGCCTATGAAATCTGCTATCTCCTGAATCTCATCGCGCTGATAATAATGAGCCATGATCAGCGCGTTTTTATCCTTTTTCAGTTGCAATATCTTATCGCGCAATTGCTCTTGAGCCGGAGATGTGGACACTTCCATTTTTATTTTATTATTTAAGGTTTAAAAATTAAAAATTTAAAAAATAAAATAAATAATAACAATAAAGGCTGTAGATAACTACCAATAACTTTTACCTAAAAAATTTGGAAATATGAGTTATTGAAGTTTGAGGCTGCTTTATCATCATATTATCTACAGGGGGTAATATTGATTTTCAGATAGATTCATATCTTATCTACACCCTGTAGACAACTGCAAAGTTAATAAATTCTTACTTTTCAAAAGCCAAAAACTGTAGAAAACCCCTTAATAACATAAGATAAACCGGTAGAAAACTTGATATGAAATTTCTTTGGCTTGCTATTGCATATTTCAGATGAATCCGGCTTATAAAAATCCATGAGATTGGAAAATTAACTGTTTACTTATTTATATTAATGTTTTCTACATATTTTTCTACATGTAAATGAGCCTTATCTACAACTTATCTACAGGTTTTGTTCTAAAAGCTTATCGAGGAAACGCTGTCCAAGGCTTATCATAAGATTGTGTCCCCGGTCGTTGAGATGGGCAGTATCATTTTCTCCTTGGAAATATAGTTTTCTGAACTCCGGATTATTTACATCAATAATTTCAGAAGAAGTGGTGTTGAGAACGGGAAAACCGTATTCCTTACATATCCTTTCAATTTCAGCTGTCACCTCCTTGAAATAGGGTCGGTCCACTCCCCAGGGGGTTATAAATCCAATTTTGGCTTCGGGATATTTTTTGCGCAATCCGGTGCATAGTTCTTCCAGTCCTGTTTGGAATTCCTCCCATGTTCCGAGCTTGTCAATACATCCGGCATCATTATGGCCGGCTATTACTATTACGAAATCTGCAGAATCCGGCATCTCCTTGTATCTTACAGTCATTGCCGGGCCGAATCCCTCCTTTGTCCGATCGAAAGCTATGCTACTTCCGTTACGTCCAAAATTCTTATAATCCATCTTGAGCAGTGAAGCAAGTTTATAATGCCAGCTTTCTTCAACCGGACATCGGTGATTACGCACATAACTGTCGCCAAGAACACATATACTTTTTCCTTCAAAAGGAGTGGAAGCATATCCTGCCATTAACCCCATCGAAAGGAGTCCGATACCAAGTATAAGTTTTTTCATATATAGTTGATTTTATTATTCTCTTAATTTATAGATTGTTGTATCTGCTAATATTCAGTAGATTAGGCTTTAGAATTTAGGTTTTAGGCTTTGTGAGCTCTTTGGAGCGGTTAATTCTTATGAATCGTATAAGTCATATAAATCGTATAAATTATATAAGTCTTATAAATCTTATAATTTGCCTCTCCCAACTATTAACTATTAACCATTAACCATTTCAATTCTTTCTGCTTTTATTCACCAGGTAGATCCCGAAAAACACCATCAGGGTAGCAAATCCCTTGACCCAGCCGAAAGTTCCTACGCCGAGCACTACAGCTATGATTCCTGCAAATACAGGCTGGAGATAATTATACATGCTAACCATAGTAGGGCGTAGTTGTCGCTGCGCAATGGGAATCATCAGATACCCCAAGAAAGTAGCCACAATAATGATATATCCCATTTCACTCCATATTTTCCAACCCAGTGAAATGAAATCTGTTTTCAATATCTCCGGTAAGCAGAAAGGTACGTAGGTAAGGGCAGAAAGAAAGAACAGCCACTTCATAAGGGTATAAGGAGAATATTTCCTTATAATGTCGCCGAATGCCACATAATATATAGCGGCACACAACTGTGCAGCCAGACATAACATGTCTCCCAGAAGAGGATCGGAAGCTAATTGATTCCTGTCAGAGTTCGAAACGAGTACAAGAGCTCCAATCAAACCAATTCCCACACCCG
This sequence comes from uncultured Sangeribacter sp., assembly GCA_964499025.1. Classification (GTDB taxonomy): domain Bacteria; phylum Bacteroidota; class Bacteroidia; order Bacteroidales; family Muribaculaceae; genus Lepagella. Next base: position 13,106 of record CAZCJC010000030.1, read on the forward strand.
CAATCTTTAGCCATGTCATCCGGAATCCAAGGAAGAGGGTAGCCAGTATCATTGTAAATACAGGAGTCATTGAACTCATCACCGAAGAGTCTATAGGATTAGTCATTCCCACTCCGAGGATAAAGAGCCCCTGGTTGGCACTTATGATAAGTACAGATGCAACTATCAACTTTAACCAATCCCGGGAATCAATTTTCTCTCTCGTCTTTAAAGATGGGGGAAGAATAAAGGAGAATAAGAGGAACATCAGAGCTCCACCCGATATACGAATCCCCGATAAGGCCAGAGGTGAAATAGTTTGTGATAGCATCACATCTTTCGATAGAGGCGACATGATACCCCAGCCTAAGTTAGCCAGAAGAATGGCTATGTGGCCGGAAAGATGTGACTTTTCATGCTTTATATTCTCCATCGGCAGAAACAGTTTTTACACTTGCAAAGGTAGTAAAAAAAGATTTCAACCTTAATAAAAAATATTGGGACTTATCTTTTATTGTCAACACTCTTATCTACAATTTTATCTACAATTACTTGCTTGAATATTAAGTAGCTCGCAGAAATTAATGAATAGATAAAACACAGTTATTTTGAGTTAATTTCGGTTTTGGCTGAAGGAGCATAGCGGCCTATGGAACTGAAGGGAAGGCCGAAAGTAATGCAAAAGAACCGGTTTTAGCATTCATTTATATCATTTTATTCACCATTAATTAATTTTTGTGAGTTATTTAAGTATTATTATTAATTTTAACGTACCAATAAAAAGGGGGAGTAAAGGTATTTATAACATAAAACCACTTTCATTATGTATCTTCTTGGATTCGATATAGGAAGTTCTTCCGTCAAAGTTGCCCTTGTAGAGGCTTCTACAGGAAAATGTGTAGCTTCGGATTTTTATCCAAAAAGTGAGGCTCCCATAAAAGCATTGCGACCGGGATGGGCCGAACAGAATCCCGATGACTGGTGGCATTATCTGAAGGAGGCCACCGGGAGTGTGATGAAAAATTCGGCTATCAATCCGGAGGATATAAAGGCAATAGGTATAAGTTATCAGATGCATGGCCTTGTAGCGGTGGATAAAGACCTCAAACCGTTGCGCGATGCAATAATATGGTGTGATTCGCGGGCGGTGCCTTATGGAGAGAAAGCTTTCAAAGAAGTGGGAGAGGATGAATGTCTTTCCCGACTGCTTAATTCTCCCGGAAATTTCACGGCAGCCAAACTCGCATGGCTTAAAGAAAATGAACCCGAAATTTACGGCCGTATATATAAGGTGATGTTGCCGGGCGACTATATTGCCATGCGTCTCACAGGAGAGATCTCCACAAATGCCGAAGGTCTTTCGGAATATATGTTGTGGGATTTCAAGGAGAATGGTCCGGCCAACTTCCTGATGGATTACTACGGTTTTGATTCCTCCCTTCTTCCTGAAATTCTTCCAACATTCTCGAATCAGGGTGAACTTACGTCGGAAGCAGCTTTCGAACTTGGATTGTCCGAAGGTATCCCCGTCACATATAGGGCAGGAGATCAGCCCAACAATGCCCTTTCCCTGAATGTATTGGAACCCGGTGAAGTGGCTTCCACAGCAGGAACTTCCGGAGTTGTTTATGGAATCAACGGAACAATAGCATATGATACGTTTTCACGGGTGAATAATTTCGCTCATGTGAATCACACGGTGGAAAATCCTCGTATCGGTGTGATGACCTGTATCAGTGGAACAGGAATTCTCAACTCATGGATAAAGCGAAATATAGCTTCTTCAGGAATGAGCTATGATGAGATGAATCATCTCGCGGCCAAAGCTCCAGTTGGCTCAGCCGGAGTGGTGGTCCTTCCTTTTGGAAATGGGGCCGAAAGGATATTGCAGAATAGGGAGCAAGGTTGCTCATTCCATGGAATTAACTTTAATGTGCATGATCGCGCCCATCTTTTACGTGCCTCCCAGGAAGGAATAGTGTTCTCATTCATGTATGGGATGGAAATCATGGAGCAGATGGGTATGAAGATTGAGAATATACACGCCGGCAATGCGAATATGTTCCTTAGTCCTGTTTTCCGCGATACATTGGCTTCAGTATCGGGAGCGGTAATATCACTTATGGATACCGACGGGGCCGTAGGCGCAGCAAAAGGGGCAGGAATTGGAGCGGGAATATATTCCACACCAAAGGAGGCATTTGCAAATCTTCGCACGCTTGATGAGATACATCCGGCCTCCGACCGCACCCCCTATCTCGAAGCATACGCGAAATGGAAAGAAACACTAAGTAATTAATAATTAATAATTAATAATTAATAATTGCTTGAGGCAGAAAAGTTATAAGACTTATAAGATTTATTAAAGTCTCTGATTCCTATAAAATATTTAATAAAATATTTAAATTCTCCTGTTCCTCACTCACCAATAAATTATTAATTTTAATTATGTAGACCAAAAATATTGTTGTTATGACAAAAGAATATTTTCCTTCAATAGGCAAGATCAAGTTTGAGGGAACAGACAGCTACAATCCCCTCGCTTACCGTTATTATGATGCCGAGCGTGTGGTGCTCGGGCGTAAAATGAAAGATTGGCTCCGTTTCGCGATGGCATGGTGGCATACGCTCTGTGCCGAGGGGGGTGACCAGTTTGGTGGTGGCACCAAGAAATATCCTTGGAATGATAATCCCGATCCTGTGCAGGCTGCAAAGGATAAGGCAGATGCCGGTTTTGAGATTATGACAAAATTGGGAATAGAATTCTTCTGTTTTCATGATGTGGATCTCGTGAGTGAAGGGGATTCCATTGAGGAATATGAGAAGAATCTCAAGGAGGTTGTGGCATATATCAAAGGTAAAATGGAGGAAACAGGCATCCGCAACCTTTGGGGAACAGCCAATGTCTTCTCCCATGCAAGATATATGAATGGAGCGGCAACCAATCCGGATTTTGATGTCGTGGCGCGGGCTGCCGTGCAGATAAAGAATGCCATAGATGCCACGATAGAACTCGGAGGAAGCAATTATGTATTCTGGGGAGGGCGAGAAGGTTACATGAGTCTCCTCAATACTGATCAGAAACGTGAGAAGGAGCATCTTGCGCGTATGCTTACCATGGCGCGTGACTATGCACGTGCAAAGGGTTTCAAAGGCACCTTCCTTATCGAACCTAAACCTATGGAGCCCTCCAAACATCAGTATGACGTCGACACTGAGACAGTGATAGGATTCCTTAAGCAACATGGTCTGGATAAAGATTTCAAGGTAAATATAGAGGTTAATCACGCCACTCTCGCCGGCCACACATTCGAGCATGAACTGGCCGTGGCTGTAGACAACGGAATGCTTGGATCAATAGATGCCAACCGTGGCGACTATCAGAATGGATGGGACACTGATCAGTTCCCCATCGACAATTATGAGCTCACGCAGGCAATGATGCAGATCATCCGTAACGATGGTCTCGGCAATGGAGGTACTAATTTTGATGCCAAGACGCGCCGTAATTCCACTGATCCGGAGGATATCTTTATCGCCCACATAGCCGGAATGGACGCAATGGCTCGGGCATTGCTGAGTGCTGCCGAGATATTGGAGAAATCTCCCTATAAGAAGATGCTGGAGGAGCGTTACGCATCCTTTGATTCCGGAGAAGGGAAAGCATTTGAAGAGGGTAAACTGTCGCTTGAAGATCTTGTGGAGTATGCAAAGACGCATGGTGAGCCGGCTGCCACCTCCGGCAAGCAGGAACTCTACGAAGCTATTGTCAACATGTATTGCTAAGGATGTATCATTAAAAGCTTGAATAAAAAAATAAGCGTGGTATTTAACCACGCTTATTTTTTATTTATATGACATAGAGGGTATTTTCAGGAAGGGTCTATGAAACACACTTGGTTATTTTAGGGTTGGTTTGAGCTCGTCGGGTGATTCATCGGTATACATCAGCACCGGCTCAGCTTCGTTTTCATAGAGGTTGCGGATGAGTTCAGGTGTCATTTCGAGGGTAGGGAGGAAATCATCGGAATTCATGTAGCTCAGTATTGCACGCCGCATCTCACGCGCTACCGGACGATTCTTGAGATTGTCGATATCGAAGGTTGTCATGAGCAATTTGCCGTTGTGCATCTTCCCCTCCACAAGCATTCCTATCTTTCTGTTCACATGCCATGTATCTATTGGTTGCACGGCCGGCTGATACTCTTTAGGGAACTGACTGAGGTTCATCACCTGAGCGCGGTTAAGCAATTCCCACCAGTTTAGGTTTGCCCAGTTATCGGTCTCAAATTCCTTGAACAAGGGGTGATCCGTGTCTATCACCGCTCCCGTGGTGTGAGGAGGACGCATCTTGAACCAACTTGTATTCCAGAAAACGGGGAGATAGTTCTGGACTATATCATTGCCGTATTTAACTTTTCCGGCTGCCGTGAGCAATACTTTCCCCCCCTTCTTAAGCAGATCCTCCGCTTTCTCATCAAATATGTCCGTGATATAGATATCTCCGGCATCAGGCATATCCCTTTCTGCGTCATACACCCAGAAATCCCAGGAATTGGCAGCATCTCCCACATTGGCAGTGAAAGTATATTTTCCGGGTTCAAGATCTTTGAGTGTGATACGCAGCGTATCCACCGGCAGATTCTTGGCTATGCCGAAATCCTTATGGGTTGACAGCATTGTTCTCTCAACTCCATTTTTCCCTTTAACCACAAATTTAACCGGAGCAGCTACCATCTCCTTATCAGAAGCATTATACAACTGGACAGGAACCGTCAGTGTCTCGTCATCAGTAAAAACAAACTTCGGGAATTCCGCCAATGGCACCACCGGCGCGCAAAACTGCGTCCAATCTTCCGCATTGCAGTATCCTTTCTCTTTAAAGAATACATTGAGCACCCCGACAAGGGCTGTGCCCTGTCCGCTGTAATCGTTGAGAGCAAGCATCTGGAAGCCGCCGTAATCCGGAGTTCGTAGATTCCGTTCAATATCATATTTATAAGCAAGAGTCTGGAGTTTACCGCTCGCATCCAGGAATTTCTCGGCTTGCTCGGCCATACCGTTGGCCTCAAGCGTCTCCTTGAATATCTCGAAATTACGTGCCTTATAAGGGCCCGTGTACTGACTCATCTCCTTTAGGTCGGGAAAAGCGCACCACTGACCCGTCTCATGACCCAGTCGAGGCTCCTTGACATCAAAGACAAGAGTCTCCGTCCTCCCTTTCTGGGTCACTTTCTCCATATCCGGCGCATAATCATCATTGCTTGCCGGGCGTCTCTTATTCCAGTCGAGGCCTCTCGCGCCCCCTTTCACATGATATTCACTTTTGGGATCCCAGGCCCAGCCTCCACCCACGGAAGCCCCGCAGTAAACCCTACGTTTGTCGCCCGTGGCGCGCCAATGATCCACAAAATCACCGACCCATTCAACCCAGTTGCCCGCCGGCTCATTTCCGGCACACAGCATCGTGAACGACGGATGATTCCCATATTCCTCCACCATACGCTCGGTTTCTTCGAGCAGATACCGGTCAATGGTCATGCCGTTGCCTAACTTCACACCATGATTTGGCCAGGATGGTCCTTCAGGTTGGAGATAGAATCCTACTTGGTCGGCAGCTATAAAGGCAGCCTCCGGAGGACAATAGGAATGGAAACGCATATGATTCAGTCCATATTCCTTACATTTGCGGAAGATAGCAAGCCATGACTCCACATCAGTAGGAGGATAGCCGGTGAGAGGGAAGTTGCAATTCTCGACAGTGCCCCGCATCCATGTCGGACGGTCATTGATATAGAACTGCCTCTCATCTATTCGGAAATCACGCATACCGAACGTCTCAGTAAGCGTATCTCCATTCATCACGGCCTCTAAGGTATACAGATTGGGGGTAAACTCATCCCAAAGTCTGAGTTCCCCTGAGATAGGGAATCTGAGTGAAACCGAGCCATCTGTCGCAACATTCAGATTTTTATAAGTTTTGGATTGGCCGTCGACATTCAGCGTCAGGGTGGTTTTCTTTCCCGGATTGGCGATTTTTGCTTTCACATCTATAGCCTTTCCTTTTACATCCGGAAATATCTGAAGATTTGATATATGGGTCTTAGGGCGCGAAATGAGTTCTATACGCCCGACCATACCGTTCCAGTTCCCTTGAGTCTGATCGGTTACGGAATGTGAATCCTGGCCCACGCATACATTCTCTATCCCATTATAGATTTTTATATTCACCCTGTTGTCGGCTCCGTATTTAAGATAGGGGGTGACATTGAATGTATGGGGCACGCTCAAAGTGGAATCGCGCCCGGCCAGTTTGCCATTTATGTAAACTTCCGTCTCTATGTGAGGACGCTCTATGTAAAGAGTCACATCACTTCCCTTCCATGAAGAGGGCACTTTCACTGTTCGGGTGTAATCGGCACTCCCCACGAACTCCTTGTCAGGAGTAAGGAAGAAAGGGAACTTGATGTTCCCGGCTTTACGATATTTTTCAAACTTCGGAGAATAATAATACGACATGTCGTAAAGACTCCCTGTCCATTTTGTGGAGGCATCGGGAGTGTTTCCTAAGCCGTTTGTGAGCATGGAGCCGGGCAACGATATCTCAGTATTGTGCGTTCCGGATTTATCGGTATAGCGGATATCCCATTTGCCCGATAGGTCTATGGCATCGGCATTGGCATAAAGAACGCTGCCGACACAGAAGGCAACCGTCAGAAAAGTTTTATTCATGATAGGGGGTCTGAGAATTGTAATCATATTGTAAACTACATACTTCATTAAGTTAAGTCCAAAGTTAATAAAATAAGGAGGAAAATCCAATAACCCGGTGATAGGTCAAAATCAAAGGAGTGGGCAGGCAGGGGCTATAAAGTGAACAAATACTTATAATTTTTGTTATTTCAGCAGGAGATGCTGTCGCGAAAGTCAGCTCTTGGAAATTGAATCAAATTAATTCTCACTATAAACTATAAGATTATGAAGAAGTATTTAGCCGAAATGATCGGCACATTCGTACTCACCCTCATGGGTTGCGGCGCGGCCGTATTCGCAGGCATAGGACTTGGAACCACCGGTTACGGTATCAGCACCTTGGGTGTGGCATTTGCTTTCGGTTTGGCAGTTGTGGCAATGGCCTATACCATCGGTAACATATCCGGCTGCCATATCAACCCTGCCATCACATTCGGTGTATGGGCAAGCGGACGCATGAAAGGTAAAGAGGCCGGAGGATACATGCTCTTCCAGGTGATCGGAGCCATCATTGCTTCCGCCGTAATATATTTCCTGGTGCATACAGGTAACGAGGGAGGCATCTCCGCAGTCTTTAACGACACCACTACCACCGGAGCGAACTCCTATCTCCCGGGCAATGTGATTCCCGCTTTTGTAGCTGAGTTCATCTTCACCTTCATTTTTGTGCTTGTGGTTCTGGGCACCACCGACTCTAAGAAAGGTGCAGGAGCCTTTGCTGGTCTTGCAATTGGTCTGGCACTTGTGTTGGTGCATATAGCATGTATTCCGATCACCGGCACATCAGTGAATCCTGCTCGTTCCATCGGTCCGGCAATCTTCGCATGTATCCAGGGTGATTGCACCCCGATTTCTCAGATCTGGCTCTTCATCGTAGCCCCGATGGCAGGTGCTCTTCTGAGTGCAGCCGTTTGGAAAGGCATCGCTTCCTCAAAAGAGGATTGATAATCGTAAAATAGGCCCCAATTTAGGAGAGGCGCCCAAAATTATAAGACTCGATTCCCGGCATTGATAATGAGGGAATCGAGTCTTATTTTGTGTGATATCCTGCAGCTGTCGGTTTTTACAAATTTCCGATTTTACCTATAAAGATAATGGAGCCGGTACTTTGTTCGGTGATAAGAAAAACAAATGGTCGATCCACGGTCAGTTCTTCAAGACTGACAAAATCAGAGGTAGCTTCTCCTGTCCATTTAGAAACGCTTGCTCCGACAGCTCCCTTTTCATCTATCTCAAATTTTGATGTCTGATTCACGGAATTGATAAAATACTCTCCCGATTCAAAGCAGTTGGTCAGCTCTGCTTCCGAGCTATTGAAAAGCTTTTTAATTCCAAGTGAACTCAGTACACCTAAAAAGTCTATATTCGAATCCAGGCTAAACTTAGGAAGGGTTATATCCAGATTTTTTCTTTGCATCATGATAGCATCGTCGGATAAAGGTTGTCGGGTAGCGAGCTGATGGATATTTTTCCATTCATCAGCATCTATACAGTCCTCAATCCTATTTCCCTTATCGGGCAAAACAATGATCATGGAAAAAGCCTCATTACCGAAAGAGAGGGAGACTGCGGTATATTTATCCGTACCATAGCCAATAGCAGGCATTTTTTTGTTTCTCATCATGTTCACCCTCTTGCTGTCGCCATTCTCGGAATAAAAAGTTCCCTCGTGAGTTAATGCAGAATCAAATTTATCTTTCCATATCCCTTTAAAATATAAAGCATTGGAAATCATAAATCTTGTAGAGGGTGAAGGTTTTGAACTCAGTAGAGAGGGGATGACACCGTTTGTATGTGTTTTGCACCAATCATTGATAGATGCAAAAGTTTTATCAGATGAGATATCCTCAGTTCCCTCAATATGCGACAAATAATTGTTGTTTAAAACAGTACGGAAATCCGATTTGAGTGTGCCGCCGAAGGCTGTGGAATACCATATGGCATTTGCCATTTTGAGGCAAGTTGAGTTATCAAGTTCAGGGAGTTTGGTAAGAAGTTTTTTATTGATACTGTACTGTTTAATTGGTCGAGGTCCGATTCTCCATACCCAAGCACATCAAGGATCTCCTTTTGAGTATCGCCTGCTGCTCCGTTGGCAACCATGGCGGCCGAAACCGAAAGACTTAAAGGAGAGAATATAAAATTTTGATTTTGGCTATTACTCAGGAGCACATCAAATACATTCCGACCGAATTCATATTGAGAATTCAGCACAATCATTTCATCCGCTCTTGTAAGTTCTATCCTTTCTCTTTCTTTGAGAGGCTGTGGCTCATTGTCATTGCTACAGGCCCCACAGAGTAATACTGCGGCTATTAAATAATATTTCTTCATGACAATTTGGGAGTTATGGTTAATAATAGATTAAATTTAACTATTAAAAATTCGATTTAATGAATTTATTCACAAATACAATTTTTATCTAAAAGAAATCGTTCTCGTGAGCTTTTGGGACAATATTAAATCTATCTAAAAAACAAATATAAGGATTATTAAAAATAAAACATAATAATTTCCTAATTTGGAACAATTATGAATACTTCTGAAGACAATCAATTTAACAATATGTAAAATTTTAATTGTAAAATCTGTACTATCTTTGTTATTGCTTTGAGTTAATTAAAAAATAAACCAATATATATTTAGGATTTTTACAATAAGGTACATAGACTCACTAAATATCAATCTTAGAGGACAGATTCTTTCAATTGGTAAAATTATGAATACAATAATATTAAACGATATTTTAATTAATTATAAAAATCTCCCTGATGCCGGTGCGAAGTTTTATGATATAGTAAAGGATGCCTTCGATCAATCCGCAAAGGTGGTGGTTGATATGAAGCAAGTCACCGCTCTTCCCTCCATTTTCCTCAACGTATCCATAGGAAGAATTATAGAGGATTACGGTATAGATAAACTTAGGCAGAACCTTTCTTTCATCAATATTACCAAGGCTCAGGCGATGAGATTCAAAGAGTATGCCACAAATTATAAAGCATAATATAGGTCCCATTTTTTTGCGGAACGGGGTCATGGAGCCAGAGCCTGGGGTTCTGAAATTTTTTGAGATGGAGCCTTAATGTATTTCGGCGGGATCGAAGATGATGGTGGAGGATACGGGGCTCGTGGCCGTGAAATAGCCTAAACAGAAATCGCCGGTGAACATCGCCGTGCCGTTGCTGTCATTTTGCAGGGTCTCCAGATATTCATGCATGTCAGGCGTGATTTGGCTCACTGTCACAGTCACTTCATCTCCGGCAAGAAGCAGATCTTCCTCATCCTCCTCATCTGTATCCATTCTGGTGGTCATCATAGCCACACTTTTCACACCCTCCTTCGCCGAACGGTCATCAACCTCCATCCAACGGTAGATCTTTCCATTTCTGAATATCTTCACCCAGTAGCAGTCAAGACTTGTTGAAGGATTGTCTAAGAAATCGCATCTCAACACTGCCACATGGTCATAAGGCATCCTGATCCAGCTGAATGATAATCCCACAATCTCGGTGGGGGGATACATCACCGTTTTTGCCACATACCGGCATCCTTCCCGTTCCACAGTAAGTCGGTATTCATGACCGGGCACCCCCGGTGTCGCATCCCGGTAAATCCCATCGCCATCCGCTACCGGATAAAAAATGATTCCTTCGCTGAGATCCTCAAGCGTGACGGTTGCGTCAGTGAGATGCGTCCGGTCGAGCGGTTCATCCATCGGGGTAGTCATAGTGATGCTTACCTGTATCCCACCGGGCGTGAGTTCTGCCTCAATCACCGGTATGGGGTCTATGTCATGATACTTGAAGTCCAGTTCCTTCTCGCAAGAGCTGACCGAAAGAAGGATAAGGAATAAAAGCGGAACTATTTTCAGCTTCAGAAATCTCATTCAATCAAAATTTCAGGGTATAGGTTACCGAAGGGATCACACCGAACAGCGATTGCTGCACTGCCCGTGTGCCTGACGGTTTAGTAGGATCATCCTCGAAATAGACCACATAAGGGTTATATCGGCAATAGGCATTATACACGCCGAACGACCATTCATAAGTGAATCTCTTCCCCACGTGGGTATAGGTGGCCGACAGATCCAGACGGTGAGTGGAGGGTGTGTGATAAGAATTGCGGCGAGAATAATAATAGCAGGTCTCACCGGCAATCTCATATTTCACGTCAGGGGCTGTCAGGGGTTGCCCCGATGAATAGATCCAGGAGCCAGACATACTCCACTTGTCGGAAAAATGATAATTGGCCGTAACCGACAGGTCATGACGGCGGTCGTTGGTAGCATCATACCATTCTCCATCATTTATTCCGGGAATTTTTGTCTCTGTCCGGGAAAGGGTATAGCCGATCCACCCCGTGAGTTTACCCAAATTCTTACGCACCATGAATTCCACTCCGTAACTGCGTCCCTTTCCGCCGAGTATGATGCTCTCGAGATCTATATTGGAGAAGGAGCTTCTTCCATCCTTGTAATCGTAGACATTTTCAATCTGCTTGTAATACCCCTCCACCGACCAGTCGAAATTCCCCGAAGGGGTCATTCCCGAGTATCCGGCTCCATATTGAAGTGCACACTCAGGCTTCACCTCCGATGAGGTGAGCGCATACCGGTCGAAAGGAAAGGAGGTGGAACTCGACCGCAGTTCATGAAGATTCTGCGTCGCCACTCCGACCCCCGCCTTTATATTCTGGTATTCGGAGAGATTGAATTTTACATTGAATCTTGGCTGGAGGTGCACATAGGTTTTCCCTCGGGGGGAAGGTGAGGAGGGGTTGGCAGCAATCAATTGGTGAAACCTTCGTTGAGACAGCACGGAAGCAAGATCCACGCGTATCCCTCCTGAAACTTCAAATATGGAGGAGAAACGGCCCGAATAATCCACCCACATCGCATTGCTCCATAGCGACCGTATCTCAATCTCCCTTGCAGGAGCATATTCCCATTCCGCCGATTTAACCCTGAACAACTCAGAGCGGATACCGGTCTCGATGGAATGATTGTCGTTGAGGGAGAATGACAGCCTTTCATTCAATGAATAGGTGTGGATATAGGTTCGCATCACCTGCTCCACATCCATCAGGTCCATCGACATTTTCGGGCTGAAATGGGTGAAGGATCCTGTGGCCGTCGAACTGACTTTGTCGGAGATACGGGCATTCCAGTTTAACGAAGCCCCTAAATTTCCCCAATACAGACCCATGATGTTTCCCACTGCCATATTATCATGGCTTATGAAGAAAGATCCGTCGATGAGATGAGCCGCCGAAGGATGCCACCGCAGCTTGGCAGTGACATCATAGAAATTCATCACGGTAGTGCGATATTGCGGGATAATTTTCAGAAACGCATCCACATACGACCTTCGGGCCGTGACGGCAAATGAGAGCCTATCCCTTACGATCGGCCCTTCGGCCATTATCTTGGCAGCAAGTATTCCCACCGACAGCGATCCATGGTAACTGTTCATGTCTCCCGGCTTAAGGGAGGTTTCAAGCACCGAAGAGGTAGCACCCCCGTAAATAGCCGGAATAGGTCCCTTGAAGAGAGTGGCGCGTCCTATTGCCTGGTCGTTGAAGGTAGAGAATATACCCATCACATGCGATGGGTTGAAGAGCGAGATGCCATCAAGCAACACAAGATTCTGGGAAGCGTTTCCCCCTCTCACTTCAAATCCCCCCGCGCCGTCCCCCTCGCCATGCACTCCCGGTAGAAGCGCGATCGCCTTTATGATGTCATTTTCTCCGGCAAAAGAGGGGAGCTGCACAAGTTGTGACAGATCAAGTTTCTCCGCGCCGAGTCTGGTTTCGGAAATACGCTGACGCGCGGATTGCCCGGTCACCACCAGTTCCTTCAATTCGGAGGTGGTGACGGAGTCGGTGGTCTGTTCAGCCGGGGGTAACGGGGAAGAGGCCGACACGCCTGAAACAAGGAATAAGAATATACCTTCTATCATCAAGGGAAAGGGGGAGTTTCAATACCCTTAATCGCGCGAGGAGTGTGTCTCCGAAGTCGTGGTGCGCTTGCGTTTACGTGCCGGATCGCAGGTAAGCCCGACTCCGAGTTTACGGAAAATCTTGTGGTCAACCTCTCCGAGCATCTCCGTTGAGTGCATCTGGCAGCCATCAAGCATGGGAAGAACCTCAAGAGCCCGGCGGCAGTTCTCATCCTGCGGACTCAAAACCGACAGGGCCACTAACACCTCATCCGTATGCAGACGTGGGTTGCGGCTATGAAGATACGCCGTCTTGGTATTCTGCACCGGTTCGATAAGGCTTTGGGGAATGAGTTTCAGTTCATGATCAATTCCTGCGAGATGCTTGATGGCGTTGAGCAGAAGTGCGGAGCTTGAGCCGAGTAGTTCGCCCGATTCGGCAGTTATTATCGTCCCGTCCGTGAGTTCCATCGCCGAGCAGGGCACTCCGCTGGATTTGGCGCGGTCGCGGGCAGCCACGTAGGGGAGACGGTATTCCGGACTGATACCGGCCTGCTTGAAAAGGAGCGAAATCTTATTCACCTCCCTCTCATTATCGGCCCCCGCTCCGAAATCGGCGAGAGCCTTGAAATAGCGGCGTACGATCTCCTGTCGGGAAGCTTCGCGACACACGGCATCATCACTGATACAGAATCCAACCATATTCACGCCCATGTCGGTTGGTGATTTATAGGGATTGTCTCCGTAGATTCCTTCGAAGAGGGCGTTGAGCACCGGAAAAATCTCAATGTCGCGGTTATAGTTTATCGCAGTCTTTCCATACGCATCCAGATGGAAAGGATCGATCATGTTGATATCGTTGAGATCAGCCGTGGCAGCCTCATAGGCGATATTTACGGGGTGACGTAACGGTAGGCTCCACACAGGGAAAGTCTCGAACTTCGCATATCCGGCCTTTATGCCCCGCTTATTTTCATTGTAAAGCTGACTGAGACATACAGCCATTTTGCCGCTTCCCGGCCCGGGAGCCGTGACAATCACAAGAGGCCGCGTCGTCTCAACATAATCGTTTCGGCCGAAACCCTCGTCGGAATCGATTAGGGTGACATTCTCCGGATACCCTTCGATGGTGTAGTGGAGATAAGTGGAAATACCTAAATTCTCAAGTTTCTTGCGGAAAGCATCCGCGCTGCTCTGGCCATTATAATGGGTTATCACCACAGAAGAAACCATGAAGCCGCGGTTGGTGAATTCGTCACGTAGCCGGAGCACATCCATGTCATAGGTGATGCCGAGGTCGGTACGCACCTTGTTCTTCTCTATGTCCAGGGCACTAATTACGATCACAATCTCCGCTTGATCAGCCAACTGACTGAGCATACGCAATTTGCTGTCGGGTTGGAAACCCGGCAGAACGCGGCTTGCATGATGATCGTCGAATAATTTTCCTCCGAGTTCGAGGTAGAGCTTGTTGCCGAACTGAGCGATACGCTCCTTTATATGTTCGGACTGAATCTTGAGATATTTCTCGTTGTCAAAACCGTATTTCATAACGGACTACAAAGTTAGGGAATTTTTATCCCAAATGAAAATTATCGCAGTAGATTGTTGTCATAAATTTTTATCAAACTTAAATATTCCGTAAACTTGGTTTGTCTATCTGTAACTTAGGTATAGGGAGATAGGTGTACATGTAATAATTTTGTATTCCCACTCCCAAGGAGCGGCCGTCACGAAAGACCTGAAAACCTGGTGGTGGAGATTGATTCTTTAGGAAATTGATTAAATTGGTGTTACAGATGAAAGAAATACTTATTGGAGCTGTCACGCTCCTTGCATCCGGACTCGGGTTAAATGCCGAAAATAAAAATATCGATAATATGATGAAAACAGAAAAACTTACACTCGTTAAAGAATGGGATAAGACTTTCCCGCTAAGTGAAAAAGTGGATCATTCAAAAGTTATGTTCGTCAACCGTTATGGCATAACTCTTGCTGCCGATCTATATAAACCCAAGGGAGTTTCAGGCAAACTGCCTGCAATTGCCGTGAGCGGGCCTTTTGGCGCTGTCAAAGAGCAATCTTCCGGACTCTATGCACAACAGCTGGCCGAAAATGGTTTTCTTACCATCGCTTTCGATCCATCTTTTACCGGAGAGAGTGGTGGTTCTCCCCGCTATGTCGCCTCCCCCGACATCAACACTGAGGATTTCAGTGCCGCAGTAGACTATCTGCTTACACGCGATGACGTGGATGCCGACAAAGTGGGAATCCTGGGTATTTGCGGCTGGGGTGGTATTGCGCTTCAGGCTGCCATCAACGACCCCCGTATAAAGGCTACTGTCGCATCCACAATGTATGACATGACACGGGTGAATGCAAACGGATATTTCGACAGTGAGGACAGTGCCGCTCAACGCAACGCCAAGCGTGCTGCCATGGCCGCTCAGCGCACTGAAGACTACCGCAATGGTGGCTACAAACTCGGTGGAGGCGTAGTTGATCCTCTTCCGCAGGATGCTCCGCAGTTTGTCAAGGACTACTACGATTATTATAAAACTCCGAGAGGTTATCATGAGCGCTCCCTGAATTCCAATGGAGGATGGAACGTAACCTCCGCGCTGCCATTCATCAACTTCAAGTTTTTTGAATATGCCGACGAACTGGAGAATGCCGTTATGATCATTCATGGCGATAAGGCCCATTCCTTCTATTTCGGCAAGGATGCATTCGATAAGTTTAAAGGGGATAACAAGGAGTTTGTCGCTATTCCCGGTGCAAGCCATACCGACCTATATGACCGTAAGGATATAATTCCTTTCAATCGTATTGCCGACTTCTTCAACAAAAACTTTGTCAAATGAAGAAAGTTAGGATCACCGTCCTGCGACGCTCTTTCAATGACGACCTTGTAAAAGAATATGGCGTGGCCGGACTCTGCCCATGTGAAGCATTGAAGGATGGCCAGGTTTTTTATGCCGCCCTCGGGAAGCCGGAAGGTTTCTGTGATGGAGCTTGGCATGCCATCTATCCATATTGGTTCGCACTTGCCAATGAAGCCCGCTCCTTCTGGTATGATAACAGTTGGGTTCGTAATGACGGGGTAGCGATCGCTTGCTGTAACGATGGGTTGAGGCCTGTATATTTTAAGCTGGAGGTCACAGATGAGGAGGTAAAGAAGATAAGTTAGACAAAAATTTTATAGATATGAGATTTTGGCTTACATCCCTTGTCATGCTTTCGACACTCTCTTTTACGATGTGCGCATGTTCTCATGATAATGGAGAGCCCATGCGAAAGGATGAACCCCAGCAGACACCCTCGCCGGATCTGCCCGATGAAAATGATAATGAAAACGAAGATGATTCAAATAATCAGGATGACATGAAAACCGATTATCGACATTTCCCTCTTTCGGAAGGGAAGAATGGAGAGGCCCCGGTAATTCGTTTGAGCAGCGGTTATGACATGCCGGTTGTCGGACTCGGAACTTACAGCCTCACCGGAGACGTTTGCGTCAATTCTGTGAAATCGGCTCTCGCGTTAGGATTTCGAAAGATTGACACAGCCCATATGTATGGCAACGAGGTAGAGGTTGGACGCGGTGTCAGGGAATCCGGCGTACCGCGTGAGGAGATTTTCGTAGCCACGAAGATATATCCCAACCAATATTCCCATCCCGAAAAGGCTATAGAGGAATGTATCAGTAAACTGGATATCGGATATGTGGATTTAATGCTTCTTCACCATCCAGGTGCATACGACGTGAAGGCTTACAAGGCCATGGAAAAGTTCGTAATGGATGGGAAAATACGTTCGCTTGGAGTATCCTGCTATTACATTAAGGAGATAGATGAATTCTTGAAACAGGTAGATATAAAGCCGGTGCTTGTTCAGAACGAGATACATCCCTATTATCAGGAGCCGGATGTTGTGCCCCATATCCAGTCGCTCGGAATAGCCGTTGAGGCATGGTATCCACTTGGGGGACGCGGGCACCAGAAGGAATTGCTGAGCGACCCCGTGCTGACAGAGATTGCCCTCAAACATGGCAAATCTGTAGCACAGGTCATACTGCGTTGGGATCTCCAGCGTGGGGTTGTTGTCATTCCCGGATCCAGCAATCCTTCACACATGGAAGAGAATATTTCAATATTCGATTTCAATCTCTCCGATGAAGAGATGGATCGGATCGGGGCTCTCAACCGCAACGAGAAACATGACTGGTACTGATCCCTGAAGGGGGAGTCTGAAGCGTTTCTTTTGAAATCACTTCCCGATGCGAAAGCGTAGTAACCATAGCAGCTAAGGTAGCATCCCATTTGTAGCCCGGCTCTATAGCTTCAATTCACTCTTATTCGCATGGCCCTAAAACCTAAAAAGCGCGTCCCGAGTGGAACGCGCTTTTCATATTAGCTTTTTTTGTCAGGATACCCCGGATTATTTGTAGATCTTAACGCTCTTCTCTCCGGCGCGGAAGATATAGATTCCGCGGGCGAGTTCACGGAGAGCCTCGGCCGGAGCCACATTGCTGCGGAGCAGAACGCCCGATACAGTGTAGACATCCACATTGCCATCCTTTCCTGCCAGAAGATCCTCAACGTTGGTCTTGAAATCTGAAGGCTCAGCAAGGAAGATTGTGCTTCCCTCAGCTTTCGGATTCTCCTTGGCCACGTATGCGTGATAAGGATCAACGGAAGTTTCTTGGCCCTCCTTGAGTTCATCGAATCCACCGAGCTTGTTGTCAGTCTCGAAGAGGAGACGGTCGCCTGTAGCATACTCTTCGGTTTTCGGAGTAACATCTGTAGTGGTGAACACACCTGTCAGCAGGCCATCGGTATAGGCAGCCTCAGTATTGGTGGCAGCTCCGGTGAATGTATGCTTGATGGCAGTCGGAACACTGCTCACCTCGCCGGCGCGTGTAGCACGGCGTCTCGGAGCCTTGAGCATAGCCTCGGCAGTCTCGGAGGAAGCGTCGAGGGCTGCGGCAGCCTCGGCAGTCATAACCATATAGGGAGTGTTGGCAGCGAGATCGCCGGTTACCTCCTCACGGGTTACGATCTGATACTCACCAGTCTCCCCGGAAGTGACCTCCCCGACAGTAGTGAGGCTGTAGACCTTAAGGCCATGGGCACGGAATTCCTCCAAAGCATCGCCTGAGAGTTCGAAGGGGAGGATGATTGTTCCGAAGTGAGAACCCTCCATCTCCCATTCGATCGGAAGTTCAGGCTCATAGAAATAGAAGCCGGAGATATATTCACCTGTATCAATCAGAGGATGGTGAATATATGCATGATATGGTTCGATGGATTCATGAGAGGTGTGGTTCTCATTGGCGTCAAGGTGGTAAACGAAACCGACATTGCCGTCAACAACCTGGAAGTGATGCTCATACTGGGCTGCATCCTTCTCAACCATTGTTCCTGTCAGCAGGTTATCCTCAGGTTTATACTTATCATCCGTATTGGTGGTCCAACCCTTGAAAGTATAGGTGTCACCCTTGGTCTCATCAGAACGTGTTGCTGCATTTGCCCTGCGGGCTTTCGCTTTAGCTTGCGTCTCCAGGCCGACATTCTTCACAACATAAGGAGTGTTGGCGTGAAGCTTCTCCTGCTTGTCGAAAGTGAGGATTCTGTAATGGTTCACCTCATCATCGGCCGGAGTCTCCGACCAGTCGGATTTGGAGATCAGGTAAACCTCAAGGTTCTTCTTGTCAAGCTCATCCTTTTCAACGTCGAATGGGAGAATGATTGTTCCATGAGATTTTGTTTCCATGGTCCAGTCGATGCTTACCTCACGGCTCAACAGATAAAGTTCGAACAGGTCGGCCTTATACCAGGGACCATTCATCACTCCATATTCAATCTTATTGCTGAACTCATCATTGAACGTCGGATAGATACCGATTGTGATGTCGGTAAATTCATCTGTCAACTCAAATTCCATGCTGACTTTTTCGAATTCACCGGAAGACTTCGTAACGACAAACTGCTCTGACGGGGTATCGTTTACAGCAATATAGAATTTATTGCCGGGATCTGAAGCCAATAAGACAGAGAAACGATACTTACCTGCCGGTACGTTGGGTATTGTCTGTGATATTGGGTTTGCCTGACCTGAATACCAAGTATTATAGAGGTATTCACCCTCGACACCCGCTGTAGTGTAAGGATCATTATTTTTACCCTTGGTTACCAATGTCTGATCTGTCGGAGCGTCATAATCCCAGCCGAGGAGTTCACCGAGCTCGAAGCCGTTGTTCATGATTGCGCCGCTCATGTCAGCCTCAGTCTCAGTCATGGAGAAGATAAGTGTACGCAGGGCGCTGTAAAGGGCTGCAACCTCTGCCTCGCCGTTGCTATGCATCGGGTCGGGTGCCGTGCTGTCTCCTTCAAGAACCTTATGACCGTCAGAAAGATGCTGGTCATACATATCTTGATAAGTGGCCTTGGTCGCGAGCCAATTCTCATCCTTCCGGTATTTCTCCGGGAGATTATCAACAACTTTCTGGGTAGCTATAAGGGCCTTGTTGAGCCGGTCGTAGAATGCGCAGGTTCCCTGTTCACCTATGCGTACCAGGCGGAAATTATCCACCTTAAACCATTCGCTCTGGGCATCACCCACGAAGATTGTTACCGCCTCCGTACTCTCAGCCACATCAAACTCGCAGCTTATATCCTCACCTTCACACAGACCGGTTGAGAGGGGTTTGAGATGCGTCTGACTGTTGGCTCCTAAATACATATTCGGTTTCTCATCACGGGTATTGTAGCCTGTTACTTTTCCATCCTTGTCATACTGAGCCCAATTTCCATCTCCGGCCATCATGACAGTCATTCTGTATTTACCTGCCGGCAATCCGGGAATTGTTTGGGAGACTAAAGTTCCGCGGCCGTTATTCCAGCAGTTCAGGAGATAGGTCTGATCGGTTTTTGCTACATAGTAGCCCTTGTTCTTCTCCCCATTACCCTGGTAAACACCGACATCACCGGCTGTTGAGAGCAATTCCCAACCAAGTGTGGTGCCCGTCTCGAAACTGTTGTTGATGATAGCTCCCGTGAAATCCTGCTCACCCTTATCATTTGCAGGCTGTTTGAATACCTGTGTGCGGAGGAAGCCATAGATCTCGTAGAATTCGGTCATGCCGTCTCCCTCGATAGCGTAGGTGTCGAGCAGATTGCGGTAGTGAGCCTTCGTCTCGGGCCATTCATCATTATAAGGTGAGCCGAGTTTGTTTATGCGGGTATCCACATCCTTGAGGGCGAATTCCACCAAGTCATAACCCTTGGCGGTGTCATAACCGTTCTCGCGGGTGAGGACAAAATTATCAGCCATAAATGCGCTGCCGTTCTGCGCTCCCAATGTGACGATGCCGCCGTTTATCATGAATCTGAGGGAAACTTCGGTCAGCTCGCCGGCCGTGCCCTCTGCAGGAGCCGAAACCTCGCCGTTAGCCTTGATGACTGTGCCGGGTGTAACCATTGCGCGGAGAGTGTATACTCCGCCGGGCATTGTGAAATCGGCAGTGTAGCTTACTTCACCACCATCGGATGCAAACAGATAGGTGTTATCCTTTCCGCTGACAGCATCCGAAATTACCCTGCCGTTGCTTCCGGTAGCTTTCCATTCAGAGAGGTTCCCTCTCTCGAAAGAGTTGTTAAGCACTGCATAAGGCATAGGCTGGCCGAACTCAGTCTCCTTCACGGATGCCTTTGCCAACGCGAGATATGTATTGTGGATCTCCTTCTCGCCATCGGCAGAGATCATCTTGTTTTCATAAGCATCTACAACCGACTTATTGTTGTAATTCTGAAAACCGGATGCATCCGCCTTAGCCTGCGCATCATCGATGGCAGCCTTCACCTTGTTAAGTGTCTCAAGATCCTCCTCTACCGGCCCATAGTAGGTCAGCTGGAAATTATCTAAAGCAGCCCACGACTCATCCCTGCTGATGTTGTTTGGATTGCTGCTATCTTCTGAGAACTTGATGTTAAGCAAGCCGTTGATTACAATGTCATCAATTTCGTAGGGGAAGTAACCTGCGGAAAAGAAAGCCGAAGCTCCGGCCTTGTCATCAGGTTCGTATCCCTTATAGGTTACACTCTTGCTTTTAGAAGAGTAGCTGCCTGTAATTGACTTTGAGGCATAAGATATCTTCCTGGACTTTATGCCATAGCCATTAACCTGAGTAGTTGAATAATGAACCCCGGAAACCAGACTATTTCCATCATTAGCAATGTCCGGAAGCCAGAAATCTCCATCTTTACCTGTCACGTTAGCCTTGATGTTACCCTGACGTTTAAAGCCCTGAAAACTGAGTTTATATTTTCCTGCCGGTAATCCCGTAACATTCTGCTCAAGGGTCCAGAGAACCTTATCCGTGTTATTTTTATCCGTATTAACCCCATGGAAAAACTCAGCCATGTAGTTTTCCCCAAGGCCATAACCACCGTCATGCTCACGGTCGGTCGATCTCCAGAAGCAAGCATCTACACTGGCACCTTTCTTAACCGTCCATTTATCGTTCTCCGTATCATTACGGCTGAAATTTGCTCCCCTGATCATGAAGGTAGCATCCATAGGATTAGAGGGAGATGCGTGTGTCCTCAATTCCTCCAACAGCTGTGCCTCCGTAAGGAGTTCCCATTGCTGTGAGTTATTGGTTGGATCGGAAGTCACAAAGCAAAGATTCTTATCGGCATCCACTGAAAGATTCCCCTCGGTTGAACTTATGGTATAGTAACCTGTCTCCGGATTCAGGGTTATGGTATAGGCTGCCTTATCAGGATTATCCATATATAGGTTGGAGCCTAAATAGCCCTGGGCTCCATCGTTTGAGAGCAGAGTGCTCTTGAGATAGAACTCACCATCCGTACCGGTAGGGTCCATGGTAAGTCTGTTACCTGTTTTTGCAACAATTCCGCGGGTTCCATAATCATGACCTGCAGCGATGTATAGACCATTGTTAACATTGCGGATGAATACCTCACCCTCACCGGTTGAAACGGTTGCACCCTCCTTGAATTCGATGTCGAAATCAATCACGATCGGGTAGTGGTCTGAGATCTCATCGCCGTTTGGTTCGGTGAAATCAGTGTCATGAAGATAGTTTACAGCAGTCAGTGTTGTGGGGGCATCGGTATTGTTGATGTAAAGAACCTTGTCCACCACCTCACCTGTCTGGAACTGATCATGGTTGGTGCCATCGAAATGTTTCGGTACCATAATCGAGCTTTGTCCTACAGCCGGCATGTTTCCGCCGCGTGCCAGATCCACCCAGGGATCATGCATCTCGAAACGGGGGTCGGCGTTTATCACATCGAACATGAGTCCCTTCATGTTGTCGC
>CAZCJC010000031.1:0-35107 GCA_964499025.1 uncultured Sangeribacter sp.
GTTAATGGTTAATAGTTAATGGTTAATGGTTAATAGTTAATGGTTAATGGTTAATGATTAATGGTTATTATCTGTAGGCGATGAGCGGTGGAACCGCGATACTATAGTTAGCCGGGGGTGAAGCGCAGCGGAACCCTCGGTTTTGTTATTGCGTCTCGGGTCAGCTACGGAGTTGCGGGCCGGCGGGCGGTGGAAGCGCCGCCCTGCAGCAAAATGACAGCATGATGGTTGCTTAGTGGTCGCCACAGGAAATTGGGATAATCCGTGTCTTTAACTTTTATTAACAAATAACTACTAAAAAATTAGTTGCAATTGAAAAATATTTATTTTAACTTTGCAACAACTAAATCATTAGTTAAGTATGAAAGCAGGAAGAAAAAGAGAGATCCTTACTGAGAAGGAGAGCATAATAATGGGAATGCTCTGGGATGAGGGTCCCTTGTTTGTAAGGGAGATGGTGGAGAGGTATCCCGAACCACGTCCTCATTTCAACACAGTAGCCACCTTGGTAAGGATATTGGAGGGGAAAGGGTATGTGAGTCACGAGGTGATAGGAAATTCTCATCGCTTTTTTGCAATCGTGGATAAGTCCAAATTCAGGGAACGAGGAATTTCAGAGGTGATTAAGAAATATTTTGACAATTCTTATAAAAAGGCGGTCTCAGCTTTGGTTGAGGAGGAGAAATTATCGTTAGATGATCTTCGCGATATAATCCGTCTGATTGAGGAGAACAATAAATAAGCGAGCATCCAAGGTAGGGTGAGGTTGCTACTAAATTAAATAAGGAGGTTCAAATGGGAGAGATTTTCGCATATTCAATAGAATCAGGAATAGTATTGATATTCCTGTATCTTACCTACCGCCTACTTCTTGCAGGGGAGAAACAATATGCCCTCAATCGCGGTGTTTTGCTCGGTATATACGTTGCTGCCCTGTTAGCTCCTTTGTGTATTTTATGGTTCAGGTTGACAGGTGAGACTGATATTATTTCTCACCCAGTGCCTGAAATGTCGGGAAATGTAGTCATAGGGGAGCTGGGGGGAGGAATTATCCGGGAAACGGATCATGAATGGTTAAGATGGATATTGTGGCTTTATGCTGCCGGGGCATCGCTGACCCTCATATATTTCGTGACAGGACTTATCAGGCTTAGTGTCATAGTGCGAAAAGGGGAGAAGCTCCGTATGGGAGATTTCACGCTTGTGATCACAGGCCGCCATGATCTTGCTCCCTTCAGCTGGCGGAAATATGTAGTGGTGGGAGATGGGAAGGATCTTGCGGAGTCAGGTGCGATTCTCACTCATGAGTTGGAACACATCATGAGGATGCACAGAGCCGATCTGATTTTTGCCCAGCTTTACACTATCTTCATGTGGTATAATCCTGTGTCTTGGCTGATGATGGATGAGTTGAAGACGGTTCATGAATATGAGGCGGATGAAGCCGTGATCCGGTCGGGGGCAAATATAAAGGAATATCAATTATTATTAATAAAAAAAGCTGTTGGCGGGAGATTGCCGTCATTTGCCAACAGCTTGAATCACAGTAAACTTCATAAAAGAATCACTATGATGTACAAATCACAATCAGGAAAGAGGGGACGCATCGGCGGAATCGCCCTTATCCCCGCGTTGGCCATAGGCATGGCCGTAGTTTCAATCCCGGCGGTAGCATCTGTTCTGTCACTTACCTCAGATGCAACCCTTTTACCCAACCCTGACTACAAAGTTAATGAAAAATTTGTAGAAACAGAAACTCCGGGTATCAAAGTCATTTCCCATAGTTTCGCAAGTGAGAGTGAATCTGCCGAACAGAGAGTGGGAAAAGCAGAAACTCCGGAGGCAAAGAGAGAGGATCTGAATGAATCATCACCGGCGGAGACAGGAATTCATTTGATAGCGCATATCAATGACTCTGCGCAGCAGGCTCCGGAGGCCTCAACAGCTACTGAGCAAGGGAATTCAAACAAGGAGGTGTTCGTTACGGTTGAAAAGGCTGCAGAGTATCCCGGAGGTTTTAATGCAATGGTTGAATATCTTGCGAAAAACATACGATATCCTCAAGAGGCGATGAAAGAGAATATCCAGGGGCGTGTAATCGTTAGGTTTATTGTTACCAAGACAGGAGAGGTTAAGGATGCCGAGGTATTAAATGGAATTGATAAGAGTCTGAACGATGAGGCTATCAGGGTGGTAAGTGGAATGCCGAAATGGATTCCCGGGAAAGTCAATGGGAAGGCTGTGGATTCCTATTTCACCCTTCCGGTTGCGTTCAAGCTCACGGATGATGGCAAGGCAGAGGAGAAGAAATAACCATATTTCACAATATAAAAAACAGGGACTGCTGATTAAGGCAGTCCCTGTTTTCTTGTTTGAGGAGTCTATAGCTGGAAGGAGATTGTCATGATCTTAGCAAAGAGATCTTTCAGTTTTTTCTGATTGGCATCATCGATATCTTTTGCTGAAGATAAAGTTTTGATAAATAATTCAGCATGAGGAAACTCCTTCTGCATCTTATCTTCGGAGTTCTTGAGTTTCTCCGTATCGCCGTTAGCATCTTTAATGATTTTCTGGGCTTCATCCATAGCCTTGTCAAGATAATCGATCATGACAGTGTAGTCGGCTTGTGAGAGCTGTTCGTTCTTGTTGATTTTTTCGGCAACCGCATCTGCTCCGGCTGCTCCGCTGCAGGCAGTCATAATTAAAACTACCGCGAGAAACGCGAATGATAAAACTTTCTTCATAAACGTAAATAATTAAGTAAGTAGTTGTTAAAAATTAATCGATATATTGTAGTTGAAAATCTTGAACAATAAAACTGGTTCTTTTTGGCATATTTTACCTTGTCATTCAGTCGCATACGAAAGTATGCTCCCTCTTTCCGCTGCAAAATCTGCTCAAAAATAACTTCGTTTTATTTGTTCATTAATTATTACCAACTACTTATTTGAGGTCAAAGTTAATAAATTTTGACCTCATGTGATAAAAATTGCAATAAAACTTTTGAGAATGCCTGTTTAAGATTATATTTGCAATTGAAGTTGTATAAACTAATTTACGAAAGTTAAGTAGTATCTAAAAATTAGTTTAGACAACTTCATTGGGTAGAAGGGATCAAAATCTTCAGGGGATTATTTTAGTATATGTGGGTCTGGAAAAATGTACCAGACGCTTTGCCCGGATAGAAACTAATGGCTTAACTATTATAATGAACGGATTAACTAAAAGATTGACAGCTATGGCAGTAGCCATGACTACGCTTGTGCCGGCAGGGATGATGCCCCAGGCGTATGCACAAAGTAAATATGATGAGAAGTTCAACG
Organism: uncultured Sangeribacter sp.; assembly: GCA_964499025.1. GTDB lineage: Bacteria > Bacteroidota > Bacteroidia > Bacteroidales > Muribaculaceae > Lepagella. Next base: position 3,324 of record CAZCJC010000031.1, read on the forward strand.
ATTATCCCACTTATTCGGGAGAGGATCTTGAATTGAAGGTAGATGAAACCGGCACGCATTTCCGATTATGGAGCCCGAAAGCGGAAGAGGTGAAATTGAATCTCTATGAAACCGGCCATACGGGTGAGCCTTATGAATCCGTAGCAATGAATTTCAATCCTGCGAGCGGTACGTGGACTTATACAGTGCCATCGAAATTATATGGAAAATTCTATACTTTCCGGATAAAGCAGGATGGGAAATGGTATGCAGAAACTCCGGGCGTCTGGGCAAAGGCTGTGGGCGTCAACGGGAAAAGAGGGGCTATAATAGATCTTTCTAAAACTGATCCTGAAGGATGGGATGCCGATAAAAGGCCGGAGGTGAAGAATTTTTCAGATGTCATAGTGTATGAGATGCACCATCGCGATATGTCGATGGATCCCTCTTCGGGGATTGCCAACAAAGGGAAGTTCCTGGCCCTGACGGAGAGGGGCACACGAAGCCCCCTTGGAGAAAAGACCGGCATCGATCATCTTAAGGAATTGGGAATCACGCATGTGCATATCCTTCCTTCGTATGATTACAATTCTGTGGATGAGACCAATCTTCAGCACAATACCTACAACTGGGGTTATGACCCGCAGAATTATAATGCTCCCGAGGGTTCCTATTCTACGAATCCGTCTGATCCTTCAGTCAGGGTTAAGGAGATGAAGGAGATGGTCAAGGCGCTGCATGATGCCGGAATAGGGGTGATAATGGATGTGGTGTACAATCACACGGCGGAGAATGATGGCTCGAATTTTGAGTTGACTTCCCCGGGATATTATCATCGCCACTGGGATGACGGCCGCTATTCCGATGCATCGGGTTGTGGAAACGAAACGGCCTCCGACCGCCAACAGATGCGTGATTATATTGTGAACTCAGTGAAGTATTGGGCCGATGAATACCATATTGACGGATTCCGGTTTGATCTGATGGCTATTCATGACACAGAGACAATGAATGAAGTAGCTGCCGAACTGAAAAAGATAGATCCCTCAATTTTTGTTTATGGAGAGGGCTGGACAGCAGGAGATTCGCCTCTGGATAAGGAAAGACGCGCCTTGAAAGAGAATGTGTCGAAGATGACAGATATTGCTGTCTTCTCCGATGATTTGAGGGATGCGGTGAAGGGACATTATACCGATGCTTCCGACAGAGGATTCGCCACCGGCAAACCGGGTCAGGAGGAGACCGTGAAGATAGGAATCGTTGCTGCTACAGCACATCCTCAGGTGGATTATTCAAAAGGATCGAATTCAAAGTTTCCATACGCTGCTTCTCCTGAGATGATCGTGAACTACGTGTCGTGTCATGACGATCTTACCCTGACCGACAAATTGCGTAAATCGATGGCCGGGGAACCGGAGGAGAATATGCTCGCCGCTGCCAAACTTGCGCAGACGATAGTGCTCACTTCGCAGGGCACGCCATTTATCTTTGCCGGAGAGGAGATCTTCCGCGATAAGAAGGGGGTTCATAACTCTTATAAAAGTCCGGATTCCATTAATGCAATCGACTGGAACAACAAAACGAAATATAAAGATCTGTTTGAATATTATAAAGGCTTGACCGAATTGAGGAAGGCGCATCCGGCTTTCCGCATGACCTCAGGCGAGGAGATAGCAAAGAATCTCGTTTTCGATAAGATTGATTCCTCAAAGACTCCTAACCTTATATCCTATTCATTGAAGAATCATGCCAATGGAGACTCATGGGAAGAGATAAAGGTTGTTTTCAACGGCGCATCCAAACCACAGACCGTTTCCGTTCCCAAAGGCAACTGGCTCATTGTGGCGGCTGACGGCAAGATATCTCCTTCGGGCGATCTTGGAGCAACGAAGGGGGGTAAAATGACGTTGCCGGCATATTCGGCGTTGATACTCGCCCGGACTAAGTAGTTTGGCATGTGAAATTTTTGTAGATTAGAGGAAATTTAAGTAACTTTGCCTTTGTGGGGATATAGTATGCTCATTTATACTCTTTGCTCAAAGAGTGGGATTTGAGTTATGAAATTACACCTAATATTCAACTAACCTGACTAACCTGAATTCTTGATGAAAAAGTCGATATTCTTGATATTGTTGGTTTTCACAGTGTTTTCCCAATGGGCGGCACCTGTGCAAAACGAGGAACTTTCCAAGGTGAAGGCCAAACTTGCCAAGGCCACAAATCCCAAAGATTCGCTGAAACTATTATATGATATTTTCGACTTGTCGCCAAGAAATGATTATCTCCGAATAGGAAAGGATATTGATGATGTCGCCAAACGTGCCGGGAACATAAAGGCCCGTTATGATATCGCCCGCCAGATGGCTAACGCCCTCTCGGTGGATTCTTTGCTTGAGGATATAGAGGAACATGTAAGGTCGCTGCCTCCAAGCAAAGAGCAGAAGGAGACTGAGTTGTTTGTCAAGATCAGAAGGATTGCTATAAATTCCAAGCATGTCTCGGATCAGGAGCGTAAAACGATTCTGTCACGGACAATGGCGATGGATGATTTCGACAAACTTGATAAGTATCAGAAAATCGAGCGACTCTATACCATCTGCGAATACCTGAACGGTTTCGTTGACGGAGATCTTCTTGTAGGATATCTTGACGATTTGAGCAAGGTGATGAAGGATTCGGAGATCGAGAGCTATGCCCTTTACAATACTTTCTACACAGAGTCGGCGAATATATATTCTGCTACAGGAAGCATGGAGAAGGCTTTGGCCGCCGACCGCGAGCTTCTGAATGTGATAGAGAACCTCGAGAAGAAATATCAGGCTGACGGGCGACACTACAGGAACTATGACATAAGCCGCTATGTCATCTACCGCAGAATGCTCAGCAATTACAAGGCTCTTCCGGTGGATGAGGTTAACGACATATATGAAAAGATCCTTGAGCTGTGCGCGTCTCATCCCGATGTAGCATCTGATTTTGCTCAAAAATCCCGCACCTCGGCTTATCATGCGATCAAAAATAAACGGTATGTCGAGGCTATCTCCTATATAAAGAAGCAGTTGAAACTTGACAACACGGTTAGCACCAAGCGCCAGATGCTCGAGATGCTTATGGAGGCAGCTCAGGCCACCGGAGATAATGCAACTTATGAACTGGCTAAAAAGCAGTATGATGAGTCATCTCGTGAGGCTGCCATGATGGATTCCATCACCAAGTATCAGGAGCTTCAGCTCAGATATAATGTAAATATGCTCAAGCAGGAGAACTCCCGTCTTGAACTTGAAACAAAAAATGTGGAGATCACTTCGGCACGTCGCCTGATGGCATTTGTGATTGTAGGCTGGGTGGTGTTTGCAATCATTCTGGTGGTGCTTCTTTTCTTCTGGAGCCGATATCGCCGCACGAATGCCAATCTTTCAGATTTTGTGGAGTCGCTGGTGGCAGAGAGGGATTCTCTCAAAAAGCGTACTTACCAGGATTCCCAAGATGAGGAAATGGAAGTAAAGTATGGCCAGCGTCCGAAAAATGGAGATCTCTCATCTATGATAAACTATGTTATCAACGACGTCATGTATATCTCCTCCATTGGGAAAAGCGATATTGGAAAATTCCATGACTTGGTGTCGGTTGATGAGGTGATGAAAGAAGGGCTGGAGCAGGTAGAGCCATCTGTAGGGGGAGCTATCAATTTCAATATTACTTATCCGGATCCCGATTTCTTTATTGACACGGATAAGGAATGTCTCGATTATGTGGTGCGTCATATCTTGAAGCTCGCAGCAAGTAAGACTCCTTCAGGGGGATCGGTAGGTTTTTCAGCAAGCGAGGACAAGACGCTGAAAATGGCCCGTTTTGTCTTCACTCACTCCGGCAGTTCATTCCACAGAGGTCAGGAGGAGAGGATTTTTGCCGATTTCATGGACTACAAGGAGCTTTCAAAAAATGGTGAAGGGGCTCTCTTCATGTGCCGAATGGTGAATTTCCTCATGAACTGCACACTGCGTGCCGATCATGGATATGAAATGGGTGCGAAACTCGTTTTGATGATTCCTCTTAAATAACTGCAAAGAGAGCTGGAAAGTAATGGGTTTGTCGCAAGGTTTCAGAAAATGGTCGAAGACAGTTCTGACCGAGAATGCCTTTATCGTTACGGCATCCATCATATCCGGTATACTTGCAGGCTTCGGCACGTTCTGTCTTAAGGAGGGGATAGCGCGCCTCGGACATCTCCTGACGTCTCATCTGGATATGTCGGGCGCCAATTATACTTTCCTCATTTATCCTTGTCTCGGAATATTCCTGGCAGCCCTTTATCAGAAAGCCATAAAAGAGAATCTTGAGGGAGGCACCACTCAGATCAAGCAACGTCTTGGGTCAGGGAATTTCCAATTTAAGCACGGGCATATCTTCAGTCCGCTGATAGCCTGTTTCCTCACTGTCGGGATGGGAGCCTCAGCCGGGGCCGAGGGACCAAGCGCCTTTTCCGGAGCAGCTATAGGTGACAGGGCAGCCCGTTGGTTCAGGCTCAGCCCGGAAGCCACGAGGATCCTTTTCGGTTGCGGAGCGGCAGCCGGTATCGCCGGCATCTTCAAATCCCCTCTGGGTGGAATATTCTTCGCTATTGAGGTTTTGGGAATGGAATTGTCGGTGATCGGGATGATTTCGGTGACATGCGCCTGTATGGCAGCCTTTGCGGTGGCCTACATTCTGAGTGGATTCACATGGACAGTGTCGATCATTCAGCTTTATGAATTTAATCCGGGGCATTTCGGCTGGATGGCATTCATGGGAGTGATCTTGGGGCTTTACTCTGTCTACTATTCCTATACACAGGAAGCCACAAACAGATTCTTCGGAAAGATAAATAACATCTGGATCAAGTGTGCCATCAGCGGAATAGGGATGTCGGTTATTATTTTCTTCCTTCCGTCGCTATTCGGGGAGGGGTATGACATAGTGGGTAAGACTATAAATGGTCTGAGTGCTCAGATTATGGCTTACAGTCCTTTCTATGACACGGTAAGAGACAAGTGGCCGGTGTTGTTGGCCATATGTGTGATTCTTCTCGTGAAAGGTTCAGCCGTGGGAGCTGCCAATAGCGGGGGTGGTGTGGCAGGAGAATTTGCTCCGACAGTATTCGCAGGCTGTCTTGGAGGATACCTTTTTGCAGAATGCTGTAATATGTGGTTTGATGCAGGATTGCCAACTGATGCTTTTGCACTCATGGGAACAGCCGCCACATTCGCAGGCATCATCAAGGCTCCCTTGATGGCTATCTTTCTTGTTGCTGAACTTTCGGCCCGTTATTCATTCCTACTCGGATTCATGCTTGTGGCAATCGTTTCCTATATTGTGGTTATAGGGGTTGCCGGATTGAAGGCTGTCAGAACAGACGCTGCTCAGGCTGTAGATAATCAATCAGAAACCGCTGTTTCACCCAAAGATCAGAATTGAGTCTGCTATCCTCCGTTAACTCATGGGCATGGTAGGATAATTCAAATTTAACAGAAGCTCGAATTTAACCGGCCGTAAAAGGTAATGATGTAGAGTCTCAGAATCTGAGATAAATTGCTATCGGATCGAACACTACATCGAAAGGATTCCCTCCTTTGCCTGTTTTCCTGCTTTTATGATAATAGAATGAGCGTTGGGTATCCCATGATGGGATACTCACGTTTCTTGTTTCACCGGGAGGGATAGCGCATGAAAGGCGAATGAATCTGCGAGTCAGTTGCCGTCCGTCAGGAGTGCGGTAGTCGATATAAAGGGAGACGGCCGTTAGTTCGCGGTCGGTATTGTTTATTATAAAGAAACTTTCCTTAGAGTTAGACTGTGTCTTATCAAAACCGGTAAAAACCACTTGATCAAGAGAATATCCGTTATTGCAGGTCTTGGATCCGGATACTACCATAAAACTTCCGCTTTCCTGTTTAATAGAATCTGCCTCCTCTTCCGACACAATAACGTTTCCACTATTGAGAGAGCCCCTCTTAATCTTACTCTCATTTCCGATTTTAAACTTATAGCCCGTCTTCCTCCCCTCCATCTCTGCAGAAGAGATGAGGGCCAACATAATTGTCAGAAAGAAATATAATCGAAAAATCTTCATATTGTTGTCAATCATTTGGATTCATTATCCGCGTTCATAACTAATCCTATCTATTTCAAGGACTATTTCATACTCATTGGGGGCTTCCATCCGCCCTCCGATAAGTTCAACCGGCTCATCTCCGTAAACATAGTCGCACATTCTGGCTCCCTCCGGTTCGTCAGGTTTCATCCCTGTCGGGTCGGTGAGGTTCACGGGGTCACCAGCGCAGTAGGCGTAGGGGGAGATAATATCAATATACGCTGAGGTAATATTCATAGTTGTCAGGATATCTTTTTATGATTTCCTGTCTCCACCGGTCAGGTATTGGAGAAGACCGATAGTCGATGCCTCTTTCTTTAAGGAATTCGACAACCTTCATCTTGTCTTGATATTCCTGACTGTCTAAATCAAATAAACTTCTCCGCAACTCTTCAGAAATATCGATCATACGTTCCACTTCTCCATTGAATGTTTTGAATTTTTCGTTAAAATCAGCTCCATGTTCCAGCAGATACAATGCTATATCCATTTTTTTTGATAAGATTGATTCTTCAAGAGGGGAGTGATTATTTTCAATCTGCGATTTATTTACATTTGCACCATATTCAATAAGAATTTTAACCTTTTCAAGACTCTCACCGGCAGCCTCTGTCAATACTGATCTATGCCATGGGGAAAATGTAGTTCCGTTTCTTGACACTCCGGTAGTTACGAAATTAGGATTAGCCCCGTGCTCAAGTAGTATACGGACGATTTCAGGAGAAATTCGATCATGGGAACAGGCTTTATAAAGAGCAGTCTCCCCTGAATTATGTATGGAGTCATTACAACCATTTGGATCGGCTCCGTTATTGAGAAGTGTAACGACCCCCGCTTTTATATTATTCAAAGTTGTGAGCATGAGAAGTGTATTACCATAGTAAGGATCACCGAGATTAATAATTTCAGGATTTTTTTTGAGTTCCTTTTCTAATACGCGCATATTGCGGTATTTGAGGGCTGTTGCGGCATTCTCAGCCGGCGTGCCGTCAAAGATCCGAAAATCCATGCCTATTGGTTGTGAGTTGCCAGTAAATAAACAGGAGGTCAGAAAAAAGATTACCACAAATGAAATGATATTTATTAATTAATTTTTTCATAAGCTCTGATTTTATGGAAATATTAAATTCTTCTGTTAGAATAATTCTAAGGATTTCATAACTTTCATCATAGATTCTTTGGCTCCATTAACATTGAAGACGCTTAAAATTCATAACACCATGAAGAAGAATAATTATATTAAGGAAATTTAATACCATCGTTTGGAATAGGCAAAAAAGGATGAAGATTTGGATATTCAAGCCAAAGCATGAGGAGTCCAAGCTTTTGGAGTTTATTATTGAATTTTTTACTACATTTACCTGTAAACTTCTTAATTTTGTAGACTTCATAATTAACTTTATTATCCTTTACAATAACCAATTTAGAAAATAAAGGATTATAGGAATTGTCCATATGCGCATTTAAAAGACTGGCTTCAATTGCTAATGAATCTAATGCCCATTTGATTGTCTTAGAATTATCCATTAGTATTTTTAAGGTATCGAGGGGGATTGTATCCTCCGATTCTTGTCTATTTCGGGTTGTTCCTTTTAATACATGCAATCCGGCTGAATCAGAATAAATCATTGACCACGAAGAACCATAACACGTTCCTGAGCAATGAAAGATATAATTGCTATGATTCACTTGTTTGCCTGAATCTTTAACAATGTTATTAATCCATTCTATCGTGCCTTCGTCATTCTTAACTTCATTTTCTGAGAAAGCTATATTATGTATTATTCCGATAGACAAAATAAATATAATGGCTCTATGTAGACTCTTCATAATTAAATCTATTTATCTAAAACCTGGTAGTAATGAACATTCAGGGAAAGCTCCATGAGAGATTTTGTTTCCATGATCCTCGCCATTTCTTATATAATGAATTCCCATTACTCTTAATATCAAATTCTCAGTTTGAATAGCATCAAAATGTTGGTATGCATCTCCTCGACCTAATGATAGTGATCTGCCGTGACCTATTAATTCATGCCCAGTTGTTACTGCGCGCCCGTTGATATGGATTGATTGTTCCATAAAAATTAATGAATACGTATCTATTCCACCTCGTTTCTCAACAGGAATCGTGGTGCCCTCTCTACCATAATTCCTAACAAAATCTACGGGTATTCCACCATTTGCCTTAAGAACAAGAGAAACCGGTAATAGAGGATGATCAAACAATGGTGCAAATAACTTCTCTGCTGAAAGGGAAATATTACCATTTGACTCAATATATTCGACATTATGAATCTCTTTTGAGTTTATTGTATTAACCACCATTTCCATGAGTGCTTGCTGATCGTCGTTAAGTGTAACGCCAGCAAATGCCTCAGAAACTGATTCCTGAGAAATTGGAGCCAAGGATTTTCCGTTCTGCTTTTTACCTGTTCTTGTTATCAGTTCTCTGAACGCAGAAAACACTTCTCCCGGAAACATATCCTTGACATCCTCCATAACTAATTCTGCATCTCTTTTTGAGACTCCCCGTATCTCACATCCTGTCGGGTCAGTGAGGTTCACGGGATCACCGGCGCAGTAGGCGTAGGGGGAGATGGAGGGGAGGTCGGATGCCAGCGGGTCGGGTGCGAGGAACGAGCCGGTGAGGGGAGAGTACGGACGCTCTTCGAAGTCGAGGGTGTGAACGCCGAACTCCCGGGTGTAATCCTTACCGCCGAAAGCCTTGCGGTTCACAGTCTCACCCATGCCTCCGGCATGGGGTGTGCCATAGGGGTAATAGTTCGTGACCTGCTCGGGCAAGCCGGTAGAGGTATTCACCACCCCGATGATGTTTCCCTGGTAGTCGGGAACATAGCGATGGAACTTCCAGGCAGCGTCAAGATATCCACACTGAACCTGCACACGTTCCACCTTTCCGTCGGTGAGCTCAAACCTGCCGCAGATCTCGTGAGTCCTAAGCAGGCTCCCCTCCGAATCCAGATAAGTTTCGGAAAGTTTTACGCCCGTAGCTGAATACCGGTACAGGATCTGCTCTCCGGCATCGGTGATGACGCGCATCGGGTATCCCGCCTCGCTCCATTCCACCAAGGCAATTCCCCTCCCCGGGTCAGAGATGACCCGCCCCGCCGCGTCATATACATCGATTCGATAGGTGTTGAAAGTAGGCATGTTGGAATGGAAGTTTCTTAAAGGGATGAAAAAAATTGTAGTTACCTAAACGAATGGAAGACAATAAAGTTAATGATTCAAAGTCTCAAAACATAACTATTTAGATTCCTTCTCTGCCTTTTCGATCAGAGCCTTCAGCCGATCCATAAACTCGTTGAATTCAGGTGAATACTCGATTATCTGATCCTCAACGTGAGTATCAATGAATCCAGAGAATCCATCCCAGGGTTCATTATGAACTTCTAAAAATTCCTTGGGTTCCTTATTGAATCTATCAATTCTTTTCCATTTCAGGATATTAGGTTTTGTATGTGTGTAGAACAGTTCAATTGCAGATTCATACAATGTAGAATCAAAAGGAACAATTATTTCTTTTTTGGGGGATAGTTTGTTTTGTTTTCCTGCGAGGATTTCATAGGTGCTGATTTCTAATGTGCCATTTTTAAAGAATAGCAGTGAATACTCGTTTTGTGAAGAATCTTTAAAATACCTAATCATAAGATGAGAAGGTTGGTAATCAAGTTTATAAGTCTTAGTATTATTTGAATCAGAAAATAAGTGTATTATCCTTCCGTTATTTCCGATATGATATGAATCCGGTATTAACTCGGTAAGTCTATTGCATAATTTTTTAAAGTTGGATGAAAATATTCTATGTGTGTTGTAATACCATTCCTCCAATGGTATTGAAATTACTTCTAATGTGTTTTTCCTGAATATGGTTACACTAACTTCTTTTTTCCGATGTGAATCTCCAATTACGCTCATATCCTGCATAAAAGTGGACAAGATTGGAAGCTGTTCTTTATTTACAAATAACATAGTACCTTTCTGGAAAAGGCTGTCTTTCTGAACATTTTTTGTCATGTCTACCTTTTTACCATCTAACTCAATATAAGTTTCATTAGGTGAAAGGGTAAATTGAATATTATCCCAATAATTGAATCTGATTATTATACTGTCAGCATATTGAATATTTATATCATCTGGGAGATGATGCATATTTGCGATGTTGTTAACTGCGGCTCGCTCTTTATCCAGCTTTTCATAATATTGCGAAGGTTTAAGGTTCAAATAGTTAAAGGGAGAGCAGATTACAAGAGGTATCAATATATAAAGAAATTTCATATTATTTTATAGTATTATTGTTTAACTTCAATTATTAAGGTACCTTATTTGGATCGATTTTACCAGATGATCAAGGAATAATTTAACATTTTGCCTTTTGTATTCTGAAGTGGTCTTAGACCAAAATTCATTGTAGCTCATCACATTTGAGTAGGCTTTCCAATGATTGTCGGTATCGTCATATTTTTTCCTGCTGTGTGAATACCATTCATGTACAATTAAGGAGGATGCTAAATTTTCCACCGTGGATTCGTATGTAAAAGTATTATTACCATAAATATATTGTATCGGTTTATCCTTGCCGGTCCATGTCTCCCATGCGGAGTCATCATACATTAAATTATTGCGATATGATATCTTTTTGTTTTCAATGTTATCTAAGGAGAATCTTTCATCAAAAATCTTCATGCCCTCGAAGTGGTTTACCACATGGGTCCAGATATTTGACAGGGCATCTCCATCGATGTTCATATTGCCGGTATAAGGAGTATCAAAGAGATCCGGATATTTTCTTTCGAGGGTAGCCTGTGAGAACTTGGAGAAATCAATTTCATCTTCGCCATAATAGAGGAGTATCTGCCCGGTGAAACCCTCCTCCGTGCAACCGAGGTATTCTCCCTTTTTATTGTATACCGGACTCATCCCTGTCGGGTCGGTGAGGTTCACGGGGTCACCGGCGCAGTAGGCGTAGGGGGAGATGGAGGGGAGGTCGGATGCCAGCGGGTCGGGTGCGAGGAACGAGCCGGTGAGGGGAGAGTACGGACGCTCTTCGAAGTCGAGGGTGTGAACGCCGAACTCCCGGGTGTAATCCTTACCGCCGAAAGCCTTGCGGTTCACAGTCTCACCCATGCCTCCGGCATGGGGTGTGCCATAGGGGTAATAGTTCGTGACCTGCTCGGGCAAGCCGGTAGAGGTATTCACCACCCCGATGATGTTTCCCTGGTAGTCGGGAACATAGCGATGGAACTTCCAGGCAGCGTCAAGATATCCACACTGAACCTGCACACGTTCCACCTTTCCGTCGGTGAGCTCAAACCTGCCGCAGATCTCGTGAGTCCTAAGCAGGCTCCCCTCCGAATCCAGATAAGTTTCGGAAAGTTTTACGCCCGTAGCTGAATACCGGTACAGGATCTGCTCTCCGGCATCGGTGATGACGCGCATCGGGTATCCCGCCTCGCTCCATTCCACCAAGGCAATTCCCCTCCCCGGGTCAGAGATGACCCGCCCCGCAGCGTCATAGGAATAGGTGGCGGCCGACTTCCTTAGCAGCGGCTGGTTCTCAAGCGGTATCAGGCTGTTGCTCTTTAGGTTCAGGCTTGAAATACGGTTGCCGGAGTATCCGAAAGTGGCGGATTCTATCAGTCCGTAATCACCGCCGACAAGCGCTCCGTATCGTATGACAGACTTTATATTCGCCTGGAGATCATATTTATATCTGACAGAAAAATTGGAAGAGGGGTGTGTAGATGAATTATATTCCGCTTCGCTGAGAAATCCCAGTACCCCGTACTCATAATAGTATGTTCCGCTCCTGCTGCCGGTGGTTGTGGTGACGGCAGATATCCTGCCCGTATAGTCAAAGCCGCTGATGCCCTCTCCATACTTTATCTGCTGCGAGAAGTTTGGCATAGACCATGAATTTAACCTCCCGCATGGATCGTAGAGGGATGAACGCGTGATGTTACCCTGCGTCTTTACAGAGGATAGGTTTCCCCTCGTGTCGAATGAGTTTTCGGCAAGCGACACAATGTTCCTGCTTGATACCGAAGGCCTGACAGTAACCTTTGTCTGGCGGCCGAACGGATCATATGTATTTACTGTATATGTTTTGAACAAAGATGTGCCGGTTGCAGCTGAAAGTTGAGATGTCTCTGTCAGCGGCAGCCCTGCTACCGAGCGGTTGACGGTGGTAAGGACCCTGCGTCCCGAGGGGTAGATTGTTTCCCTCTCAGACTCCAAGCCGTCGGAGCCGTACCGGATTATTTCGGTCAGATACTCCTGAGAGGTTGCATCCGGATCCCCGTTGTGTACGACAGAGTAAGTTCCTGTCAGATGTCCGTTGCAATTCAAGTCGGAGGGGGAGTTCTCCGAGGTTGCGGATCCGTAGGAGAGAAAGCCATAAGAATCATAATAGTTCGCCGCCATAAGGCGCGGGGTGGTCTGTGGAAGCTGCGATCCGGTTGCAGCGGTGTAACCGCTGCCGAGAAAACCGGTGCCTATCGCTCCCGAAAGAACGGTTTTCAGAGGAGCCGTCGTTTCCGAACGGTCAATATTCCAGAAAGCGGGAGGGGTGGAGCATGTGCCGCGCAGGGTCTCGCGACCGAGAGGATCCCGCAAAATGAAGGTGCATCTTGCCGTTGCTTCCTGTTCCGGTGTGCAGATGTAGGTAAGGTTCCCCTCCCGGTCGTAGGCATAGCGTGTGGTGCCTCCGCCCGGGACACTGCTTGTCATCACCCTCATGCGGCTGTCGTAGGTGAACCGGAAAATGTATGGGGCAACGACAGCTCCATTGAGCGGTGGCATCGGGGTGTCGACGGTTAGATTTGCAGAAGCCATAGGCTGTATTGTCACAAGCCGTTTTCCCCATCTGTCGAACACGTTATATGTGTCGGCAGTCACCCCCGTATGATGATATCGGCGGGTCAGAACAACATTCCCGGTGCAATCGGTGAATGTCAGTGTCTTGTCGCCGTTACCGTCTGTCAGCTCCTCGCAGTCGAGTTCTGCGTCTGCATAATATCCCGAGACGGAGAGGGATATTCCCTTCACCGCAAGTCGCAACACGCGATATAGCGGGAGGTCGGTGCGCGAGCATGTTTCCCTCCGTGTTGAAGGTTTTGCTGCGAAATCCTTTCCGGGGATGGTTTCCGTCAGGGGTGAAGAGGATATCGATACGGGATATGTAAATTCCGACCAGGCGTAAGACTCCGCTCCGCCGGAAGCATTGACAAGAGCCATCTCGGAAGTAAACAGATTCTGCCAGGAGGTGAGACCCTGCGGCGTCCACACCTTCAGAGGACGGTGAAGCGCATCATAGCGCGTCAGGGATACAAGGTGACGCGCGGTTCCGTAATCCCTCCTCAGATCAAGAATCTTGTTGCCGAAACCGTCATGATAGGATTCCGTGGTGGCGAATGCAGCTGTGGTTCCCGAGTCGGCTACCCTTGATTTCAAGACAATACGGTTATATGTATCCTCCACCGGGGAGTCTGCGGAGCCTCGGATAGAATATTCATATCGTGAGATCTCGTACCCTGAAGGGGCGGTGACGGATGACAGTCTCCCGGCGGTATAACCATACAGGGTTGACGACCCATCGGGTGCGGTATGTGAGGTGCAGCCGGTCAGTTCCTGCCATGAGTATGAATCAGTCAGGGATAATCCCCCTCCACTTGATGTTACGGACTCCGGGAAATCAGCCAGAGAAGCCTGAGTCATCCAAGTATAGCTGATATCGGGAGAGCCGTTGCGACGGATTCCGAGGGGAGCACCGAAAGGGGAATATCCTGTAACGGACACAGATTCCATCACGTCGCCACCGGGGGCGGATGTAATGAACGCCACCGGGCGGCGGCAGTTGCTGAAAACTCCGTAAAGAATGCTGCGGGTCAGAGTGTCTGTGCGGTCGACAATCCATATCTCCCGAACGGGGAGTGCTCGCTGACCGGCCGCGGCGGCATTCCTGAAGAAGGGAGTGCCAACCATATCCGAGAATGCGGTGTAATGCTCAAAAACATGTCCGGCCTCCCGAATCCGGCAGCCTACATAAAGTCTTACCGACCCGGCGAAAGATATGGAGTCTGTTCCGAAAATAACATTTCCTGAATCCTTTATCGGATTAACCACGATATTATCCTGACGGAAGTCGGCTGCTTTGAGGGAACCGAGTATATGGTTCCCGGCATACATATGCTTCAAAGTGGCCATCCTCGACTTCCCATCGGGGAAATGGTGAGTTACCGTAACGGAATCGGTGAGACAGGTCAAAGCGCATAGTCTTGTCTCTCCGTAGCAGAAATCGGAAGATGATTGCCAGTCCCATTTCCTGACACCCTCGGCTGTGATGTTGTCGCGGACACACGCCCCGAAGACCATGCCCGTCTGTAGGTTTATGGAGTCGGCTGCAATATGGAATGTCTGTTCCGTGATCCGTGGACGGTATTCCGCTCCCTCCTTTATATAATCGGTACGTCGGAAAGGTAATGGCCTTCCACCTATTGTTTCAGTATAAGAACCGGAGAATGACCCTCCGAATGCCAGCGCCTTGACCATGCCTTTCGGAGTCTCCGGAGGTATGGAATATTGGGTGGTCAGAGATCGGGACGTGGAAGTTATGCGCGGCATTGTGGCAGCCACGAATGTATGCCGACATTTTGACAGGTCGAATTCATATACGGTTCTGATCGGAGAATCGATTCCGGTGCCGGATATCTCCTCCGTGACCTTGGGATAAAGGATTGAGACCCTTTCTGTTGAGAACCCCGGCAAGCATGAGCGGTTGAGGAAAGATACGGATGTAGTGGTGACAATACCATAACCTGCGCCTAAGAACGGCTCAGCACGATTCTCACCCGACACGTGAGTGAACGCCCTGATATCCACGTTGCTGAAATCATAATCACATGTTCCCTCCGAGTATATTAGATTACGCACGCGTTTTCTCCCAGTCACGGTATCAGTGTCAATGATGCTGCTCAATCTGATCCCGGCTGAGAAGTCATATGTCTCGGAGACTGTCCCGGTTTTGCGTATTGTGCGGGCGGCAGCCGGTTCATAGATGTATTCAGTGGTAAGTCCCAGTCCATTGGAATGTTTGTTTATTGCTCTTGCCCTGACTGCAGATGAATCGGGAAGGACCTGAGGATTAAGAGCGCCGGTAGAGGGATCGATAACCGGTCGGCCATATTGAGTGTTGTTTCCGGAGTACCCGAAAATGTCGGGAATATGAGAGCGGGTTGGGTAGTAGCTGAAAGAGTGGGAGTCGAGGAGATTTCCTTCAGAAAGTATTTCCAGGCCGGTAAGCTGGGAGGGATCGGAATCGGAGGATGAAACGGAGAGAGATATTTCCCTAAGGCAGGTTCCCGATGGGGTGAAGATCTTTATGGAAGTGAGTTTCCGGGGGATATCCTCGGTATAAGCATTTCCCCTGGCTTCGGAAAAGAATTTTACAATAGCGGTGCGTGTTACGATGGATTCCGGAATCCTCTGGTCGCGGAATTCGGTGATGGCGGTGCCGGTTTCTCGAGCTCCGTGGGATGAGGAGAGCGTGATTCCTGTGCCGTGAACACCATCCTCGGTAATAGTGTAGGTAGTTGCCATGGAGGAATCGGTGCGGCTCCATGGGGAAAGAATTGAATACTTATATTCCGCAGTCTCTCCGCCGGCAGACACCACCTTCGACAGATGCCAGGCTGACACGGCATTGTAATAGCTGTCGTTTCTTTCAGGGGTAGAAAGGACGTCAGACCTTGTCCGGAAATCCACATGTTCTCTTTCGGTGAAAATGTATTGGATTCCGTCGGGAGCTATAATACGGAAATCTCTTACGCCCTCCCTTTCTTCACCGAAAAACTCAATGGTATTGGCAGTTTGCGGAGTCTGTATGATTTTTCCACCGGTTACAATGAACGAACCGCTACCGGCTGCGCATGTGTAAGAGTATCGGTCGGGGTACGCGTCAAACTGATGGTTTTCGAGGTCCTTGAAGTAAGAATGTGCCTGAGGGTCTGAGCTAACCTGAAGAGATGACTTGACTGAGAGTGGGGTCTGCTCGTCGGGCATCCCAACAATTGTTCGCGCCACGCATCCTCCACCCGACAGATTCCATCCCAGTCCGGTCCACCCGGCCCGTTCGGATAGTCGGTATCCTCCGACACGGTATCTCAGTGAGAGTGAGAAATTGAGATCGCCGCTCCGCCAGGAATAGAGAGGAACTGAGATCGAGGCCGAACCATCGACGTGATTTATCTCCTCGTCAAGATGCCTGAGCATGGCAGATACCTCCGGGGAGGGTTGTGCAACAAGATCACCGATCCCGAATTCAGGACGCCATGCGTCACCTCCTGTCGCTGCCGAAAGTTGTATTCCGGCAGTGAAGAGAAGAGCAGCAGTCCCGGTTACAATCCGGAAACTTGAGATTATCCGTTTTATCCGGGATAAAATCTGGCGATTCATCGGTGTAAGATTATTGTTTGTGAGTGAATTCGGGTGTTATCGGGTCCGTTAATATGTATAATATATTCCCCGGCACTTAAAGAGGAGAGATCAATGGGTTCACTGTTTTTTATATCCCTGATTGGGATTAAAACCCTGCCGGCTATGTCGCATAGGGTGAGCTTGATTTCAGTTCCTCCTCTAATCATAAGTGTATTTCCTGAGATAATTATTTCAGGTGTGTCAATATTATTCCTATATAAGTCTGATGGATCTTCGGATTGTTTGGATATTACCCTATTCTTGTCTATATTGGGTGGGTCAGAGAATAGCTCTCTTTCCGTATTCAATTCAGAGGGGAAAGAATATGATCGATTTGTCTCAATAGTATCTGACTTCTCGTTTATGGTCAGTATTTTGTCTGACACGGCGACCGGAATCCTGGTGTCTCTGTAAAACCATCGTGTTTCCGTCTCCTCTATAAAGGCAATCGGTTTCCCGGGAAGAAAGAGTGCAGAATCAATAAAGATATCCGGATCGGAGTTAATCGAATCAGATGTCAGGGCCGGAGCTTCTCGCCGAATAAAAGAGAGTGTCAATTGTTCTGCTTTGCAGTTGTGTATTGTGTCGCCGGGGGAAAGTATAAGAATCGGGGTAATGAACTTACGTAACTCCATTCTTCCGCTGTCGGCATAAAGAAAAGACATATCACGACGCGATTCGGAATTGTAAGATTGCCGCGAGGGAGCGCCGGGACGATTACCGGTCTCTATGTTGAATCTACGTTGCTCTCTGGAAGATTCAGCATGGGTGATAAACAAGGAGTCGCCGCAGGCTCTGAATGATAGCCAGCAATCACCTCTATGTTCCACCAGGTTTAGGCTGTCGGCATGAATGTATCTCCATTCAGTTTTTTCTCCGAATTCAGCGACGTCTGAAAGGTTTATTATTGAATCTTTAGTAGCAATTTTATCTTGCGATTCAAAGCCGGAGATAGATTCTAAGTTTATGTAGATATCAGAGGCGTGAGGTGAGGCCGTGATGATAGTTGCCAATCCAATGGCAATGGAAAGCAAAAGGAGAACACGGCTTGGAGAGAACATGACATTTTGATATTAGATTGCGCTGCAATATAGCAAAATGATTTGAATTATGCAAATTATTTTACTAAGTAAGTTTTCAAAATTAGTTTATATTATCAGCATAGTAAGCTTAACATTGAAGCTAATGTTTGAACGTTGTCTTTGTTCCTTTCGCTCAGTCAAATAGCCAGCTATGCTCCTCCCCTCATGAAACAAATCCAATCGCTCAAATTCCAAAAATAACTATTAGCTGATTTTCAAACTTACTTAAAATGATTATGTCTTATTAAAGATAGATGGGATTTTCGGGGATGGTGGTGGGGAAGACTTTGCGGAGTCCCTTGGGGAGATTGGTGGCGGGGTCGTCGATCTTGACACGAAGCGAACGCCAGAATTTGGGCAGGAACCAGGGGGTGCGTAGTGATATCTTCAGTTGGCGGGGATGAATGATGATTGCTTCTTCTTTGGGCCGGTATTCCGCTGAACAGCTTCGTGTGTCGGAGAGTAATCCGTACTTGCGGTTGATATAGAGTGTAAGTTTGAATTTGTCGCTGTCAGCTGTAGGGTTAAGATAACCTATGCATTCTCCCGGGTGCAACCGGCAATCGGGAGAGGAGATCAGGATGAGCTCATATTTTCTTTTCTCTCCATCCTTCTTTCGGATGAGGACGAAGGTTTCATCTTCGGGGAATTCCCAGATTCCTTCCACCCTGGTTAGGGGAGAAGATTCGCAGTATTGTTCGGCTGCAAGCCTGTCGGCTATGGGATGGCGGGATATATCATCCGCCCGGAGACCGAAAGGAATCCAGGCGGTGATGATAGCCAGAAACGTCAATACATCGCTTTTGTTAAGGAACATTCCCTTATTGTCATTTCTTAGTTGAGAAGGTATAGGAGAGACCCACGCTGAGGATCTCTTTAAGCATCCAGCGGTTCCATTTCGGAGCTATGTTTTTGTCGACTGATGAGTCGTAGCGAAGATTCGCATATAGCTGTGTCGAAAGGAATTTGTTGAACTGGAAATTGAAAGTATTCTCCCAGTCACCCATTCCGTAACTGTAGTCGGTGAAGAGGAAGAGCCGGGTCTTGTAGGTGACGCTCGGGCATATCTGCCAGTTAAAGGTGATCTCTGCATTGCTACCGAATTCACTGCTGGTTTTGGCAGATTGTGGTATATTGAAGAGATTGTGATCAACCTTCGGATCAATTGCCGTACGCAGATTGTAGGAAAGGGGAGCTATGGAGGCGTTGAACTGGATGGTCTTCTTCTTGTTCTGCTTGCTGTAGGTCATACCGAGACCGAGGTTGAGATCTGCAGGCGTCAGGAAAGATGCGATGCGGGTTTGGGAATTCTTGGGATAGTTGTTCAATAACTGAGTCTTGAACTGAGCCGTGAATGAGTAGTACCAGTTGTGTGTAGCCTTATAACCCATCTTCAGGTTATATTGGAAAATATCCTGAGAGATTGAGTATTTGTGAAAATTATCATCCTCCGTGGAGTTAAGACCCAATTTATAGGATAGGGTGCTCTGGAATAGGAAATTAGGATGATAAACAGGATTCAACTGCACATCCCACAGGAAATTTATCAGCAGGGCGAGGTGATTGTTACCACCCTGATACCAGTTTTCTGACACAAAAGCCTGGGAGAACTGAAGGGCGCCGTTTACTACATGGAGCCAGTGTTTTTTCTCAATCTCCTGCTCTGGAATCACCGCCTCCTGGACATTGACAACCGGAACAAAAGATCTTTTCAGGAATCCCTTGAAGCTATGGTCATCTTCGGGCAGGGTGGGAGGCACGGGGAGAAGCCAATAGGCATATTCTATGCGCGAGGGTTGTTCCACCATCATCGTGTACATCATATCCTCCTGCATGTTCCATGCGTTGTAGGCACTTGTCAGCCATGCGGGCCGCACATCTCCAAGAATTGACAGGGGTTCCTGCGGCTCTTCAACCGTGATCTGCTCCTCTGCAATCACGGGCGCTTCTTCAGTGGCAGTTCCCCACAATTCATCAAGGTATTTGCGACGCTTGGCGATGGAATCCAGTTCCTCCTCTTTCTCCTCCCTATTGAGATGCTTATTGAGTTTCTGCATGATCTCGGCTCTCCTCCAGGTTTCGGCTGGCACAGGAAGGATATTGATTTCAGTTATGCCGGGAGCCTTGTCAAGTTCGCGATATTCCGAGAAAACCCAGGGTGCGAGGAGACGGTTGAATGTAGGAATGTCGGGGGTTACTACAGTTTCGGCAATTATTTCATCAAGAGTGCGCGGTTTGAGCAGGGAATCTTTGTATTCACCTGATTCAACAGCTTCACGAAGTTTATCAAAATGTTCGCGTGCAACATTTGTTTTCACTGCCGTATTCCCCACATGTCGAAATTGCTGTGGTGCTCCCGCAGAATTCTGGGGGCAGGCGATTGTTAATCCGGCGATCAGCGCAAATTGGAGAGAAGTTTTCTTAGATATACGTTTCATGTCGGTTTTTGGGTTTAGCCGCGAGGCGTTTATGAGTTTTATTCTTCAGGTGAGGATAGAATACGGTCATAATCAGGGGAGTTTATTATCCTGTATGCTTCCCTGAATATTGGATCGTATTCATTGTAAACCTTGAAATATGTGGGCTGGTCGTAGACGTCGCGCCCGATGAGTCCTTTTAGCACCATCTTGAACAAAGGTTCGCTCTGTCGGGCTTGCTCCTCGTTGCGGGCCACACCCTCCTTTTCGGCTCTGCTGAAGAGCTCTTCGAGCATGCCGCTGTCAACTTTGAAACCTCTTACGAAGTCATCGTCAGTCTTATATTGTTTACGTATCTCCTTTCTATGGGCATCCACATATTGAATAGCGTACTGATTGATCACCCCCTTAGCCATGACATCCCGGTAATAGCGGGTGAAGTCGGCAGTATCAAGGGGTACAAACACATCGGGTGTTATGCCTCCGCCTCCATATATAGGGCGTGCAAGCCGAAGTGTATTTACCTTG
Source organism: uncultured Sangeribacter sp. (assembly GCA_964499025.1). GTDB lineage: Bacteria > Bacteroidota > Bacteroidia > Bacteroidales > Muribaculaceae > Lepagella. The sequence continues at coordinate 23,957 of CAZCJC010000031.1, forward strand.
AGAGAGTCGATATACTTGATGGAATCTGCATGCATAAGTTCCCCATGATTGAATCGCTCAAGAATATCCTTTGCATATGCTTTCTGGTCTCCCTTCTCGTAAGGCTTCTGAATATCGCGTCCGGTAGGAGTGTAATAGTGGGCTACAGTGAGTCGCATCATAGACCCGTCGGGAAATGGGAATGGCCTTTGTACGAGTCCCTTTCCATACGTGCGTCGGCCAACAACCACGCCACGATCCCAATCCTGGATCGCTCCGCTTGTGATTTCGGAGGAGGAGGCGGTGTATTGGTTAACCATCACAACCAGACGGCCATCACTGAAAAGTGGCTTTAATCCACGAGGTGCAGTCATGTTGTCGAAACGCGGGGATGTTCGGCCTTCTGTGTAAACGGCGAGTTTCCCGGGTTCAAGAAGTTCTCCGAGTATTTCAATTGCGGGCTGCATGTAGCCCCCTCCATTGTCAACGAGATCCAGAATCAGCTGGGTCATACCTTTTTTCTTCAAGGATTTCAGGGCCTCCTCAATCTCCTTTCCTGTCTCGGCAGAGAATCTGCTGAGTCGTATATACCCTGTGTGGCCGTCGATCATGTAAGCCGCGTCCACGCTGTTGATGGGAATGTCGGCACGCGTGATCTGGAAGTCAATGGTATCTGATTTTGCTGCGTTGCGACGAAGAACCTTAACGTTTACTTTAGTTCCCTTTGGCCCGCGAAGTCTCTTCATGATGTCGGTGTTACGCATCTTCACGCCTGCTATCAGGGTGTCATTGACGGTAATGATGCGGTCGCCACCCAAAAGTCCGACTCTTTCGGAGGGTCCTCCGGCAACTGTGGAGATAACGTAAAGTGTATCCTGGTTCATATTGAACGTGATTCCGATGCCGCTGAAATTCCCGGCCAAAGGTTCGTTCAGTTCCTTGGTCTCCTCAGGGTTGGAATAGGCTGAATGAGGATCGAGCTCTTCGAGCATACTTCTTATTGCAGCTTCCACGAGTTTATCCTCATTTACGGAATCAACATAAAATTGAGCCACCGCGGCCTCCGCCATGCGGAGTTTGTGGTTGGCCGGTATCGTTTTCTGCTGCGCAGCGATGGCTGACACTACCGCGCATGCACATATAAAAGCAAGTATTTTTTTCATTTTCTACCTTTGTGTTTACCTTCTCTTTGAGAAAAAACTGTGATGATCAAAAAGGAATTTTACGGGGAGTTCCCAGCAAGGGGGTTATATCATGACCGTTTGCTGAAAGTTCCCTTACCATTGAGCTTGAGACGTAGGAATATTCGGGCAACGCTATCAGAAAAACGGTATCCATCCCGAGAATATTTTTATTGACATCGGCAAGAGTCCGCTCATATTCAAAATCGGTAATGTTCCGAACACCCCTCAGGATGGCGCAAGCACCGGTTTTACGAGCGAATTCCGCAGTTAGTCCCGAATAGAGTGTTACCTCCACACGGGGTTCATCCTTGTAGGCTTCCTCAATGAGTTCCATCTCTTTGTGGATGTCGGCAGCCATGGGTTTATGTTCATTATAACCGATTGCTATTACAATCTTGTCAAAAAGTGCGAGTCCCCGTTCCACAATAGACCTGTGACCTATTGTGAAGGGATTGAAACTACCGGGAAATATCGCAATCTTCATGGAAAACTTTTTTTAGTTAATAGTTAATGGTTAATAGTTAATAGCTATCGGGTAGTATGTAATAATTTTAGCTGTCAGTTAATTATTAATTATTAATCATTAATCATTAATCATTAATCATTAATTATTAATTAGCATCAGATTTCTGAATCATCTTCAATTACAAGGTTGTCGATGATGAAGTTCTGGCGTTCCATGGTGTTCTTGCCCATATAGAATTCCAGCAGTTTCTCAACGGCATCCTCCCTCTTGAGCTTAACTCTGTCGAGTCTCATTTCGGGACCTATAAATTCCGCAAACTCAACATCGTTGATCTCTCCGAGTCCTTTGAATCGGGTGATCTCGGCATTTGATCCGAATTTGGCAATAGCCTCTTCGCGCTCTTCATCAGTATAGCAATAGTAGGTGTCGCGTTCCTCCCTCTCTTCCGTGTCCTTTTTGCGCTTGCGCTTGGTGCGACGAACTGAATTCTTGTCGCGTACGCGGAAGAGGGGTGTCTGGAGGATATATACGTGTCCTTTCTTGACCAGATCGGGGAAGAACATGAGGAAGAAGGTGATGATAAGCAAGCGGATATGCATTCCGTCGACATCGGCATCGGTTGCTATTATCACTTTGTTATAGCGCAATCCCTCGATACCTTCCTCGATGTTCAGGGCAGCCTGGAGCAGGTTGAATTCATCGTTCTTATACACCACGTCCTGCTTCATGCCATAGGAATTCAATGGCTTTCCTCTCAGGGAAAATACGGCCTGGGTCTCGGCGTTGCGAACTTTTGTGATGGTTCCTGATGCCGAGTCACCCTCAGTGATGAATATCGAGGAATCGTCGCGTCGGTCTTCCTTCTTGGAGTTTCCTTTTACTGCATCGTTATAATGTATCCTGCAATCACGGAGCTTGCGGTTGTGGAGGCTGACCTTTTTCGCTTTTTCGCGAGCAAGTTTCGCTACTCCGGCCATTGCCTTGCGTTCCTTTTCACTGGCCGCGATCTTTTTGAGCATTATATCCGCTACATCCGGATTTCGGTGGAGATAGTCATCGAGTTCCTTCTTTATGAAATCACCGATGAATTTATTCACTGTCAGAGAGCTGTTGGGAGCAACCTCCTTGCTTCCGAGCTTGGTCTTGGTCTGACTCTCAAACACGGGTTCCTGGATCCTGACGCTTACGGCTGCCACTATTCCGTTACGGATATCGGAGAATTCATAACCTTTACCGGAAAATTCCTTGATTGTGCGGCTCACATGCTCGCGGAATGCGGTGAGGTGGGTTCCACCCTGAGTTGTATGCTGACCATTGACAAACGAATAATATTCCTCGCCATATTGGTCGGTATGGGTAAGCACAACCTCGATATCCTCTCCCTTAAGATGAATGATAGGATAGAGGGGATCGTTAGTCATGTTTTCCTTCAGCAGGTCGAGTAGGCCATGACGGGATATATATTTCCTTCCGTTATAAAAAAGTTGCAGGCCGGCGTTGAGATAGGTGTAGTTGTTTACCATTGTCTCAACGAATTCCTCATTAAAACGGTAGTTCTGGAAAAGCGATGGATCCGGAGTGAATTTTACAAGCGTTCCGTTTGGCTCATCAGTATCTGTGGGCTCAGTCTGACGGATAAGGTCGCCACGTTCGAAATCCACTTCTACCATCTTTCCATCCCTGACGCTTATCACCTGACAAGTTGTGGACAGGGCGTTGACTGCCTTTAATCCGACGCCATTCAGTCCGACAGATTTTTTGAAGTTCTTGTCATCGAATTTACCACCGGTGTTAATGTCGGATGCCACCTGCTTAACTTTTCCAAGAGGAATTCCGCGCCCATAGTCCCTGACTGTTACCTCCCCCTCCGGGGTGAGGTTTATGTCTATCCGTTTACCGGCTCCCATGTTAAACTCATCAATGGAATTATCCACCACCTCCTTGATAAGGACATAGATACCGTCGTCGGAGTGAGTTCCATCTCCGAGCTTACCTATGTACATACCTGGTCGGCGCCTAATATGCTCATTCCATTTGAGCGTCTGGATTGCGTTGTCGTCGTATGTTCCGGCAGAGGAACCGTGAGAGATCACTTCCGCTTCCACGGTTTCTTCTGTGTCAAAAATATCGTCGTTCATTCCTGTAAAATATACCTCCCGGCGTATTTTAACGCCGGCTTCCGCTATTTTACAAAATTACAAAAAAAACGCCTAACTATCGCAATCATCCGAATAATTTTATATTTACCTGCGACCCCTGGAGGTAAAAATTTTATGATTCGCTGCCTTATGCAATTTAGCCTCTATCAGAATTTTATTTTGCAATTTATAGTATTAATATTATTTTTGTAAGTAAGTAGCTCAATTAATGTAAATAAAATGAATTCCTGCGAGCTACTTAGCTCACAAAAATTAATTGATTTAAGAATGAGAAATATACGTTATCTCCTAATAATAGGTATCATTTCTATTGTCTTGCCCTCACTACAAGCAGAGGTGATTTCCATCGAATGTGCGCGTCAGATCGGAATGGATTGGTTTGCAAGAGATTCAGACCGAAATGAGAAAGCTCCCTTCCGGAAGAAATCCACATCAACCTTGACTCATATCAGGAGTGGCAAGAATGACTCCTTCCATATCTTTAACCGTGAGGAGGGGGGGTATATAATTGTGTCGGGAGATGATTCCATGAATCCGGTTATAGGGTATAGTTATGAGGATATGTGGAATGATAAGGATGTTCCCCCTTTCGTGGAGGAGATTCTTCAACATTTCTCAGAAAGCTGTAGTGACCGAGCCGGTGATTTTGGATTGAGTGAGGAACGTACGCAGACAAGAGCCTCCAGAGGGAGTGTGCTTCATAACACTGCAAAATGGGATCAGAGTGAACCATTCAACAATTTGTTAGGTAATGATTATCCTATAGGTTGCGTAGGATTGGCAATGGCTATTGTGTTGCGCTATTATGAAAGCCCCCTTCCGGGATACGGCACGAATTCATATGAGTGGAACGGTAAGACTTATTCCTTTGATTACAACAGGACATTCAATTGGGAAGATATGCCTCTTGCAGAACCTTCGGGAGGGTATTCAGTAAAACAGGCAACGGCGTTGTCAGAACTTGCTTATGCATGCGCCGTGGCATCTTATACTTCTTTTAGTCCAGAAGGAAGCGGAGCGATCTTCCGACCCTATTCAATTCAGAAATTTTTTAATTATTCCCCGGATGTCATGACCCATGATTCTTATTCTATGAAACTTGATTGGGCTAAGGAATTATTATATGAAGAATTGGATGCCGGCCGACTTGCAGTTGTTTCCGGTGGTGGCCACTGCTTTGTCTGCGACGGATATGAAGATAATTATTTTCATTTTAATTTTGGGTGGGGAGGATCAAGCAACGGATATTTTATGTTATCGAGTCTCACTCCCTTGAAAACCGGATATCCCGATGTTGATCTCATAACTGGAATCCATCCTCTTGCCGAACCGACAACCACTGCAAATCCTTGGCGTATAATGGGTTATGGTAATAAGGATACTTACGGACTGAATGTCAATGCTGAGAAAATCATAAAAGGGGAGTCTTATTCATTTGTTATCAATTATCTCATGTCGCAAACGGAGAATGATAGATTCGAGGGGGAGATCGGACTCGCTTTGTGCAATTCAAACCATGAGATTAAAAGTATCATTGCATCCGAATATCTTAATTTAGGGTGTAGTTATTACACCTTTTCAAAATATTTCAATGTCACAATCACGGATGATCTCGAGGAGGATGATGTAATATTGGTTGTAGGGCGTCCTGCCGGGAGCGAAGAATGGTGGATAATTCCCGTTGAAAAGGGGTTAAGGAAGGAAATTTCTGTGGCTAATACCGGAATACCTCGGGTGCCGATTATTTGGGATTTTGGTTTTGCCAATTATGAGTATTATGATTTTGGCAATAACAATTCGGGATATCCGGGATATTCTTATGACGCATATGCGGAATTTCCTTCGGCTAATGAGTTGAAGGGATATATAATTGACGGGGAACCGAAAAAAGGTTGTAGTTTCGTTTGTAAAGCTGATGATAAGCAACATGTGATAAGGCCTGTGAGCTTTCCCGACTCAGACGCTTTATATGGCCAAGTGTTGAGCAGCGAAGGTGAAAACAATATAACTGATCGCGAGAACAAGGATGACTTTATCAGGATTAAGGAACTGAAGGTGAAAGGAGATATCAATGAATCGGATGTAAAGATCCTATGTGATATGCCTTATCTTTCCAAACTTGATCTTAGGGACGCACATATAGGGGGCCGAAATCCGAATGTAGCCCCCGATGCGCTCTTTTGGTATAATAATAATATTGAGAAAGTGGTTATGCCTAAAACGCTTACCGCTCTTGGCAGGGATGAGTTCTACAATTCCTCAGTTAAGTCAATACATTTAGGACCCGACTTAAAAACGATAGGAGCCCACGCGTTGTCATCGGCATCCATTGAAGAACTGATTGTGGAGATGCCAACTCCTATCCCTTTGGAATATTCCGATATTGAGCACATTGATTTTGAAAAGGCAATACTTTACATTCCTAAGAATAAGAGGACGCTGTATAGAAATAATTATGCGTGGAAATATTTCAAGAATATACAGGAGATGGATTTTTCAAGCGTTTCAGATATGCGCCTTGATAAGAATGATATTAAGTTTGATATTTCAAAAGGGCTATTGTCGGTAAGCAGTTCTGATCAACCTATTCAAATTGAGCTTTACAGGATTGATGGGGTGAAGATGTTTTCCGATGTGGTGATAGATATGAAGAGATATGAACTTGAGCCGGGCATCTATATCTTAAAATCATCATCAGGCCAGGGGTATAAGATAAATATCAAATGAAGTTGTCTAAACTAAATTTTTATTCACATTTTCGAGATGTTTTCGAGATGTATCTTTCGTAAATCACTTTAGCCCAACTTCAATAGGCTTGTGTAAAATAAAAGAGAACTGATAGGGTAAAAACAAGGAGATGTGTCGCTTAAATTGCGACACATCTCCTTGTTTCTTTCCTGAATGATAAATGTTTAGATGGGCTCGAAGTAGCTGTTATATTTTAAAACTCTTCGATTTCTATTTAATGCTTATAGTGTGAACATGAATTGCATCTGAATGCGGTTGTCGGATGCTCCTCCGTCACCCCAGGTCTTACGATGACCATAGAGGTATTCGAGACCTACCTGAAGGTAGGATGAGATGTTGTAGAAAACATTGCCGGCCGCATAGAAGCCGTAGCGATAGTTGTTGATGGCATTGCCGGATGTTGCGGCTGCCTGAGCATACGGACTAACTTTCCAGATCCGAGCTTCTGAAGCCATGGCGTTAACCTGCCATTTTTTATTGATATTGTAGGTTGCGCCAAGGGTGAGACCCATCATGGGCGAAGGGGTCATATATCCCGGATGAGAATCATCGGGTATGAACGAGAGTGGCTGGCCCGATAGATCCTGCATGTATGCCCCAATCCCTTTGCCATAGGCTGCCTGCATGTAGAATATAAGAGGTTCTATTGGGTTGAGATTACCGCTCACCATGAGTCCCCAACCGACAGAGGCACGACGTTTGTTGCTTAGAAGGTCTTTGTAAGAGAAGTTACGTATTATTCCCGACAGACGTATACGGTTGTATTCTGAGGCTGCCCATTCAACCCACATTGGGATATCGGGCACATTCTGGTTGTAGGCTGTCGGATCGGCAACCGGCTGGCCTTCTATCTCTTCACCTTTCCAATATTTGAAATCCTTTCCACGGTAATATCCGTCGGAGGTGTAATAGGAGGGCATATCGAGTCCTATTGCAAACCGGAAGCCCTTGTATGATTTTGAGGTATATGAAATCTCATAGGCTGTTCCGGCCACTTCTCCCGATGGTCCCTGAGGATCGATTGTTGGAGGTTGTGAAGCCGCTTCGTCCTGGAAGAGGGTATGTTTCATACCTGCTGTTAATCCCATCCAGCTAACATACGCTTTTTTGAGCCGTAGCTGATTGTTAACTCCGTTTGTGCCAAACTGAATATATCCTGTGACCTGTTGATCTGTTCCACCGAATCCAACTACTTGAAAATCTATGGAAGCACGCAGCGGGTTAATATAGAAATCCGATCTTTTCCCTGACACTGAGGGCACGGGAATCTGTGAGGTTACGAAACTGATCCCGGCATCAGGCATTTCATAAAGATCGTTACCCAGGTCGCATCCAATGATTGGGTTGATCTGGCCTCCGATTGTCATTACGAATTTATTGTCGGGTGTGCGAATAGCAAAATGCGGCACCGGCATGGCGTTGTTGTCGTGAGGACGATCCTTCTTGAGGAGTTCCTTGACATCGTCATATTTGGCGGTCTTTATGAATTCGATTTTTTTCTCGGAACTTTCCTCTTCTGCACCTTTGCCGGCAGTTGAGGTCTGTGCATAAACCGGAGAAGCGAGGAGGAGGGTGAATAGTGGCAGACTGTATTTCATAGCGAAAATATTAAGTGAGGTCTATGCCATCAAGGATGCAATGCAAACTCAATAAGCAATCGGTAGAAGTAGTTTGTAAAAAATAATCGATATATGGTAGTTGATATTCTTTAACAATAAAACTGATTATTTGGGCATCTCTTCCATTGTAATTAAGTCGCATACCGGAGTATGCTTCCTACCTCCGCAGCAAAACCTGCACAAAAACAACTTTGTTTTATTTGTTCATTAATTTTTACCAACTACTTTATTTTTTTAACATTGATTGGGGTCATTTAGTTTAAAAATATTAAATTTGAATAAATATTATAAATCAGTCTTACCAATTTCAGTCAGTTCAAATGGAAAAGATAGCAAGTTTCACAATAGATCATGAAAGATTGCAACGGGGAGTGTTTGTATCCCGTAAGGATAGAACTCCATCGGGGGATGTGGTAACCACATTCGATATTCGTATGACACGCCCCAATCGTGATGAAGCTCTTTCTCCAATGGCTCTGCATGCAATGGAGCATCTTGCTGCAACATTTCTGAGAAATCATGCGCAATGGAGTGACCGTGTGGTATATTGGGGCCCGATGGGGTGCTGCACCGGTAACTATCTCCTTCTTTCGGGTGAATTCAAATCGGAGGAGATTGTTCCACTGATAAAGGAGACAATGGGTTTTGTGGCGAACTTTGAGGGTGATATTCCGGGTGCTACTCCGAAGGACTGCGGAAATTATTCATTCATGGATCTTGAGGGTGCTAAAAAGGCTGCAAGAAAATATCTTGATGAGGTGCTTACTGATCCGAAGCCGGAAAATCTTAATTATCCCGCTTAGGACTCCATCTTTTAAAAATTCTGCGACCCGGGGACTTTCAAATTTTATGAGATGTTGCCTTGGAAATTGGTTCCGTAATTTATCGGATATTTCTTTCAAGTAGCTGTGAGCTGCATATATAGATAATTATAAATAGCATATATTTAATTTGAACAGCTACTGACAATCCGGTTTTATCACTGGAAAAGACATATCCAATGAATGCAGAAAGAGGGTACTTAACGCAAGCACCCTCTTCTTCGTTTCAAGATTTGTTAGGTATAGTGTTTTTCGATATTTTTAATTTGAGTGTTTCATGGTATAAGCCGGTCAGAGGCTCAGTGGTGTATAGGGGAGATCAAAGGCTTCTGCCACAGCTTTATATGTGATGAGGCCGTCAACCATATTGACACCTTCTGCCAATCCCGGATCTTTTCTGCAGGCTTCTTTCCAACCCAAATCCGCGAGCCGCAGCGCATATGGAAGGGTAGCGTTGGTCAGGGCAAGAGTGGAAGTGTAGGGTACGGCTCCGGGGATGTTTGCTACAGCATACTGTATCACTCCGTCAACTACATATGTGGGTTCGGAGTGGGTGGTTGGATGAGTGGTTTCAAAACAACCACCCTGGTCGACTGCGACATCCACCATTACGGATCCCGGTTTCATCAGGGATACCATATCCTTGGTGATAAGATGCGGAGCTTTGGCACCGGGCACGAGTACTGATCCGATCACAAGATCAGTGTCGGGAAGTTCCATCTCGATGTTATGGCGAGAGGAGAAGAGAGTCTTTACATTCTTTGGCATCACTTCCGAGCAGTGGCGAAGTGTGGGGAGTGAAATGTCGGTGATTGTCACGTCCGCGCCAAGGCCGGCGGCCATAAGGGCTGCGTTGCGACCGACTACGCCTGCCCCAAGCACAAGAACTTTTGCGGGCTTTACTCCCGGAACTCCACCTAATAGGACACCACGTCCACCCTGTGGCTTTTCGAGAAATCTTGCTCCTTCCTGAATCGACATTCTTCCGGCTACTTCGCTCATGGGGATAAGCAGGGGGAGACGATGCTGAGAATCGGTGACCGTCTCATAAGCTATACATACAGCTTTATCGGCAATCATGGCCTCTGTTAGCTCCCGGTCGGAAGCGAAATGGAAGTAAGTGAACAGCACCTGCCCTTCGCGGATGAGGGGATATTCGGGCTCGATAGGTTCCTTGACCTTAATTATCATTTCGGCCACGGCATATACATCCTCGATTGTGGGGAGTATCTCTGCCCCGGCAGCGGTGTATTCCTCATCACTGAATCCGCTTCCTTCGCCTGCTGTGTGCTGCACGTAAACCGTATGGCCATGAGCCACTAATTCCTTGACTCCCGCAGGGGTTGCTCCTACACGGTTTTCATTGTTTTTAATCTCTTTGGGAATTCCAATTTTCATGGTATAGAGGTATTAGGTGTCGCAAATCATCCGTTTTCCCTTGTTAATTCTTTTGATATTCAATTCCGAATGCTTCGGAACCGGGAGCCAGGATATTTGGTTGGCGTAAATTTAAAAAAAAACTATCGCCTGCCAAATTATATTTTTATGTTATGCGACATCTCTCACCATCTCCAACCCCATCTGCGGCGGCGCAAATCATCACCTCGCTCAAATATCTTTTCGGCTTCTTCACGCACTCTCTCAAGACGCAGTCCGTAAAGCTCCTCCAGCGAGGCAGTCTCAATATATGCCGAGGCCTCACTGAGCAATTTGTCGAATCGGGTTCTGTGACTCACCACGTGCCTGCGTAATGAAAGCCAGTCCCGGTAGGTCTCGGAAATATAAAGCATCAGGTCGGCAACCTTCTCAGGCTCGATTCCCAATGAAATGAAATATTTCAAAAAGTTTTTGATTTCTGAAAATGCGGGGGATTTCCTCGGTTTACCTTCAGATATGAAAAATATCTTGAAGATCTTCTTGCGATATTTCTGCAACTCAGCATCAGCATCCGGATTGAGCCAGAACTCAAGGTATTCCTTCGCTTCAGGCCGGGCATCATAAAGTTCAAGGATAATCTGAGCCAGACTCTCTTTCTCAAGATCTTTTATGATTTTCTTCAAGGATGCTTTCGACATTGCAAGGGAATTTAGAGCCCATCTCATAAATTTGAGAGCCCCTGAGGTCGCTGGGTTGGAGTGATTTTTGGCTTTTGAGCGATTGAGCATAGCGGGCTAT
>CAZCJC010000032.1:0-33739 GCA_964499025.1 uncultured Sangeribacter sp.
ACGACCTTTTCGTTACGAATGAAATGCTCTACCGACTGAGCTATTGCGGCTTGATTTAATTACATTGCAAAGATAATATTTTTTTTAATCCCCCGCAAATTTAGCTTATTATAAACCATCTCTTTAATTTCGGCCATTTGCCAAGGCCTCATCTCATAAAGGGGCTGTGTCAAAATGTTAATTTTGGCGCTGCTCCTTAAGATGCGTTAGAATGAGTTAGATGCATCGTCATGGATAGCGGTTACTTCAAGAGGTCGGGACGCAGGCGGCGGGTGCGCTCAAGAGCCTGCTCATAGCGCCATTCCGCAATCTTTGCCTCATGTCCTGACAAAAGGATATCCGGCACCTTCCATCCTTTATAATCTGAAGGACGGGAATAAACAGGAGGAGCCAGCAACCCGTCCTGGAACGAGTCGGAAAGAGCCGACTGCTCATCCCCTATCACCCCGGGAATAAGGCGCACCATTGCATCGGCAATGACGGCAGCCGGAAGCTCTCCCCCGGTAAGCACATAATCCCCTATGGATATCTCTTTGGTTATCAAATGTTCCCTCACTCTCCAGTCAACACCTTTGTAGTGGCCACATAGGATTATGACGTTATTCAAAAGTGACAGGGAATTAGCCATAGGTTGATCGAAGGTCTCTCCGTCGGGAGAAGTGAAAATTACCTCATCATATTCCCGCTCCTCCTTCAATTTGGATATACAGGCATCTATCGGAGCAATCTGCATCACCATCCCTGCCTCTCCTCCAAACGGATAGTCATCCACTTTCCGATGCTTGTTGGTGCTATAATCCCTCAGATTATGCACCACGATTTCCGCCAGTCCCTTATCCTGGGCGCGTTTGAGGATGGAACAGTTGAAAAATGGTTCCAGCATTTCGGGTATCACCGTCAGTATATCTATTCTCATGGCTGCAAAGTTAGCCAATTATTTCGAGAGCAACAAAAAGAGAGGTTTGCTGCAGGAATACCCCTAACGGTCTATTCCTGCAGCACACCCCTGAAAGTATGGATATAGTTAATCTATCTCTTCATCTGCTTCATATCCGCCCATCTCACGGATAGCGTTCTTAAGCATAGTATATTGCTGGAAAAGGTTGTTGACAGGCACCTCTCCCTTTGTATAATCATGCATAGGACTCTTGAGGAAGAAGCTCAGGAAACGCTGTATGCCACTTCTCCCCGCTCTTGCAGCAAGATCGCTGAGTAATACCAGGTCAAGACACAGTGGAGCGGCAAGGATGGAGTCGCGGCAGAGGAAGTTAATCTTTATCTGCATGGGATAACCCATCCAACCAAAGATATCGATGTTGTCCCAACCCTCCTTATTATCGTTACGCGGAGGATAGTAATTGATGCGAACCTTATGGTAGTATTGTGTATCCTCGTCATTACCGTGACCATAAAGATCCGGCTGCTCTTCAGGCACGAGGATGCTCTCCAGAGTAGAAAGTTTTGAAACCTCCTTTGTGCGGAAATTAGCCGGCTCGTCGAGCACAAGGCCATCGCGGTTACCCAATATATTTGTGGAGAACCAGCCACTCAGACCCAGACAACGCGTTCCGATAATCGGAGCGAAACCGGATTTCACCAATGTCTGGCCGGTCTTGAAATCTTTGCCGGCAATAGGCATCCCTGTCTTCTCTGCGAGTTCCCACATGGCAGGAATATCAACTGTTGTATTGGGAGCTCCCATTATAAACGGACACCCTTCTGAAAGGGCGGCATATGCATAACACATCGAGGGGGCGATCCTCTCCTTATTATCTGCCTTCATAGCCTTTTCGAGAGCTTCAAGCGAACCATGCACCTCCTCATCAATCGGCACATAAACCTCTGTAGAAGCAGCCCAGAGAACCACCACACGATCCACCCCGGTTTCTTTCTTGAAATTCCGGATATCCTCGCGTATCTGCTCTGTCATATCCCAACGGTCTTTAACCTCCTTCACATTGTCTCCATCAAGACGCTTGGCATAATTCTTGTCAAAAGCCGCCTTAAGAGGCTTTATAGCTTCGAGTTCTTTCTGAACCGGGAGAATATCCTTTGCTTTCAGCACCTCCGCGTTCACTGCAGATTCAAAAGCATTGGCGGGATAAACATCCCAAGCTCCGAACACTATATCATCCAGGCTCGCGATCGGCACGATATCTTTATAATGCAGATACTTTTTATCAGCACCTTTACCAACTCGGATTTTATCATACTGGGTCATCGAACCGACAGGTTTCGCCAATCCTTTACGCGCCATCAAGACTCCTGTCATGAATGTCGAGGTCACCGCACCTAAACCAACTACCATTACGCCAAGCTTTCCCTTGGCCTCTTCTGCTTTTTTTGCCATAATTTTTAATGATTGAAGTGATTTAATCCTGCCCATGGCATCAAGGATGTCGTGCACTACGTTATTTAAGGCGTACGATGGGCATGTAAACTCCGTCACTTACCGAAGTCTACTGTATGAGCGATCTGTCGTGTTGGGGGATATTTAACCTTCAACCCACAAATGCACTCGAAGAATCTAAATCTGAATCCGGGAAAAGATATTCAATCGGGTTATCTCTTGTTTGTGATTGAATAAATTCACATGAAGCTGTCCTACTGATTTTTTATTGTAGATACTATTTAACTTTCGTCAATTAGTGTAGACATCTTCTTAAGGAGTCGGGTGTAAATTCTATCTGTTGTATTGTTGCGAAATTACTACCTGTAGGAATTCGGCAGTAAAATTATGACCTTTAATTCAATCTGCAAACGAATTTAAACAAAATTTAAGGGACTCTATTCTTAATGTTTATTAATAGAGTCCCTCAGTAGTTATTATTTATTAAATTTTAGCCTATTTCACAGATTTATGTTAATTATAGTTAATTGGGCTTTATATCAAATAATACCAAAAGTTGCGAAATATCAGTGATTGTATCAGGATATGTCTGGGCATCCTCCTCAGCGGTCCACCCTTTACCTTTTATCCACACGGCCTGACAACCAGCCTTGATTGCAGGCTCGATATCCTTTCTATAACTGTCTCCAATAACCACCACCTCATCGGCAGACAGTCCGAGATCCTTCACACCAAGCCTGAAAATTTCGGGATCAGGCTTTCTGACACCAACCACCGCACTCTCCACAATCTTTGGGAAGAACCGTGCAATACCAAAATCTTTCAATACGGTCTGTATGTTTCCGTAGAAATTTGAAACGAGTTCAAGCTTATAATTCTTACTCAACGCTTCAAGCACCGGTACGGCTTCTGCCACTTTTGTCTTGGCTGATTGATAACATATGTCGGCAATCTCTTTCCCCTTCTCTTCAACCTGAGCAGGGGGGAAATGACCATTTTCCGACAGCCACTGAAGTTCCAGACGCATTTTGATAAGGAGAAGATCGCCGAAGTTATGGTCAGGGAGTATATGCTTAGTGCGTGCAAGCTCCCTTTCAGCCGCCACATAAGCCTCCCTGAATTCTGCTTTGTCAACAGCAACTCCGGCCTTCTGATAAGCGGCCCATATCACTTCGCTCCAATGGTCACCACCGGTATCGAGGGTGCCACCATAATCAAAAATTATCCCTTTAACTTTTGTGATATCCATATTAGAGTTCTTTTATAAACTGTTTGCAGATCCTTTCATGCCTCCACATCATATATATTAAAACACCGTTGAGAACCGTGAGTTCAAAAGCAAAATAGAGCCATGGCATGCGGAAAATCAGAATCGCCGCGAAAAGAGCAAACGTACGGGTGTTGAAAGAAAGTATGTTGGTATACTTCATAAGCGGCTTGCTCTTTGCCCTAAATGCGTTACGGAAACTTTCAGGGATATCATCTCCGTATTTGTCACGTAATGCTTTACGCAACTTCTGCATATTGGGCGTTCTTTTCTCTTGACCCACAGTGTAGTTGGTGTAGAACATAAGCGTGAACTTCTGAAAGAAATCACGTTTCCAGCTAAGTGCGTGGAATTTCTCCCACAGCAGATCCGCCCTTTCAAGTTCGCTTCCCTCCTTGCCCTTTAGGAAATAGAGATGAAACTGACGGTAATAATCACCCATGGCCGCCTGAATAGCGTGACAGAAACCGGTTGCCACGGCAACTACCCATATCACCCAGTGATGGGAGGAGAAGAAATCGCTTGTCATATTCTCCCTCAGGCAGATTGCGATATAGATAGCGGCAAACCAGAAATCACCGCTCACTCCGTCAAGGATACGTCCAAGACGGGAGTACTGCTTTGTCATACGCGCAAGCTGGCCGTCGGCGCTGTCAAATGAATCGGCCCAAATCAGAAGAAGAACACCAATGATGTTCCACCAGAAATAATTGATCCATGGGCTGAAGTTTTCATTAAAGAAAAAGCATACGCCGGCTCCCACCCCAAGAAATATTGAGGCAATTGTTATAGCATTTGGGGTGATTCCGAGTTTTTTGGCAAGGAGAGCCCACATATAACCTATCGGGCGATAGAATATGAGGTCGAAAGTCTCCTCTGTGTCCATCGACTTCAAGGATGACTTGAAGCCTGATTCATTCTTGGTTCCTTTATTCTCGCTCATCTCTTTCTCCATTCTTTTATCGACTGCAATACACATTTGGCAATATGGGGGGCAGCCTCATCCCTGCAGGGTGCGAAACTTGGCCAATCGTTGAAATCGATTATACGGATCGACCCGTCGGGATCGACAATACAGTCTCCTCCATAAATCTTGACATCCATTATGTCAGAAGCTCGCTGGCACATATCCTTCAGCCCTTCAAGATCAAACTCTATGCCATGAGATTTCCCGTTGATGGCTTCATAACCATATTTACTGTGCCCCTCATCAAAAGGATAGAACCAATAGAACCAGTCCTGGCCGCTAACACCATAGAATTTAATAAGGTCTCCTACAAGATGCTTGTTGATAACAGCGCGTTTTATCCCGCGGTAGAAATACTCATGTAGCACTTCCTGTGCCTCCTGGGCATGGCGGCAATAACTCACATCCTCTTTGTGCATGGCATGGAAATCACCACGCTTGATCCACACCTTTCCATAACCCTTCTCCTCAAGTTCCTTCCTCACATCCTCATTAGTATTCACTATGAGACTATCGGGATAGGGAATTCCGTTCCCCATAAGGATTCTGGTCATCATCTCTCTGGTGCAGTTTTCAATACCATATCCGGAATTGATCACGAGCCTCCCTTCATCCTCCATACGGATAAGTTTCTCTATTGAGGCACGTTCACGACACATGTTGAGGATTATATCCTCCCTGATATCTTCCTGACGGAACTGCTCTTCATTATATACCTTCACCTCGCAGCCACGCTTGCGAAGCTGATCGGCCGTTGCATTAAAAATGGCTGCATCATTGCCTATGTGATTCGGAGAATAGGCGCCGGCTCTCATTACTCCGGCAATCTTTATATCTGCCATATATTGTTATGGGTTATATGATCTCATTAAAAATTTCTTACCGGGCAAGGAATTCCTCTGCCTTGCGTATATCTCCGGCATGGTCGACATCTATTATCTTACCCATGTCGAATCCCTTGAGTTTCAAACCTGCTTCTACAAGAGCTCTCTGGTAATTACGCATACGGCTCACGCCGTTGACAAGACAACTGTCGAGCACATCTACCGCGCGATCCGACAGGCCATAGATACCTCCCGAAACATACTCCCGCCAACCTTCAGGAAGCTCCTCATCCTTTTTATCCAGAAAGGCCTTGATGTCTCCCTCATGATCAGTCTCGACATAAAGAGGCTTTTCATCATCAACAAATGATGTCAATGCCATCATACCCTCCACTTCCGAAGGTGCCGACGCGTAAGCCTTCACATAGGCGGAAAAATTCTCTTCATGGAATATCGTATCGACCGTGGTTACAATAAAGCGTCCGTGACCTTTAAGCAGGCTCCCCAACTCGTAAAAACTATGCATTGAGGAAGGGGTTGTCTTAACCACCAGATCCAATGGCACCGGCAGTTGCCCTTTCAGCTCCTCGACAAACGCCCTGACCTCAGTCATATGCTCATTGACAATCACCGAAATTCTTCCAGCCCCGTTCTCAATAAATATCCTTATAAGCCTACCAATCATAGGTTCGCCGTGAAGAGGGACCAACGGCTTGGGATAGGCCACACCCTCCTCAACCAACCTCGAACCTTCTCCGGCTGCTATTATTCCGAAATTCATAATTAATCCGTAATTTCCTCTTTTGTAAGATCCACGGTCTTGTCTGCTCCCTTTTCCTGACGCGCTTTGCGCAACGGATTGGAAGAGGCCTGACGGTGAATCTCGCGGTTTCTGTATAAATCTATAGCTTTATAAATAGCCTGTCGCATTGAGGTCGGATCTGCCTTATCTTTCCATGCCACATCATATGCGGTGCCATGGTCGGGAGAGGTCCTTACAAATGGCATTCCCGCAGTATAATTGACTCCGGTCTCTCCTGCAATGGCTTTGAACGGAGCCAACCCCTGATCATGATACATGGCAAGAACACCATCGAAACTCCCGAATGAACCGGCGGCGAAAAATCCATCAGCCGAATATGGACCGAAAACGAGTATCCCCTCATTTTTTGCATCCTCAAGGGCCGGAATAATCTCATCCTTCTCCTCATTACCAAGCAGACCCTCGTCGCCACAATGAGGGTTAAGGGAGAGAACGGCGATCTTCGGACGCTCGCACGTGAAATCCCCTTTGAGCGACTTCTCAAAACTTCTTATCTTATCAAGCACCCTCTCTCGTGTGATGGCTTTAGGAACGGCCGAGAGCGGAAGATGTGTTGTAACGAGTGCAACACGAAGATAATCGTTATACAATATCATCAACGCTCCACTCCCATCTCCCAGACGGTCATGAAGGTATTCGGTATGGCCGGGGAACTTGAAATCTTCACTCTGAACTGCTTTTTTAGATATCGGAGCTGTGACAAGCACCTGAATATCTCCCCTTTTGAGAGCATCGACAGCAAGTTCGAGAGCCTCGACCGCTGCACGTCCTGAAACCTCGGTCGGAACACCCGGTGTAACATCGTTATGAGTAACGGAAACTTCAACGATGTTAAGTTTTCCATCTCTTATATCTCCCGGATTCTTCACAATATGCATCGGAGGAAGCTCCAGATTAAATTCCCTTCGTGCCTTCTCTACTATCTGGGGAGAGCAGTAGAACACGGGGGTGAACAATTCGGGAATACGCTCATCGCATATCGCCTTTAACACCACCTCATAACCGATGCCATTTATATCGCCATGGGTAATACCCACTCTTATAGGTTTCATTCTTCTAATCTTCTGTAAAAATTCTTAATTCTTCTTTGTGCCGGCAAGCATTCCGCAAGCTGCGGCAATATCCTCACCACGCGATGCGCGGATGGTAGCCGTGATCCCCTTTGAATTGAGGAAATTTCGGAACATCAGCATTCGCTCTTCGCTACAAGGTTTGAGATCCACCCCCGGGATGGCATGGAAACGGATGAGATTCACACGGCAATCCACATTCCCGATAAGCTTAACCAACATTTCTGCATGCGCTATATCGTCGTTAACCCCTCTCCACATAATATACTCCAACGATAGCCTGCGCTGATGACTGAAATCATATCCTGACAGAAGTTTCATCACTGATGAAATCGGGAAGGCTTTCTGTGCAGGCATCATCGACTCGCGCTGCGGAGTGTCGGCAGTATGAACGCTGACTGCCACATGCACCTGAGTATTGTCGAGAAGTTCCTTGAGCTGCGGAAGTTTCCCTACTGTTGAAACAGTGATGCGCTTCGGGCTCCAAGCCAATCCCCACGGAGCAGTCAGAATCTCAATCACTTTCTCAACCTCACGATAATTATCCAAAGGTTCTCCCATTCCCATGAAGACTATATTGCTCAGAGGGGTCATTGGCTCCTCCCCCTTGCGTGGAGCAGGAGGAATACTTAAGATCTGGTTGATGATCTGCGCTGAGGTCAGATTAGCCTTGAACCCCATCCTTCCCGTGGCGCAGAAATAGCAATTCATTTTGCACCCCGATTGACTCGAGACACAAAGCGTAGCCCGATCCTTGTCAGGGATATATACTGACTCTACAAAATTTCCCCTACCAACATTGAAAAGATATTTAACCGTTCCGTCGGTTGATTTAGTGGCTACTGAAGGAACTTCCCTCCCTATCTCATAATTTTCCGAAAGCCATTCCTTATTTTTCTTTGAGATGTTTGCCATCTCTTCGAAGCTAACAACTTTCTTGTCGTATAGCCATTCCGCAAGCTGCTTACCCACGTACTTAGGCATATTTCCTCTCAGAGCCACCGACTGCAGCTCCTCAAGCGTCATGCCTATCAGTTTTATCTTCTCAGTCTTATCCATCACCTTGGGTAATTTGCTTGAAAAGCCCCCCGAGGGAGGCTTTTCAATTTCGTTATGTCAAAGCCGCGAATCACTCTCCGGCCTCAAATTTGTAAATATTATTCTTGATCTTCTTGTCACCCTTGATCATGTCAACAAGATTAGGATTCACAAGACGATAATACTGCTGCTCGTACATCTGATCCGAGAAGGGGAAGTTTTCCTTACCCTTACCAGCGATCTGATAAACGTAAACGCCATCATCACCTTTCATTATCACAACTTTCTTATCCGCATTCGAACCGTTGATGCGACCCATGACATCAGGATCGTTAACTCCGGCGTTAGCACCGAAACGGAATGTGGGAATATTGCGCTGCTCAACACCCATAGCCTGAGCTGCACTCTGGAGGCTCTGTGTTTTCTTGCTGAATTTTTCTACCAGTTTGTCGCCTGCCTTGGATGCACGAACTTCGTGAGTCAACATTGCATTCACATCAGGATTTGACAATGGCACATAATCATCATAGCTGCTTTCCACTGCTACAGCATAAAGCGCGGGAGTGATGGCATTCTTAGACTCATAGATATGACTAACCTCTCCGGGATCGCCATCTATCATCACCCAACGAACCACCTGGCGGCTATCGGGATAATAGCTATTCATGCCCATCATACGGGGAATCGCTGGTGTTGACTGATTAAGGCTGTATTTCTGGATTGTATAACCTGCCTTCTCGGCATTCTTTGCAAAGTCAGCAGCAGTCTTGTTCTCAAGAAGGAATTTCTCAAGTTTGGCACGCTCATCATTAACGGTCTTGACACTCGGACCAAGCACATATGTAGCCTCATCATAATCGTAGATGGTGACAGGAGCATTCTGCTTAACTATCTTACCGATCAACATTCCCTGGGCACCCCCCTGAATTGTGATATAACGGCCGGCAGCATTCTTGAGGCTGTCGAGGGTCGCGTCAGGGATAGCATTTGTCGGGCCATTCTCTGTATAGAGGGGAACCCACTGATTAAGCTGCGGAACAACACTATCCATAGAGAAGCGTGCAGTAATTGAATCGGCTGAGAGACCGGCATTGAGTGCTGCCATAACTTTCAGACCGAGATCCTCTGTGGCGGTGCTTACAAGGTTAACCTGGATAGAGTCGATTGCCTCAACTCGTTTTCCAACACGAACCACTGTGAAACCCTGAATATTCTCTGAGATAAGTTTAACACTGTCTTTAGGAGCGGAAGTAACGAAATCCTTGACCATACCTGAAGGAAGATCAGAACCGCGAACAGAGTGATGAGTCATGCTCACACCCTCTTTCTTGATCTGCTTGCTCAGCTGGCCTGCACTGTCACGCAGGGATTTCACAGTCTCCTGAGCGAGCTCACGAGCCTTTGCCCGGTCAGCTGCAGAGGCAGAAATACTTACTGAGATAAAGGAAACATCCTTTGTGGGCTGCTCAACTTTGAAAAGGCCTTTCTTCTCAGCATATGCTTTCTTGAGATCTTCGTCGCTTACAGGGTATTCCTTGGCATCGAGCACTCCATAGGGAAGATAAGCCACATCTACATTTGTTGTGGTGATATAATCATTATAAAGAGCCTTCTTGTCAAGGTCATTGGCTTTAACAGTTCCTGCGAGCACTCTTTGATAGATGTTGCCCTTCATTGTTTCCTTAAGCTTATTCTCAGCTGCCAGCCATGCTCTCTGGAAAGGAGCCATCTGGGCATCAGTCAAACCGTTACGTTTCGGATTGAAGATAACTTCATAAGCCTGCTGGGGCGTCTGCACGCTCAAACCGGCTCCGTTGAGCTGGCGAACGATATCCATCACCTCCTGACTCTGAGGATTCTCAATCATGTAATAACGGAGAATATTGCCGGTGGCGCGGATGCCGGCTTTGTCTGCTGCATTCAGCACGATATCCTGCTGCATAATCTGGTCGAGCGCCATCTGCGCAAGAACCTGAGTGTCGAAGTTCGCGAACTGTGCAGGATTCTGACGACGTGCGTCTTCAAGCTGATTGTTGAGTTCCTCACGCTTTCGCTGATACTCCGTGAAATCTATTTTTGTGCTTCCCACCTTTGCGACTGTGGTCCGGTCGCCAAAAATGTTCTGGCTGTTGGTAAGTGCGTCACCTACGATAAAGGCGAGCAGTGCCACACCGATAACTACGATGAGGAACACCGATTTGCTTCTGATTTTCTCTAATGTTGCCATTCTACTATATAGCTGTTATTATTAATTTCGTAAAGAACGTGCATAAAAAATTTGCACGTTTCAGGTGTTTTCACCCAATAAAACGTGCAAAGATAACATTTTTAATGCTAATCGGCAAATTATAGGCCGAATTCCTTTCGTATTAAATCCACCTGGTCAAGTTTTTCCCATGTAAAAAGATCAACTTCGCGCTCCAGAGGCTCGGATTCATAACGGGATTTGAATATTTTGGTCACTTTCTGCGGCACACGGCCCATATGTCCGTAAGACGCGGTCTCACGATAGATAGGATTACGCAACTTCAGTCTTTTCTCAATAGCTTTGGGGCGGAGGTCGAAGAGATTCTTAACCTTTTCAGCAATCTCCGCATCACTCATATCCACCTTCGAGGTGCCGTAAGTATTTACAAACACGCTGACAGGCTCTGCCTTCCCGATTGCATACGCCACCTGAACCAGCACTTCCCGTGCTACTCCTGCGGCCACCAGATTCTTGGCTATGTGACGGCAAGCATAGGCAGCCGAGCGGTCAACCTTAGAGGGATCTTTCCCGGAAAAGGCTCCTCCTCCATGGGCACCGCGCCCCCCATAGGTGTCAACTATGATCTTTCGGCCGGTAAGACCTGTATCGGCATGAGGACCACCAAGCACAAACTTACCTGTCGGATTCACATGCAGGATAAGTTTCTCATCGAAGAGATTGCGGATATCCTCGGGGAGTTTCTCCTTAACACGGGGGAGAAGCACCTCCTCCACATCCTTGCGAATCTGTTCCAGCATCTTCTTGTCAGCCTGCTCCTGAGCCTCGCGTGTCTCATCAAGAGGCAACACGAACTCATCATGCTGCGTGGATATAACTATTGTGTGGATCCTCACCGGACGATGGTTTTCATCATACTCTACAGTTACCTGACTTTTAGCATCCGGTCGCAGATAAGTGGTAAGTTTTCCCTTACGGTAATAGGTCATATCCTTACCCTCTCTTCTTATATCAGCCAGTTCCCTCAGGATAAGATGCGAGAGGTCAAGAGTGAGAGGCATGTAGTTGGCAGTCTCATCAACGGCGTAACCGAACATCATACCCTGGTCGCCGGCACCCTGAAGATCTTCCGACGATGAGGTTCCGTCATCACGGCGGCTAACTCCCCGGTCGATATCCTCGCTCTGTTCATGAATGGTACTGAGGATTCCGCATGCGTCGCCATCGAAACGGTAAGCACCACGGTCGTAACCTATGTCAGCAATAAGTTTGCGGGTTACATCCTGTATATCAACATAAGCCTGAGAACTGACCTCTCCGGCTATAACCACTTGGCCGGTGGTGCATAATGTCTCAATTGCAACATGGCTCTCAGGGTCTCTCGCCAGGAACTCATCGAGGAGAGTATCGCTAATCTGATCCGACACCTTGTCAGGATGTCCTTCGGATACGGATTCTGATGTAAAAAGATAATTCATATGGGATTGTTGTTTAGGTTTTGTGGCTGTTCATATTAAACATATACAATTTGGTTGTAGGTGAGCAGCATACATAGATTATTGTTAATAGTAGTTTTAATTTGAACAGTTACTTATCATTTTAAGAAGATCAAAGTTTCACTTAAGCTAAACGCCAGAAGCAAAATACTCATCTCTACCCAATTATTAATTATTAACTAACAAAAAAAGGTGACGCTGATACGCCACCCATCTATGCCATAATGCGAGACCCACAAGGTCTCTGCAGCGATTTTAGCATTTTTTTGAGTGGTTGCAAGCAGCCAAATTTCTCCACTTCCGTCTCCCTTCCCTTATAACTTATAGTTTCAAAGGTAAAAGGTCCGCAGAATTGCACTGCAAAGTTAACATTTTATTCTCACCTTTCCAAACGGCGAGCTCAAACATATTTTACTTTTTCCTATAATGATATCAGCACAGATTCCCCTGAAATACTATTTTTCTTCAACCTTTATTTCCCCACGGAGATCGGATACGTCATCGACAGCTACCATACAGGGGCGATAATCCGGAGCCCGAACCGACATCTTGACATTATCAAGGGTCAGGCCGTTGACATGTCTCACATAGAGGCCCCATGAGGGCAACTCTCCGAACATATGGAATTCAGGATAATCATTTATCTTCTCCGGTACATCTTTATACCTGTAACTTCCGATATAAGCCATTCCTTTTGTTCCCCTGCCGGGATAGCTGACCTCTATGTTACGCAGGGTCACATCTTCCACCCTGTGACCCGGTATGCCTGTGATACTCGCAGGGAACGGATTATGAATCACATTAATATCCGGTCCGCGCAGATCATATTCAGAGTCAGGACGTCCGAAAGGAACTTCACATTTCAGATTGCTGATGGTCACATTCCTCAGTATTCCCGGATTAGCACCCCTCCTATGACCCAGACGGATGAAAAACGGATTCCCCGTATTCACCGCAGTGATAGAATCTACAACCACATTCTCAAGCCGGGCTCCATCCACCGTTTCAAGAGCAACCGCCGACCGGAAAGTATCCCTCACCCGAATGTTCTTTATTTCAACATTCCGGAATCCACCGAAAGATTCCGTTCCCATCTTTATAGCGTTGGCACTGCTTGCTACTTCGCAGTTCCTGATTATTATTCCATCATTCCCCCCGTTCTCATCAAAGGATTTTAGAACTATTCCGTCATCCGCAGAATTGATATCACATCCTTCAATAAGAACATTGCGGCAATCAGCCACATCTATCCCATCGTTATTCCAATAGGCCCTGTTCTCAAAGTCGATATTCCTTATCACCACATCTTGACAATCATTCAGCGACACGCCCAAACTTGCCGACCCTTTCAGTGAAACGCCCTCTATAGTCAGCCCTTTCACCCTTTCAAAATCCAGAAGCTTGGGTCTGATGGAGGGACGCATCCTCCGGTGGTTATAATATGGGTCTATCCTTTCACCAATATGATGCAGACTATCGATTGCCAAAGCCAATTCGAGACCACGCCCGTCAATCAGTCCTTTTCCGCTGATGCTCACATTCCGGGCACCATCTGCTGAGATGAGAGCAAATAATGGCTCCGAACATTTATCCGCCACCCTGCTCTCCTTCTCTCCGTTTGACACGTATCCGGCATAATCATAAGGATCGACACTTCCTAACAATCTGGCACCGGCCTCCAGATGGAGGTCGACACCCGTTTTAAGCCGTATTGAGCCGGTTACATATTCTCCCGCAGGAAGGACCAATCTTCCTCCACCCGGAATTTCTGAAACAGAATCAATCTTCGATTGAAGCCACTGGGTAATGACACCCGGAAATTCCCTTGGACAGGGGTCTAAAGATAAATCGCATGTTGACCGGGCCATGCTGATCACAGCCGGGATAACTAACATTATTAACGGAAACAGGGATCTCTTCTTCATGGTTACAAATTTATAAAAAATCATTGTTTTTAATTAAATTTGCGTCATACTTATTCATACTTATTGATGTCACCCCATCAACCTATATAATCATTTTGAAAATTCAAATATGGAAAACAATATATATAAAATGGTAGCGGAACGCACCGCTCTCCCTCTGAGGGGAGTAGAGGCGACGATCTCCCTTCTCGATGAGGGTGCTACGGTGCCTTTCATCAGCCGATATCGCAAAGAGAAGACGGGATCTCTCGATGAAGTGAAGATACGCCTGATCGAATCAACCTTGAAGCAGGTGCGTGAACTCGAGGCTCGCAAAGAATTCGTCCGTACGGCCATTGAAGGAACGGGAGCCTTATCTCCACAGATTGGAGAGAAGATTCTCAATGCTTCCTCCATGACTGAAATCGAGGATATCTATCTCCCATATAAACCGAAGAAACGAACCCGGGCAACAATCGCACGTGAGAAAGGGCTCGAACCTCTGGCCCGTAAAATAATGAGCGGGGTCCTGCCCGGAGCCTCTGATGAGGAGATTCAGGGAGCTTCCGATATAATTGCAGAATGGGCTTCGGAATCCATTCGCCTACGAAACATTACAAGGAAGGCTCTGAATCGTGACGCATCCTTGGTTTCATCTCCGGCAAAAGGGAAAGAGGAGGAACTACAAACCTCTTCGCTCGCTCAGTATTCCAATTTCTCACAAAGCATACGACGCATGGCCTCTCACCAGTATCTTGCCTTGAGGCGCGCCGAAAGGGAGGGGCTGGTTAAGGTGAAATATGACCTTGGCGCGTCAAAGGAGACGCTTGAGGATAATCTGTGCAGGGCATATCTCCCGGCAAGAGCTTCCGGCGCATGCGCCGATATCATAGAAGATGCTGTGGCCGATGCTGCAAAACGTCTATTGTTGCCATCTGTTGAAAATGAGATTTCATCCGGGCTAAAGGAGAAAGCGGATGGAGTGGCAATTGATATTTTCTCTCAAAATCTACGTCAGCTTCTTCTGGCTGCTCCCCTAAAAGGAGTCAGGGTTCTTGCCATCGACCCAGGATACAGGACAGGATGCAAGGTTGTGGCTCTCAATGAGCAGGGGAATCTGCTGGATGAAGGGGTGATCTTCCCTACCGCCCCACGAAATGATACCGAGGGGGCAAGAAGAATTGTAGAACGTCTGGTAAACCGCCATAAATTGCAGGTGGCTGCAATTGGCAGCGGCACTGCTTCGCGAGAAACAGAACGCTTTCTCAAACAATCGGCTGTTCTCGACCCCTCAAAGATCTTTATCGTAAATGAAGACGGAGCATCAGTCTACTCTGCTTCTGAAGAGGGAAGAAGAGAATTCCCTGATAAAGACGTGACCGTACGTGGTGCAGTGTCAATAGGACGCCGGCTGATCGATCCGCTTGCTGAACTTGTAAAGATCGATCCAAAATCGATCGGAGTCGGGCAATATCAGCATGATGTTGACCAGACACGCCTAAAAGAGGCCCTCGACTATACGGTTATGGCATGTGTAAATTCCGTTGGCGTAGATGTAAATACCGCTTCTGAAAGATTATTGTCATACGTTTCAGGTATCGGGCCTGCTTTAGCCGCAAACATCGTGACCTACCGGGCGCAAAATGGTCCGTTCTCTTCAAGGACGGATCTTAAGAGAGTCCCCCGGCTTGGAGAGAAAGCATTTGAACTTTGTGCCGGATTCCTTCGGATTCGCGATGGGAAGGAACCGCTTGACAATACGGGGATACATCCCGAAAGCTATATACTCGTAAAAAAGATGGCCGAATCTATCGGCAGGAAAGCAGCTGACCTTCCTGCGGATGCTTCATTGCTCGATTCCATTGATGTAAGCCTGCTCGCTAAAAAAGGGGTCGGTGGACTGGAAACAATGCAGGATATTGTGGCTGAATTGAGGAAGCCGGGTCGAGATCCCCGAACTGACGACAATTCCGATGCCTTTGTTCCGGCAGTGGAGAATTTCGAGCAGTTGTCCATAGGCCAGACACTCCCAGGAGTGGTGAGCAATATCACGGCTTTCGGTGCTTTCATCAACCTTGGGATAAAAGAGAACGGGCTGATACATATCTCCCGACTCTCTGCCAAACGCGTGAATGCCGTTTCCGACATCCTTCATCTGGGGCAGAAAGTTGAGGCTCGTGTGATAGAAATAGATCCCGTCAGACGCAGGATCTCACTATCACTGATATAAAGAAGTGTCTCAAAATACTGTTAATACGGGTAAGACCCCATTTCAAAAATTTCAGAGACGCAGGGGCAGTCTTGGGCGAATGATTTCAGCAAGTTGACTACAGCGCATAAACATAGTCACTATTTTTATGAAATGGAGGGGATAATTTGTTAAAATTATACTGTTCTAAGTTTTTTGTAATTACTTTGAATACTAAAGAATTTTGAGGTTATGATCAAGGAAATTAAGGAATTCAATGAAAAATTTGTAGCGAATCGTGAATATGAGAAGTTTGCTACAAGTAAATATCCGGATAAGAAGATCGCCATCGTCACCTGTATGGATACCAGGCTAATAGAGCTCCTTCCTGCAGCCCTTGGTTTCAGAAACGGAGATGTAAAGATCATCAAGAATGCCGGAGCTACAATAGTCAACCCTTTCGACTCTACAATGAGATCACTCCTGATAGCAGTCTATGAATTGGGGGTGAATGAGATTATGGTTATCGGTCACACCGGGTGTGGCGTCCAGGGAATGGATGCAAATGAGATGTTGGATCTCATGAAAGAGCGTGGTGTCAGTGAGGAGCATATCAATCTCATGAAACATTGCGGAATAAATCTAAATGAATGGCTCCACGGATTCGAGGATACGGACGCAGCCATTCAGGAAACCGTAGATTTAATCTCAAATCACCCGCTGATGCCCCCTGCCGGAGTGAATGTTCAAGGATTCGTCATGGACAGTTATACCGGAGCCCTCCGCCAGATATAGATACGAAGATCTATCAGCCCCAAAAACTCTAATATAAACTGAAACGGTCACTGCAAATTGCAGTGACCGTTTCAGTTTATATGCGATCAATCGACTTTACATCAATTTGATTTCATTGGGTTTGTTTATTTTACCATCACCTTCTTTCCATTTATGATATAGAGGCCGGGAGATGTGATATTATTGATGCGGATTCCCTGAAGAGTGTAAATAACCAGCTCTTCATCTGCAATATCGGTCAGGATCTCATCAAGACCGGAAGATTCATTCTTCTGCTGGGCTACATTGGGATTGCCGGCATAGACCACAGAGGGATCGAACGATAGGTGCGGGGGCTGGTTGTAGCAGCAGTTCTGGTTTACAACCTGCACACGGTAGTTAAGGTCATCCATGAGATGAGGTATACGATATTCAGTAGGATAGTCTGTCGCATTGATGATAAGACAAGTCTTACCTTCAACCTCACCCCAAAGAACAATCTCCTCTCGCCAGTCACCGAGAATGTCTCCGAGCACGCATGGATTGTGTTTTGTTCCGTTATTGAGGGTGCCGATAGTATACATCCCCCCGTTCACTTTATAACGGTCGAACCACTTGTTCTCATGATTCCAATGGGCAATGATACTCTTGTCGTAGAATTCATCGTAGAGATCGCCATCCCAATAGATACGGTTGTTAATACCTGCACCACTTGATCCGATTGCCCATGAGTCGGCTATCTTATTTCCGGTCAAACAATCATGAACTCCGGCAGATGCGCTATAAAGGAATTGAGAATGGGGTGAAGAGGTGTCAAAATGGGCTGCCAAGCCACGTCCGGTATCACCACTCTCCGTTTTATGAAGAATAAATTCTCCGGTTGCTGCATCGCGAAGGTCATATCCATAGGGTTTTTCCTCATGAACCATGAAGACCTCAAGACCCGGACGTTCAGGAAGGAAGTCGCCCAGATGGAGTGCATCCCCGTGACCCAGGCCGGTACGATAAAGAAGCGATCCGTCATGATCGAGGGCTGCTGAGCCATAGATGATCTCCTGTTTGCCATCACCATCACAGTCACCGACAGATATCCAGTGGGCACCCTCTCCCCAGAGGCCCTGACCTTTGGTGGTATTACGGCTTACCCATCTCTCCTTAAGGGTTTCGCCATCCCAGTCGTAGGCTGCCACAAACGCTCCGGAATAATATCCGCGCGCGAAGATAGGACAAGGATTTGCGTCTGGCCCATCAAGATAAGCCAGAGCGGCAAGATAACGCTCGGAACGGTTCTGTTTATCATCACCCCAATAGCTTTTTCCGGCCGCATAGTCCGTGTGATAAGGAATAGTTGCGAGTTCAGCTCCGGTCATACCGTCAAAAACAGTGATGTATTCAGGGCCATGATCCTGCTTGCCACGGCCGCTGAGGAGATTCTCTTCCGGATTGTCATCACCCAAGAGCACGTAGTTCCCCTGGCCGTCGACAGTACCGGGACCCGTCTTCATCATGAATTCGCCGTAACCGTCGCCATCAAAGTCCCAAGCAATAAACTGTATAGTGTGGGCACTGGTAAAGAAATTGGGACCGGTGTTGATACGCCACAAGCGAGTGCCGTCAAGCTTGATGCAGTCAAATATAGCGGGAGACGTTGTGCCACTGCTTGCAGCGTCTTTCTCATTACTTGGCGACCACTTGAGGATAATCTCATATTCTCCGTCGCCATCCATATCGCAGAAACTTGCATCGTTCGGCGTATAAGTCGCATTGTTCTTTGTATCGATCGGAGCCTCTGTGGGAATATAGAAAGTCTGGTTATCCCAAGTCTTACGACTCACCTCAGTCTCTAACAATGTTCCGGTGCGGTCGTAGGTCTCAAGGCGGTAATAGCTGTCAGCCGTACCATCTTTATCCTGATAGTTTGTCTTGTCGATGATATAGAGACCTCTGTTGAGAGGAACTTTCTGCTCCTCGGCAGTACCACGGAAAAGTCTGTATTTCACACCCTTGCCGTCTGCCTCACGATGACGCCAGGAAACAAGGTTACCTGTACCGGACTTAGCTCCTGTGAGACTTACAGCCATAAGTCCACGGTTGAGAGGCTTAGCTGCTGGCTTGTTCACCACCTGAGCTATTCTGAAGTTTATCGTAAAGCTCATCAGCTTGCCGAGCTCATCGGAGATTGTTACGGTCATGGTGTTCCCCTCAAAAGATGCCTCGGCCGTGTAACCCTCATTCATCTTGAAGGTTATATCTGTAGGCTCTGATGTAATTCTCTTCTGATAGCTTGCCTTATCTCCATTCTTGAGATCAGCTATAAGATCATAGAGACTAATCTCCTGACTTTTGCCGTTGACATCTGACACCACACACGTCATATCCTTAATATAAGAGGAAACGATACATAGTTCCTCATCTACGGCACCGTCAATTACAATATTACGAAGCCCGATCTCCTTGGGGTTCTCATTGTCAATACCGTTAAGGTTCATCAGATAGATAGTGAGTGTGAATGGCTCTCCATCCGTGATTACGTCTCCAAAAGTATATTCATGGTGGCTATACGCATTCTTATTAGTGCCGGAGTGCTTGTTTCTAAGTGGAGATATGCCGGTGGCAACCTTCACCTCCTGTCCATTACCGACCGTATAATATACATCTATATTTCCACCGTCTGTTCCAACCTTGACCGCATCAAATGATATGGTGACAGGTTTGAACTTATGACCCTGGCTGGGAGTCACAGTGAAATTCACACAGTTGCCGGCAGTCTTCGCCGTAACACGGGTCGCGGGAGTAAATGCGGTGAATGCCGGATCATACTTGATCACATCATATCCGGTATCGGCGTTTGATTCAGTAACTTTTCTTGTCTTGACGAGTTTATCACCAAGTGAAAAACCGGATGTCACCAATGTTGGTGAAACCTCATCGCCGGAAAGGGCCACGGCTGGGAGGTTTTCCGGGTCGCTCAATTCCCAGGTCGCCTTAAGCGGACGGGCAAATCCTCCTAAGGCCACGGCAGCAGCAAGGAGGGTTAGAATCTGTCTCTTCATGAGTTTTTATTATTGTTCTTAGTATTATATTTTAGGCTGTAAAAACGATAAGGTTGTGTCAAAATGTAATTATGGCTCAAACCTCCGAGGTGCATCTGATCCATTCTGACGCACCGTCATGGAGAATTAATAGACTTAATAAAGATACTGCCACATTTAATGCAAAGATAATACTTTACAATATAATTTTCTCAAAATTAAGGAAATTTAATTTTTTTGCACCGGGAAAGATCCACGTATCCCATTCATCTCAAACAAAACATTTGGTTTAAAAAGAAATATTGAGTAACTTTGCAATGCAATCCGGAAACGTTGGATACTTCTTTCCTGATCCCACGCTTCCGGAGGGAGATTACATCACCTCGGCAATTTAGCCTCGACAACAAAATGAGTTGTTAGGCTAAAAGTGATGGGACGGCTCTTCTCCCTTCTTAATTTTACATATCTGCGTCCCGTCTTGCAGAATTTCCTATTACGTACCATTTCAAATATTTTGAGGCCGGTGCGTGTTTGGCGATTCGAAGCAAGACTACATAAAATATGTTGATGGTTTCGGATTCGAAATTGTCAACGTTTTTTTTTAGCTTAAAATGAGATAACATAAAAATTTAATACAACATGAACAAAATCCTGACACGACTGCTGCTCCTCCTCCTTTTGTATGGAGGATTGGCTGAAGCCCAGACCTTAACCGTTGAGGGAATCAATTATCGGCTGAACGGTGAGGCCGCATATGTGAACAGAGACCAAACAACTGAAGCCACTGTAATTAACATTCCTCCAACAGTATCCTATAACGGAAAGGAGTACCCGGTGACATATCTTGACTGGGGATGCTTCGAGGGGAAAGTCAACCTTAAGGAGGTATCTCTCCCGGAGTCAATTACTGTTCTCTATGGACATTCATTCTCCGGTTGCACTTCATTGAGGAGTGTGAACCTGCCTGCGGGAATAACAAGGATCGGAGCCAACTGTTTCGATTCCTGCACATCCCTGTCATCCCTTACATTACCCGATTCTTTGCTTACCATAGACTCATATGCTTTCTCCGATTGCACTTCGCTGACATCCATTACAATCCCCGATAAGGTCACCACAATAAGTCATTGTATTTTCTACAATTGTACATCCTTACAAGAGGTAATAATTGGAAAGAGCGTGGAAACTATCGGAGAATCTATGTTTTCAGGGGCATCCTCGCTGAGTGCTGTCTGGTTAAAACCCACTACCCCTCCTGTCTGCGATATCAGATTATCTATTTCAAGCAACGCGAAGATATATGTTCCGAAAGGATCTTATAGCAATTATAAGGCTGCAAATATCTGGAAAGATTATGACCTTTATACTTACGGGCCGGAGACGTTCAATCAGACAGTGGTGGTAGATGGACTCACATACTATTACCGTCCCGGGAATGATTCCTACTTTGTAACGTGCCAAAGCGAAGACCCCTCGCTGAATTATCAGGAGCTCGATAAGCTTATTCTCCCGAGCAAGATCACAGTTGAGGGAACGACTTTCCCGGTAGCAGGTTTGATGGTTAACGCGTTTGCCGGAAGCGTGCTCTCCTATGTCTCTCTTCCTGCAACAATCGCCCGTATAGGCAGCGGTGTGTTCAGTAATTGCAAGAACCTGACTTCCATATCATTGCCTGAGAGCCTGACCTATATTGAAAACGGATCTTTTACCGGGAGTGTCAATATCCAGAATATCTACTGCGAGGCCCAGACTCCGCCAACCCTCGCAAACAATGCTTTCCCGGATGATATATACACAAAAGCCGCTTTGATTGTTCCCGAAAAATATGAGTCTGCTTATAGGCAAGCAAGCGGATGGAAAAATTTCAAAGTTATCTCCGTCAGTATCGATGAGGTCCGTATCGGTGATCTTATGTATAAAATAAATGCTCTCAACCACACGGCAAGCGTCATCGCCGAAAACGAAACGGGGAATAATTATGTGTATACTGATAATGACTTTAAAAGATTTGTGATTCCTACTGTCGTAACTTATAATGGTGAAGAATACACTGTAACTGAGATCGCATCAAATGCTTTTAAGAACTCCTGCTTTTCAAAGCTGACTATTCCTGCAACAATACAGACAGTTGGAACTGACGCATTTGAAAATTCCAGAATTAATACCATTGATGTTCCCTCCTTTGAATTCTGGTATACTCGGTTTACACTCGAAAACCGTCCGTTCCTCACGAACGAGGGATTTCTATATGTAGCTGGGGAACCTGTTGACACAGTAGTAATCACAGCCGAGCCATATGTGCCATCTTATGCATTCCGCGGATGTCAGTGGATAAGCACCCTTGAAATTGGTAAAGGCATCACCAACTGGAATACCGCCTATGAAGGAATGGGAAATATCAGTACCCTTATCATAGGGGAAGATGTTAAAAGAATTTCCGCAATTGCCGTGGCCAATGTCGGAACCGGTTATTCGAACCGTCTTAAGGATGTTATCTGCAAAAGTCTTCATGCTCCGGAACTTCCTGACCGTGCTTTCCCAAATGCCAGAGATATTACTCTGACCGTACCGGTTTTTGCAGATAATTCATACAGGGATAACGGGTGGTATAGCTTTACTAAGCGGAAATATACTGACATGACTCTTCCTGAATATCCCGATTTAATATTTGGACGGGGAACCGGATCATACCAAGTACCGGAGGGCTCGGTAGCAGTTTCACCTGTAAATAATGAGATCGGAGGAGATATCAAGATTCCTGCGAGTGTAAACGTCGAGGGTAATACTTTTTATATCACCGTAGCCTCTTATTTCTATAATTGCCCGAATATCGAATCCCTGAGTATTCCATACACTCTCCAGCAGATATATTCTTTTGAATTACCTTCGCTAAAGAAATTTATAATGTCTCCCCTGGATCCGGAGAAAAGAGTAGACCCTACAGTACAATTCATTGAACTGATGAACTCTTTTAGCCTCACCCGGGCTTACGAACTTTTTTTAGAAAATCCTGAGGTGACTCTCTATATCGGTTCGGAACCGTTAAAGGATCTTGTCCTGCCCTATGATAACAATCTTGAAGGGATATTCCGGGGATGTAAACAATTGGAGTCGGTGACATTCCATGGTAATATTTATAAAGTAGATGATGGAGCTTTCAAAGGCTGCCCGAATATTAAGACCATCCGAATTGAGTACGGATATAATGACCTGACATTCGGCAACGATGTTTTTGCGGATTCACACATCACCAACCTTTATTTGGGAAAGCCATTCTCCGGATTGTCTATGCAGTATCTGACCAACCTCACAATAGGCGACAAAATAACAGAGATTCCGGCCAACTTGTGTCCCGGAGCTCCCTTAAAATCCCTATTCATTCCCGCATCCGTAACATCTATAGGAGCAAACGCATTCAAGGGATGCACCGGTTTATCTGAAATAAATTTCGCGGAAAGTATTTCAAATCTGACCATCGGGGAGAGTGCTTTTTCCAATTGCTCAGGATTAACCGATCTTAATTTCCCTAAAAATATTTCCAACCTGGCCATCGGGAAGAGTGCTTTTTCCAATTGCTCAGGATTATCTGAAATTAATTTCGCGGAAGGCATTTCAAACCTGTCCATCGGGGTGAGTGCATTCTCAGGATGTACTTCCCTGACTGAGGTACCCTTCCTCAAGAGCTTGACTGCGATGTCAATCGGCAGCCTTGCATTCTCCGGATGTTCTTCCATAAAGTCTTTATCTATACCGGAATATGTGACTTCTATTGGATCAGATGCATTCTCTTCATGCGAAGCTCTTTCTCAAATAGTCTTTGAAAAAAGCTCCGAGCCCTTGGCTGTAGGTGCAAATATTTTCGCTTACTCCCCTCTCACCTCAGTATATTACGCCCGGCCGCTCTCCTCATATCAATCCAGCAATCCATTCTCAGGCACCAGCGGAAAATTTGATCTGACTGTAGCCGCATCTGTAGGACCATATCTTTTCAAGAACTCCAATTTAAAATCCGTAACGTTCGACAAGGGCATTTCATCTATCGGCAGTTATGCTTTCTATAATTGCAAAGTGCTTGAAAAGGTGGTGATACCGTCGGATGTAGAAACAATCGACTCTTCTGCGTTTGCAGAATGCTCAAATCTTAGTGATCTTGAGATTCAGGATGCCTCCAGGAAATTGATTTTAGGCACAGATGTATTCTCTAATTGCAATATTGAGAACCTTTATCTCGGACGAACAGTTGAGATCTCAAGCACCAACTCCTTGAATTATGGGGTATTTGCAAGTAATCCCAACCTGAAGTCTGTTGAACTTGGCAGGTATGTTACCTCTATAGATAAATACCAGTTCAGAGATTGCCCTAACCTTTTCTCCCTCACCATAGGAATCGGAGTCCGGGATATAGATAAAGATGCCTTCTACATCAGCAATTCTCCCGTACCCAATGAAATCGCCAAGGTGATCTGGCTCCCCAATACCCGTCCCCAGGGTTATGAAAATGTCCACGGCCTCGTCAATTATGTTTCCCAGTCTTCCTATGACCTTGAGAATCAGAAAATATATCAGAACCTGAGTTCAAAATTCTGGGTCAATGGTGTGTTATATGTTTTCAACAGGCAGGCGGTAGACCGTACTTGCGTGGCTATCGACTGCAAATATATCCCTTCCGGCACTTACGCTCACGTTCCGAACGAGGTGACATACATGGGTATTCCTTTTAAGATCGAAGAGATTAATGAATACACTTTCTACAAAAACACATACATCGCGAAGGTTGAGATAGGAAACAATATCACCAAAGTTGGAGATTTTGCTTTCTTAGGATGCCGTAACCTCGAATCCGTGTTTATTCCCAACTCGGTTAAGATGCTTGGAGAATGGGCGTTTGCCGAATGCGAATCTCTCAATTCAGCAATCTTGGGTACCGGTTTATCGGAAATCCGCACAGGCTGTTTCTCTGGAGACAAGATGATCTCTGAGTTCATGGTTCCCTCCGGAGTCACGATGATTGGCAATCAGGTGTTCGATGGATGTGCAAGCTTACGCAGATTCGAGATAATGGATCGACAGAACGAGCTTTATCTCGGTTATAGCGAGAAAGTAATCGACAACACTGAAAATCCTATCCCCGGTAAACCTCTCTTTATTGATGCCCCTCTGGAGGAGGTATATATCGGAGGGAACATATCTTATTCGAAACTTGTTGAGGATGGATATTCTCCATTTTATCGGAATGACAGCCTCAAGAAAGTTACCGTTGCAGATAACGAGACTGAAATTTCCGACTACGAATTCTACGGCTGTCGCAGTCTTGAGGAGGTCTTTATCGGAAATGGTGTTGAGAGTATAGGTGATTATGCTTTCTCCGGATGTCTTGAACTAAACAAGTTCACCTTTGGTAACAAAGTTTCAGAAATAGGGATCGATGCTTTCTCCGATTGTGGGAACATGACAAGCCTGACAAGCTATAATCCTGTCCCTCCGACTTGCGGTTCGCAGGCTTTGGATGACATCAATAAGTTCAAATGTACCCTCTACGTACCTCAACCATCAGTTGATACATATGCAAGAGCAGCTCAATGGGAGAACTTCTTCTATATCAAACCCATAACTGCAGTTGCCGTGCCGGTTACATCCCTCTCGCTTGATTACACCACCTTGACCCTGATGCAGGGTGAGCCGCAGCAGATCGCAACTGTCATTCTTCCGGAAGATGCTTCTGTCCCGACTCTTTCTTGGGATTCGAGCGATGACAACGTGGCTATGGTTTCACAGTTCGGCAATGTGGTTGCTATCAGCCCTGGAAGCTGTTACATAACAGCCTCAACTACCGACGGCAGCAACATAAAGCAGACTTGCTACGTTTCTGTAACCGAATACTCCGGTGTCTACAGTATCGAGGTAGCCGAAATCCGAATCAACCGACATGGTGACACCCTTACAATCATCGGAGCTGCCGATGACGACAGCGTTACTGTCGTGAATCTCGGTGGAACGGTGGAATATCATGGTATGGAGAAAACCATTGAAAGACTTGCACCCGGTATTCATATCGTTATCGTAAGAAACCAGGTATTCAAAATCTTGATCTGAAACCTCCTTACCGCGACTTACAAATAAAGAGCGCCGTGCAGTATTGGTTCAACTATTACTACACGGCGCTAAAATTATATTGCTGTACTACTTATGACTTCTAAATAATGACACATCAGAATATTGTCCGACCTTTCTTAAATCGTTAGATTTTCTATGTCGGCCAAGACAATCCGTTGTAAAGATTCCCTATCCGTATAACCTTCTGAAGCTATACGCGCGGCTTGATTTTCCAGAATCTTTTCAAATAAATTCCTTATAAATCTTGCATTCCCGAAATTAGGATCAGCTCTCATTACAATTTTGTCTAAAAATTTTTTCATTCTATCTTCCACACCTTCGCCCAGTATATAATCATGTCTGCTGACATTCAATAGAAATATTCTCCATAGCTCATTCGCACTGTAATCTGCAAAATGAAAATAACGATTAAACCTTGATCTTAAACCGGGATTAGAATTAATAAATTTAGTCATCTCGTCATTGTACCCCGCTAATATTACGATCAGCCTCTCTCTGTCATCCTCCATGCGTTTCAACAGAGTGGCAATCGCCTCATTCCCATACTCCCCGGTGCCTTCTGCGAGTAAAGAATAAGCTTCATCAATGAAGAGAACGCCATCAATTGCCTTATCAATTATTTTATTGGTCTTTACGGCTGTCTGACCTACATATTCTGCAATAAGTCCTGCCCTATCTGTTTCAACAAGATGACCACTCTTTAAGATTCCAAGTTCCTTATATACTTCGGCAATTATGCGTGCAACGGTAGTTTTTCCGGTGCCCGGATTTCCCGTAAACACACAATGGTAGCTTACAACTGGAGATTTAAGCCCCTCTTTCTCCCGCAATTGCCTGACTTTTATAAAATCATGAAGTTTTCTCACTTCCACTTTTACTTCTTTTAAACCCACCAACTCCTCCAACCTTACAATTCCTGTCGATCTATTCTCACTTGTATTGAATTCCGATTCCGGACACGCTTCGCTCTTTATTGATTCCTCTACATTATCTCCTGTTAAATAAGTGCCCTCAGTTTTTGTTTGCAGACTGTTTATGAATAATGTTGCTTTCTCTGTCATCTCCCCCTCTGACATAGCCATACAGGTAGAAACATCTTTAAGAAAATTTATATATTCCTCGGAAGACCGGTTTAAGTGTTCATACATCGTTTCCATCAAGAATGCTGTAGGAGCTTCATATCCACGCGCTTCAAGTTTCTTCACAAAGCTCATTATACCCTTACACATATCATGTGAAGAATTCCATAGCTCTTTATTTTGACGAAGAATCCGGGAATCAAAATCATTATTTGTAAGTTTGCATACCACAAAAGTACAACATAAATCAGCAAGCTTTTCTTCAGTAATATCATATCCCATTCCTTCAAAACATTTCCAAAGATCATGGAATACAATGAATACCACCCTTGAATTATATTTATTAAAAAGGTCGACATCCATGATATCTATCCCTCCGATATTTTTTATATCTTCAAAGAGTTCTTCATCATTCATTACCTCCTGGATATAATCAGTTATCTTATCTGCGGTGTTTTCACAATAAATAAAGTAATCTTCAATATTTATATCCTTCTCATATTCAAAAACTTCTTTCATATATGATATTTCATTTACATCATCCTCCATTATATCTGATTGCATTCCATTATCAACCTTTGAAAATTCTGTGCTTTCTGATATATCATCGGTAGAACCTGTCTCGGAATCATCCCTATGCCAAAATTTCCAGACAATACCCACAAAAATTAAAAAACTAATTCCAAATGACACTGCAAAAAGAGTCTCAGATTTTTCAAACCCTACCCATTCCAAAAAGGCGACAATACATGCAGCCATTATGGTAATTATGATAAAAATAACAAAGCAGCCTTTTTTCACTTCTATACCTAATTAATAAAGATTGATTGTTTAATTCGGCCTACGTCATTGGCCAATATTTTCTTGATAAATAGTTGATTGGCTGCATGTTAATTCAATTTTATGCAAATTTGCAATGACACTGTAAATTTACATAAAATTATTGAAACCTTCAACCTATCAAAGGTATATACTTCCCATAACCCTCCGATTCCATATCGGAGAGAGGAATAAACTTTAGAGATGCTGAATTGATGCAGTAGCGCATCCCTCCATCGTCAGCGGGTCCGTCGGGGAATACATGACCTAAATGAGCACCGCTCGAAGCCGAACGCACTTCCGTCCGTACTCGCCCGAAGGAGGTGTCGGTATGCTCGGTGATAAGTTCAGGATCAATCGGACGGGAAAATGCCGGCCACCCGCACCCGGAATCATATTTTTTCGATGAGATGAAAAGCGGAGTGCCATCGGTAATATCTACGTAGATTCCCGGTCGGAATTCATGATCATATTCATTGATAAAAGGTCGTTCGGTAGCGCCATTCTGGGTCACCTCCCATTGAAGGGGGGTTAATCTTTCACGTAGTTCCGTCTTCTCCGACTTCCGGTTTTTCCGATTCCTGACCTCGGCAAAGAGCGCCGGATC
Source organism: uncultured Sangeribacter sp. (assembly GCA_964499025.1). Lineage (GTDB taxonomy): Bacteria > Bacteroidota > Bacteroidia > Bacteroidales > Muribaculaceae > Lepagella. Next base: position 28,559 of record CAZCJC010000032.1, read on the forward strand.
CACATGGCAATATCCATCAGGATTCTTATAGAGGTAATCCTGATGATAAAGTTCTGCGGGGTAGAAATTCCTCAATGGCAACACTTCTACTGCAAGCGGTTTGGAATTACGTCGTTGCACGGTGGCAACCACAGCCTCTATTACCGGAAGGTCTTCGCTATCGGTGTAATAAATGCCTGTCCTATACTGCGTACCTATGTCATTTCCCTGACGGTTGAGCGCGAGAGGGTCAATGCTGCGGAAATATATTGTAAGCAACTCTGAAAGACCTACCTTAGTGTCATCATAAATCACTTCCACGGTTTCAGCAGCACCGGTTTGTCCGGTACAAACAATTTTGTAGGTCGGATCAGCTATATGGCTGTTGGCATATCCTACTACCGTCTTTTCCACTCCATCCACAAGCGAGAACAGATGATCCGTTCCCCAGAAGCAACCTCCTGCCAGATATATCTTCTTTGTCATAATATAGAATCTTTATAAGTGGTAGCCCATAAAAATTAATGAATCTAAAATTGCGAAAAATTTTTGATTATTTTTTAACTTAAAAGGAGTTTTGTGGCATAAACATCTTATTGAGAATTAAAAATCAGACCCCAAAGAAAGCTCAGGGTTATTTTCAGTGATAATTAAGAAAGATTAAATAGTACCCATGCGCCTTGATAGTGAACGATGATCCGGAAGCCTCATTGAGTGTTCCCTGCCACCAACTATCAAAATCACGAATCGGATATACCAATCCCTCGGAAGACATACCCTTTGCCCCGAAATTGAAAATTGAAACCTGCGAACCGGGGGCACAATAAAACTCCCGCTCTCCACATACAGGGATAAAGACTCCGTAATCCGTATAGGCCCGCACATCTATCCCATGCTTCAGATAATCTATCAGCAAACTTATATTTCCTAAGGTGTGATCTTCGCGCATGCCGGTAGCTCCGAGTATCGCTATGCGTTTCACACCTTTGGAGGCAAGATATTTTACCGACTTGGTCTGATCGTTGGTTTCCTGATCCGGAAATCTCCTCACAATCTCTCCATATCTCTCCATGATCTCAGGGGCCAATGAATCGCAATCCCCTACAATCCTCCAGGCCGTGCGTCCGGAGGCAAGATATCGGTTGGCAGCGCCATCACAACAGACAATGCGATCGCAACCATCAAGCCACATCAACGCATTCTCATTTTCCGGGAACTTTCCCGCATCAATTATCACTGCTTCCGGAGAAAAATCTCTTATACTGTTCTTCATATCTCTAAATCAAATCATTTCTCATAAGTAGCTCGCATCCATTTCCTGTAGCCAAATACAGCAATCAATGCATATAGGAAATAAAGCCCCCCTGTGAAATAAAGCTCCTTATAAATATATAAACATCCGCAACCGATATCTGCTACAATCCATACCAGCCATTGCTCCACATATTTACGGGCAAGCATCCACATTGCCACAATACTCAGGGCGGTGGTGAAACTGTCAGCCCAAGGAACAGTGCTGTCGGTGAAATAGCGCAAGATGAAACCTATTAGCACAAACAAGATACAGAACACGGATAAAAGGTATTTCCACATCCATACAGGTGTGCGACTGATATTTAAAGGTGTGTCACTTTCGTCTGACCCGTTCCCTCGGATCCAGCAGACCAATCCATAGACCGAGGCTATGAGATAATATACATTTATTCCCAAATCTGCATATAGTCCGGCTTCATAGTAAACCACTATGTATAGCGCCGGCATGCAGATACTTGCCACCCAAAGCCAGACACTGGCCTTATACTCCAGATAGAGGTATACGAGTCCTATCGCCGTGCCTACTATTTCAAGATATTCCATTTCTCTTTTGCTTTTGGATTCCCTTTATATATTTTCAGTCGACCGGAGAATTCTGAAATGATATGGGACCCTACCTCAGATCAAGACTCATATTCTCATCCACGAATAACGGTAAACACCATATACCCTATATAAAGCAGGGTGAGAATGATACCGAAAAGGCGCCCTATGCGGCGGTTTTTGGAAAGCAACGGGAATAACCATAACAATGCTGAGGCGCCCACAAGGGTAAAGAAGTCAACAAATCCTATAGAATCTCCATCGAGGGGAATCACCAGAGAGCTTAAGCCTATTGTAAGCAAAGCATTTATGATACATGAACCCACGATATTTCCGAAGGCCAATCCACTTGCCCCTTTCACGGTTGCCGTTACCGAGGTGACAAGATCAGGCAGTGCATTCCCTATGGCAACCACCGTTATAGCCACCATAGCCTGACTCATTCCGATCTTTAGTGCCAACCCGCTCGCTCCGTCCACTACCCAATTTCCCCCTACCACCAATGCTGCGAGACCACCGACAATCAGAATCCACGAGAACCATAGCTTACTCCTCAAACCCTTTATCTCATCTTTGATGGCCCTGAGTTCTCCTTTCATGGAATGAGCTGAGGCAATCCCGATAGCAGGTGCTTGGGCGGAAGAGACAGAGGCTGATTCAGGCATATCATCCATATCCTCCGCAGCTGCCGGTTCTTTCTTGGAAGAGAGGATCATAAACCAGAGATAGAATATGAAGATAACAATAAGCATGATCCCTGAAGAGCGATTGATGATATTATGATGAGTCCCATCAAAAAGGGCCGTGTCTCCTGCTATCCAGAGAGATGCCGATGCAATGAAGAGTATCGGGAGATCCTGGCTACGCATAATGCCACTCACCTTAAAAGGCCGCACGATTCCCATGATACCCACCACAAGAAGCAGGTCGAAGATATTCGCACCTATCACCTCTCCGACAGCCATTGCAGGCTTATGCTGGAATGCCGACTCCACACAGACCACAATATCAGGCATTGTGCTTCCTATCGCAACAACGGTAAGACCGATTATCAGATTAGAAACTTTGAATCTCCGTGCTACCGCCACCGCACCGTCAGTAACATAGTTCGCCCCAATCACAAGGAGTGTTAATCCTAATACCAGAAAAACAATGTCATGAAACATATTACAAGTAAGTTTTCAGAAAGCAATATATAGAAGTTGTCTAAACTAATTTACGAAAGTTAAAAAAACTCTTCGAAAAATCTTTTATTAACGTTTCCGGATCTTTTGGGCTGCTTATTCCCTTTTCATCGGGGGCTGAGTCTAAATGTTAATTTTGGCTCAGCCTCCCCCTACGGTGCGTCAGAATGGGTCAGATGCAAGCCGGATTCCGATAGCAACGCAGCAGATTGCCTATTATGACACACCGTCCTCTTCAAATAAAAAATCATCTCCAATATATCTCTAAAATGTTAATAAAAAATTAGTTTACACCGCTTCATAGGTATAACTTCTCAAACTAAATAATGGTTCTCAGAATGGCAGGGGGGATTCAAAACTATAATGCCTTCCATCGAGAGTGAAAGTGAAATCTATCTTTTGGGCGTGGAGATGGAGACGTTCCGAGCCATTATGTTTTCCGTAGAGTCGGTCGCCCGCAATCGGCATCCCAAGTCCTGCCTCCGAAGCTGCATGAACGCGTAGCTGGTGGGTGCGTCCCGTGATGGGATGAAACTCTATTCGGCTGCGTGTGCTCTCTACTTCGATGAATTCATATTCCGTCACTGCCTCCTTCCCATTCTCATAATCTACTCGCTGCCTCGGTCGGTCAAGCCAATCGGGAGAGAGAGGTAATTCGATTCGGCCCTTCTGAAGGATTCCTTTCCTTCGATAATCCCCATCCAAATCTGCCACATAAGTCTTTCTGACCCTTCTGGTTGCAAACATCGCCTGCATCTCGCGGAACGCTTCGGGGCCGAAGGTGGCAATTATCAATCCCGATGTATCCTGATCAAGTCGGTGAGCCATCTTAACCTCCCTATCTATCCCATCCTTACGATATCTCTCCACAAGCCAGTCCTGAAGCGAACGTGACTCTCCTTTCCCCGGTACCGACAACATCCCGCCGGGCTTATTTACCACACAGAACCATTCATTCTCATATATGATGTCAGGTTCTGCTATAGATCTGACAATAGGTTCCACATTGAGGGGAGGTTCTATATCGAGCCCCTGCAACATCCAGTTTAATACCGGCAGGCACTTGCCTCTGCAGGCCGGATAGGACTCTCCATGTATCCTGACTTCCCCATCTTTTGGTTTGCCATACCAATATTCAGCGATTGCGAGCGGAATCCAGCCTCTTGTATAGGCTGCCTGCAGCAATTTAGGAGCACAACATTCACCGGCACCCGACGGAGGAATCTCAGAAGAGGTTCCGGCAAATATATCACTCAAACTCCGGCTTTCACCCCGTGCATTCTTCAGGCGGAAATTAGAAAACAACCAGTTTTGAAGAGCTTCCGAATCTGAGCGCCGTTTCTCTTTCATTTTATCGAGCTGAGTAAGACACCCTTTGTAAGCATCTGAAAGAGGCAGAAGTCCGTTTGCCAGACGTTTCTTCAAACGTCTTAGCTCCGCTTTTTCAAATTGACTCTGCCGTATGAGTTCCTCCCTCTCCCTTTCGCCAAGAGCCTCTGTCTCCCTTCTCTCATCTCTCCTCAAGCGGGATAGTCTTATTTTCTCTTTAAAATCAGATATTTCCGCTTCGACCCCCTTTTTTGCGGACTCGTATTCCCTTTTCACAGGATCAAGCGATACACGTTTATATTCAGCAATCTCAAGATTCTCTCTTGTAATCTCCGCTTCCTTAGTTTTGAAGTATCCTCCCGGCTCAAGATAGTCGAACGCCGGTTCGACAAATCCTGAGTGGTGGAAACCCCCTTCTCCAAGTTGTCCGGAAAATGCGTACAGTGTATGGTGCGCTCCCGATGAATCTGCCGCAATGAGCACACCAAGCATCTTCCCGTCATCCAGTTCGCGACAGAAATTGATATCGGCCGGCAACTCACTCTCTCTAAGTTCATTCAACCTGGCAGTAAGTTTCCCGAAAGCCTCCTTACATTCCGCATCCGGTATATAGTCAAAAGGATTGTTCATATTCTTACGATCATCCTATTCACAACTTCAAGCTGGTTCTATTAAAAGGTACACATTGTAAAGGTACACATAAAATTTAAAAAAGCCATTTAAAATTAAGGCAGCGAATCATAAAATTTTTGCCTCCAGGGGTCGGCAGGCTCGAGACTATTTTTGTGCTTGACTGAAAGGAGCAACCTTTCGGTTGTGACTGAAAGTCAAG
>CAZCJC010000033.1:0-32881 GCA_964499025.1 uncultured Sangeribacter sp.
TTAGCTTGATAACAATAGATTTTAAAGTTACCATATTTGGGACATAGCTGCACAATACGATATTAGCCAAGATCTTTTACATTAGAGGAAGTGAAGTAAATATAACAATATCTTGGAATAAATTATAAAAGAGACGGGATACAATCGCGAGGATTGTATCCCGTCTCTTTTATTGTCAAATAAGTAGCTTTTACAACAACATTTAACAGGAATGTACCAAATATCTGCCATTTTTTGTTATTGTCGAATACTGATATTAATCCATTTATGGGTTGAATCGTATGTTTAGTTCCTGGACGGCGGATTTGTAGATAGAGTCGCCATCCGCTTCAATACATAAGGTGATGCCACTCCATAATCTTTCCGGATCTTCTCCGAAATATGTAGGATCGTACGCAAATATGAATTCACCTGTACGGATAACGGGACCTGATACAATCACAACCCGTGGCTTAACATCGGCATGAAATTCGCTTGGTGAGTTTCTGGTCTCATCCACAAAAATAGGTTCAATTGTGAAATCTTCCTTATCGCATCGGGCATTCAATTTAATATGTTTGTCGGGGTGGTAGGGGATATCCTCACCGTTAATCTTTGCCGATACGAACTGAAGAACTTTGCCTCTTGAGGCTTCGTATCTTGCTTTTGTTAATTCAACCATCTCTTTGTCGTGATACCAGAACTGCTCATGCGGATCATCGGTTTCTGTGCCGTCTTCTTTCCAGCGCGAATAATACTCTCCTCCGGCTGGACGGGGATCAGCTAAGGATTTCTCGATGAATTTGGCGATATACTCCTGAGTTTCTTCGCATAGGTCGAAATGGCCTTTGCCGGCATCGCACAGGAAGCTGATCCGGCTGTCGGGATACATCATTCTAAAGGCCAGCGCGGGGCGGACACGCGCTTCCCACCATTCGTATTCCCCTTCAATCATCAACCCCGGTATGAAGTCAATATTTCTATTTCTTCCCCATTCGATGTTCTCACGTCCATATCCGCAAAGATTTGTTCTGGGAGCATCCCCGTGGAATGAGATTATGCACAATGTGCGCTCCGGATTCCATGCAGCAAAATTCCACGGAAAAGTTGCCTGAGCAGAATGACCGAATGGAATAATTGGGGCTGATTCGATCTCCGGATGCTTTGAATCCTTAGCCAAGGATTTTATTATTGATTCGAATCGCTCCTGGCACCCTTTGTTAACGTTCCAATCTTGAGAGCCACGTTGCACGAAAACCATCGCTATTCCCAAACTATCCATATGGGCATGGAAAGATTCACTCCTGAACAGCACTTCCTCCGTCATGTTCTGATGACAATATAGAAGTGCCTTGACTTCTGAGTTCCCTCCTGGCAAGCGCATGAGGACGCGCTCTCCAGGTTCTCCTATCACACAGTCGAATTTAACCTCAGTTGTATTCCTTTCTATTGGATCAATATCTAATGAGTGCTGATTTGGATAAGCAGGGGAGATGATAGAAATATTAAGGGCAACACAAATGGCCAATATAATTTTATACTGCATACTTAACTAATGTTTATATAATTAGTTACGAATTATTCTAAGCCTTTACTCAAAAAGGCTTTATAATAAAACTGCACCACAAATGTTTTATGTAGTGCAGTTCATTGTCGGAGATTTAATAAGCTATTTTGTCAAAGACAAATGTCGAATCCTCAAGGGGTGATATTTATTTTTGGACATATTTCTTACCGTTCTTAATCACAATTCCTTTATATGTGCTGTCAACTCTTTGTCCGTTAAGGTTATAGACGGGAGTATCAAGATTTGCCGGACTTACATTCCATATATCCCGGATACCTGAAGCGGCCTTTTCTCCATCTATATATGATTTTTCACTGACAAAGAAGAGCACCAGATTTTCAGGTTTAGAATTTATTGCCTTGGAAAAACTGTAATTATATTCCTTTCCCTCTTTCGTGAGGATTTTCGCTGTCATTTTGAAAACCCCAGCAGATGAATAGTTAACGGTCATATTGACAAGTGAGCCGTTCATATCTTGTTTGAAGGTATCCCAGTTAAAATCGCTTGTACACCCGTCATTGCTGACTGAAGTGTTGTCCCAGTTGTCGTTCCGAACGCCAAAGTATTCATTATATCCGGATGCTCCGTGAGTTGCACTTGCTCCGTAAAGGACCCAGCTATGCCAATTTTCGGCTTCATCAGAATAATTGTAAAAATGGAATTTGATGCTACCCTCTTTTTGCAGGTTGTAACTTTCCGTAGAGAAATTTTGCCACCATCCCGCCGATACATTTTTTAATTGCGACACAGGATAATAATCCGGAGTAATGTCGATCTCATCTATTGCACGTGTTGAACGAGTGATCGGACCGATTTCCATTCGGTAATCACCCGACGAGATGGTTGCTGATAAAGTGATCGCATGCCCATCCTCGGTTGGTGTGAACTCTCCTGTCTGAGAGAATGTATCGGGTTCCGGATTACCTGACAAGGCGTTATGGACATCATAAACAATTTCTACGTTGTCAATCACCGGTGAATCGGTACTTATCTTGGAAGATTCAGAACCGAGGTATGACATTATTTTCCTATACGCATCTGCAACCGCAGATTTGGGCTCTAATTTGAAGAGCCATGCAGGAACACCGGCTTTGCTTACAGCCGAAAAACAGATGGCAGGCATCTCCTGATAACCGTCAACGTTTTGTCGAAGCGCAACGCCATTGTAGGTAACACCCCCTATAATTAAGTTTACATAAGATTTATTTTCCTGAGAGTATTCCCAAGTACCTGTTCGGTCTCCAGAAATCTTCCCATCGGCTGAAAGGGTAACCTTTATCGGTTTTGCTTCCGCCATAGAATTATGGTTCAATCTGTAAGGGTGAATCAGCAGACTGTAGGTTCCTTCGATTTCAGAAGGGGAGAAGAGCTGCTTACTATCGATATCCATCTGCCGGGTATGTTTACCAGTAAACCTGAACGGGGATGCTACCAGCCATCCCGATTCGTTTGTGAACAGCTGACGAATGCGGACCTGGAATCCTTGTGTGCCATTATTGAATTTTGTATGATATACGATAAATGCGTCTCCATCTTTATCAACTATAGCCGAGTTGTGACCCTCAGCACATTCGCCCACAGTCATTGTCCCCCAGTCGTTCATTGAGCCGATGATTTTCATTCCCTTGTTTGTGGTTGCCTTAGGACCGAAATTCAAATAATACTGGGTATATCGAGCGTTGTTTCCCAGAGCATCCAGGTAGTTGCCATCTGGTGTTGATGATCTGAAGATACGCATTTCATAACCACCATCAGGGGCCAGGCCTCCATATGTTACAAAAAGGTAATAATAATCACCTATTTTCTGAATATATGGACCCTCTCCGGAAACATAAGCACCCCCGGCAATAAGTTTGCCGAAATAAGGATCACTCAGATAGCCGGTGTAAGAAGTCCCATTAGGGGCTTTCCCACTATATGGTTTTGACTCATATTCAACCGTGTAATCCCTTAGTCCTGTCTCCTTATCAAGCTTAAGCATAAAAATGCCGCCTGACCAAGAACCATACGCCATCCATAGTTCTCCTTCCCCATCAAAGAAAACACAAGGGTCAATGCAGTTTGGCCAGAGATTACCCCAGGCATTAGTTTTATAACGAGATGGAAGTGTAGATTGCTCTCCGAGCACAAGTTCCAGATCCGTATCCTTGTACGAGACACTTTTACCTGAATAGGTCTGTCCATTGAAGCCACCGAAAACAATAGGCGCCTCGTAGCTGAATGGCCCGGTAGGTTTATCAGCCGTGAGCATCACTATAACGGAAGCCCAATAATCGCCGTTTAGCGAGATATACATACACCATTTTTTCAAATAAGGGTTATATATCAGATCCGGTGCCCATTGGTCGCCAGAAATCCATTGAGCCTCAGACACCGGTTCTCGCGTACCGACCTTTATTCCGGCGTAAGTGGCACAGAATGCACCGGCATCATAAGAATGTAGGGTCTCGGTGGTGATCTCTTCGCCATGTTTTACACTGACATAATGTTCCGGGCAAGACTTGAACTCAGTTGCATAGCTTCCGGTCTTATAGATGTTTGAACTAAGTCCTGAGAGGTTTGTCAAGTCAGTAGATTTGCCAAATCCGATGTGAGAACCCATAATATAATAAGTTTGGTCATCTGGATTGAACACTATTGATGGATCATGAATACCAAGTTCCTTATATGATTTAGGCTGTGATATTTTCATCGCATCTTCTACAGAGAGGATGGTCTGTGCCTGCATCATGGTTGCAGTCATGGCTAAGGCAAGAAAAACAGTTCTTTTTTTATTCATATGATAGGTGAGTTGTTACCGGCTTATTTAGTATTATGGAAGTATTTAGTATTATGAAAGTAATAAGAAATTCTCAACAAGATTGGCTCCTTGAAATATTGCCTAATTTGAAATATTAACAAAGGCATCTTATATTGAAAGTGACACAAATATACTAATAATATTTTGTATTGCAGAGGCGTATATTAATGATTTTAAATCTTTTGAGTTAATAAAGACTTAAAATGGTTTAAAAATTGGTGGATATTTTGTATAATAAGTTAAAATTATTAACTTTGTAATCTGATTTGTTTTCACCAAACCATGAATTAGCAAAGCAGAATATCACTAATATATTGAAATTTAGCTTTATTTCTGTGCTGATTCCATTTTTAATGATTTTATGAAGCTTTTACAAGAGAAACTGTCTGCCTACGATGCTCCGCAGAAAGCTAAAGCAGCAGGTGTGTATCCTTATTTTCGCCCAATATCCAGCGAGCAGAATACAGAGGTGATGATGCACGGCAAGAAAGTGCTGATGTTCGGCTCCAACAGTTACATGGGTCTTACAAATCATCCGAAGGTTATAGAAGCCGCTGTAGAAGCCACTAAGAAATATGGAACCGGTATGGCCGGATCTCCTTTCCTTAACGGTACGCTCGATATTCATAAAGAATTTGAGGCACGAATCGCTGATTATGTAGGTAAAGAGGATGCGATGATTTATTCCACAGGTTTCGGTGTCAATCTTGGAGTAGTCTCGACTCTTACAGGTAGAGAGGATTACATTATTCTTGATGAACAGGATCATGCTTCCATTATTGAAGGACGCCGTCTCTCTTTCTCCAACTATCTCAAGTATAAGCATAATGACATGGCTTCTCTTGAGAACCAGCTAAAGAAATGCGATCCTGATAAAGTCAAGCTGATCGTAACGGATGGAGTATTCTCCATGGAGGGAGATGTTGCAAATCTTCCGGAGATAGTCCGACTCGCCAAAAAGTATAATGCCACAGTGATGGTTGACGAGGCTCATGGAATCGGAGTATTCGGAGAGGGAGGTAGAGGAACCTGCAACCATTTCGGTGTAACCGATGACGTTGATCTGATTATGGGAACATTCAGTAAGTCTTTTGCCTCGCTTGGTGGGTTTATCGCTACTGACAAAGCTATAACCAATTACCTGCGTCATCATTCAAGATCATATATCTTTACTGCATCTATCACGCCGGCTTCAACGGCTGCAGCTAATGCTGCTCTTGATATTATGCTTTCCGAGCCTGAGCGACAGAAACATCTATGGGATATAACCAACTATGCTCTGGAGAATTTCCGGGCAATGGGTTGCGAGATAGGTAATACTTCAACACCTATCATCCCTCTCTTCATTCGTGATGATTACAAGACATTCCATATCACCAAGGATCTTCTTGATGAGGGAGTTTTCGTTAACCCTGTAGTTACCCCGGCCGTGGCGCCTCAGGATACACTTATCCGTTACTCTCTTATGGCTACGCATACCAAAGATCAAGTAACACGTTCGTTGGAGGCTATCGAGAAGGTTTTCAAGAAATATGATGTTTTGAAGAAATAAAGACAGGTTATTTGCGGTATAAAATGGGACTGATGAATTCATCAGTCCCATTTTATATCGCATAATTCATGATCATCAAGGTAAAATATTGATAATACCACGTGAGGATTTGATAGGATTTTCTCAGGGCATCAGCTTTAAATTCCCAATAACTATTAAGTTGCTGATCAAATTAAAACTCTACTATTTCATAATAATCAATGTATGTCGCTCACATCCAATCTACTTGTTCTTTTTGGTTATTTCCCATCCTCACATCAGTCGCATAGCCCGCTATGCTTCCTCTTTGGGAATGAAAAAATCCCTAAATAATAACTGCGCATATTGTATGTTGTATGTGTTTAATATGAACAGCTACTTAGCTATTATATCAAACTTAATTAAAACAAAAAATTTTTTTGTTTGAATGTTGCGTTATATAAAGAAATGAATTAAATTCGCATCGAAATTAAGGTCTCGGAAAACACGGTATGATTCCAGCGATATTCAGCTAAAAATAACTCATGGGAGTCACGCCAAAGGCCTTAGAGCTTATATAATCAGTAACAGTACTTATGGTATACAGATTTAAATTAGTCAGCGACGAAGTAAGCAATTTTGCAAGAGAAATAGAGATTGATTCGGAAAATACTTTCCTTCAGTTGCGTAATGCTGTTCTGGAGAGTGTGGATTTTTCTAAAGATGAACTGGATTCGTTCTTCCTTTGCGATGATGATTGGCAGAAACATGAAGAAATAACTCTGGAGGATATGGGTGATTCTTCAAGTGATCAGGACACCTGGCTCATGGAGGATACTCCACTTAGTGAGTTGATAGAGGAGGAGGGTCAGAGGTTGATATTCGTGTTCGATTATCTGACTGAACGTTCATTCTTCATGGAGCTTAAAGAGGTAATCCCCAGCAGATCTTTGAAAGAACCTGTATGTACATTCAAAAGAGGAAAAGGTCCTCAGCAATCAGTAGATCTCGATGAATTTGACAAGAAGATAGATCTTAAGGCGCAGGATAAGATTGAGGATCTGGATCTTGATGTGTTCGGTCCGGAAACTTATAACGATGAAGAGCTTGGTGATGGTTTCGATATAATGGACATGTAGTGATCGCCAACTACTTAAAAATAAGTGTCGGGTTCCATGGAACCCGACACTTATTTTTAAGTAGTCTTATATCTTTCTATTCATCGTCATCGCTTCCGAACAATCGGCTGAGGAATGATTTCTCTTTCTCAGGCCTCATATGGACACGGAGCTGTGTATCATCCTTTCCAAAGAACAATGTGTGAGTCCTAAATACGAATGCAACCATACGGTCGAATTCAATAATTGTAAAAATACTCCTTTTAAGGAATCTCCGGAAAGGATTGAATTCTTCAAGATCTTCCAGCACTACTTCCATATCGTCGCTCGAAAGATTATGGTGGTCTTTCAGGAGATCAAGAAAATAGTCAAGCTGAAGCTTTTCTGGATTCTTACAGGGCTTCGTGAATTTCTTGTATATTTCCTTTAATACTTGATCTGTGATCATTTTAAACGTATGATGAATAAAATGCCCATAGTCATATAGAGGAGTTCTATGGCTCGGTCATAAGGTTCGTGGAATCTTCACGGATTAATCTCGATAAATCCGTAATTCTTATAAACTGCGAAGCCATAAAGGGAGTTTAGGCTTCAATAATTAAACGATTGAAGTAGGGAAGAGGTTCACGAATTCCTAACCATATCATTTTTTTAACAAAAAAACAGGGTGTGTTTTAAAACACACCCTGTTTTGTGGTATCAAATCTGAAATTATCCGAGGAAGCTGAGAAGTACGCCGGCTGCAACAGCAGAACCGATAACACCGGCAACATTCGGACCCATCGCATGCATCAGAAGATAGTTTGAGGGGTCATATTCCAAGCCGAGGTTATTTGAGATACGTGCTGCCATAGGAACTGCGGATACACCGGCATTTCCAATGAGCGGGTTGATCTTCTTTCCGGGACGCAGGAAAAGGTTGAATATTTTCACTGAAAGTACACCTGCAGATGATGCGATAATAAAGGCTGCAAAACCGAGACCGAAAATAAGGAGAGTGTCAACTGTAAGGAACTTATCGGCCTGTGTTGACGCTCCAACAGTGAGACCAAGAAGAATTGTGACAATATCGGTCATAGCATTGCTGGCGGTCTTCGCGAGACGAGAAGTAACACCGCTTTCTCTAAGAAGGTTTCCGAAGAAAAGCATACCCAACAATGGGATGCCGGAGGGAACCACGAAACATGTCAGCATGAGACCAACAATCGGGAATATGATTTTCTCGTTCTGGCTAACCACGCGTGCAGGTTTCATCTTGATGTGGCGTTCTTTATCAGTGGTGAAGAGTCGCATGATAGGAGGCTGAATCAGCGGAATAAGGGCCATATAAGAATATGCCGAAACCGCCACAGCTCCAAGAAGTTCAGGGTTCAGTTTAGATGTTGTGAAAATAGCTGTCGGACCATCTGCTCCACCGATTATTGCTACACAACCCGCAGAAAGGGGATCGAAACCGCAAAGGAGAGCGAGCATGTATGCACCGAAAATACCGAACTGCGCACATGCTCCGATGATCATCAGTTTCGGATTGGCAAGAAGGGCCGAGAAGTCGGTCATTGCGCCAATGCCAAGGAAGATAAGTGGAGGATACCATCCTTTTTCCACACCATTATAGAGAATATTGAGCACCGAACCGGGTTCATAGATACCAATCTCCATTCCGGGTTGGAAAGGAATGTTACCAATGAGCATACCGAAACCGATCGGCACGAGCAGAAGGGGCTCAAAATTCTTCTTTATGGCCAACCAAACGAAGAAACAGCCAACAGCCAACATCACAAGGTTGGTCCATTCGCAATTATAGAAACCGGTAAATTTCCAGAACTCCTCTATGGTCTGGCCCATGAATGCACCAAATGAATAATCGCTACCTAAAATCATAACTTTTTTCGCAGATTATTCAATTATCATAATATCGGCACCATCGGCAACAGCATCACCGACGTTTACAAGAATTTTCTTGACAGTACCGGTTTTATCTGAATGGATATCATTTTCCATCTTCATTGCCTCCAGGATGCATACTGTGTCACCTGCTTTCACGGAATCGCCCTCTTTTACGGTGAAACTCATGATTGTTCCGGGAAGTGGACTTTTTACAGCTGCTCCTCCGGCGGAAGCAACAGGAGCTGCCTTAACCGGTTTTTCAGGAGCTGTGGCCATCTGAGCCGAAGGGGTCTTACCTGACTGAGAGAGGGCAGGTTTGGAAGGTTTGGAGGAGGCAGCCTTGTCGAGCTCGACTTTGTAGGGTGTGCCGTTAACCTCAACCTTAACTTCATTGTCCGACACATCACCAACAGCGACGGTGAACTTTATTCCGTTGATTTTATACTTATATTCTTTCATTGTATTGTTATTGTCTAAAAATTGAAGCAGTAGATTTAGCGACGGATAGAAGCCTGCGAGTGATTCATTTCCGGCATATGCCTCATATTGTAAATTTTAGAATTCCAAGGAGAATAAGCTTTCTTCATGCGCTTGATGGTGAGAATAGTATCTTCCATATCGTGGCCCTGTCCAAAATGTTCGGCAAGCGCCATACCGATTGCGGCGATAACTTCTCCTGAATCAAGCTCATCATGATGATCTTCAGAGGTTTCGGCAGTAACACCATGTGCTGCATGTTTTTTTCTTGTAAGCACAGATGATGATATTTTTCCGAAAACAAGGAATAGGATGCTAAGAATAATCAGGGCGGAGAGCACTATGCACATTGCAATGATTGTGATAGCTCCACCAAATCGGTCGTTTTCAGCGGCGTTGCGAGCCTTTTCAGCCTGAATGGCTTTACGTGTGAGCTCGCTTTCCTGCACAGTGTTCACTTCTTTGCTGTCAACCCAGTTTCCCTCTACATTGGTCTGGTCGCCCTGACAGCTTACTTCGGTGTATTCATGCTGAGGATCGACGGTTACCGCCGCTGCAGCCGGAGCCGCAGCGAGCAGAAAACCGCATAGCGCCACATTCAAAATATGTTTCTTTAACATTTCTGATGTGTTTGATTAATTATAGTGGAATATTGCCATGTTTCTTGGCAGGATTAGTCTGTTTCTTAGTGGCAAGCATGTTGAGAGCCTTGATCACGCGGAAACGGGTATTTCTCGGTTCGATCACATCATCGATATATCCATACTTGGCAGCCTGATAGGGGTTTGCAAACAGATCGCTGTATTCCTCCTGTTTCTCCTTTATGAATTCAGCAGGATTCTCGTGGGCCTTAGCTTCCTTAGCATAAAGTACGCCAACAGCTCCTTCTGCACCCATAACTGCAATCTCTGCAGAGGGCCAAGCGTAATTAACGTCACCGCGAAGCTGTTTACAGCTCATCACGATATGGCTGCCGCCGTAGCTCTTGCGGAGTGTTACGGTTACCTTAGGCACTGTAGCCTCTCCATAAGCGTAAAGGAGTTTTGCGCCATGGAGGATCACACCATTGTATTCCTGACCTGTTCCTGGAAGGAAGCCGGGTACGTCAACGAGTGTGACAATCGGAATATTGAATGCATCGCAGAAACGGACGAAACGTGCGCCCTTGCGGGAAGCGTTAGAGTCGAGCACACCTGCGAGCACCTTGGGTTGGTTGGCAACGATACCAACCGACTGGCCATTCATGCGGGCGAAACCGATAATGATATTCTTAGCGTAGTCTTTTTGGATTTCGAGGAATTCGCTGTTATCAACAATTGCTCCGATCACATCATACATATCGTATGAACGTTTCGGGCTATCGGGGATGATGTCGTTGAGTTTATCTTCAAGACGATCGATCGGGTCTGTACATGCCACCAGTGGGGTCTCTTCGAGATTGTTCTGAGGTATGTAGCTAAGAAGTTTGCGAACGATCTTGATGGCATCTTCCTCTGACTCAGCAGCGAAATGTGTAACACCGCTCTTGGTAGAGTGGACGGAAGCTCCACCGAGCTGTTCCTGAGTAACATCCTCGCCTGTTACAGTCTTAACAACTGTAGGACCGGTAAGGAACATATATGAAAGGCCCTTAGTCATGATGGTGAAGTCGGTGAGAGCCGGACTATATACGGCACCGCCTGCACATGGACCGAGGATAGCGGAAATCTGGGGGATTACGCCAGATGCCATGATATTACGCTGGAAAATCTCTGAATATCCGGCAAGTGCGTTGATTCCTTCCTGAATGCGGGCACCACCTGAGTCGTTCAGACCGATAACGGGAGCTCCCATCTTCATTGCCATATCCATGACTTTACATATTTTCTGAGCCATGGTTTCAGAAAGTGAGCCACCGAATACGGTGAAGTCCTGTGCGAAAACATAAACGAGACGGCCTTCAACTGTACCGAAACCGGTTACGACGCCATCTCCGAGTATATGTTTCTTATCCTGCCCGAAGTTTGTGCAACGATGTGTCACAAACATATCAAGCTCTTCGAAGCTTCCTTCGTCAAGAAGCATTGCGATACGCTCGCGTGCGGTATATTTACCGCGCTGGTGCTGTTTCTCGATTGCTTTTTCACCGCCACCGAGACGGGCCTCAGCCCTTTTTTCAATCAGCTTGCTGATTTTTTCTTCCTGCTTGCTCATTATATAATAAGTAAGTGAAGTGGGTTATATCCAACTTCTGGGTTAAATTTATTTTTTAGAGGGATCTTCGCAAAGTTCTGTAAGAACTGCTTCAGTAGATTTGGGATGCAGGAATGCGATATGGAGACCATCCGCACCTTTGCGTGGAGCTTTGTCGATGAGTTTGATGCCTTTCTCTTCAGCTTCAGCGAGAGCTTCAGCGACACCATCCTCAACTGCGAATGCCATGTGGTGCATTCCACCGCGGCCACCGTTCTTTTCTATGAATTTGGCGATTGTGCTTTCAGGAGAAGTGGCCTCCAGCAACTCAATCTTAGTGTCGCCTACCTTGAAGAATGCGGTAGTCACCTTCTGATCCTCCACAACTTCCTGTTTGTAGCATTTGAGACCGAGAACGTTCTCATAATATTTAATAGCCTCCTCAAGATTGGGAACAGCTATTCCGATGTGTTCCACATGTGAAATTTTCATCTGAATATAGTTATTTAGGTTAGTAGAATGTTAGTATGATTATTTGGTGCAAAGATACTAAATTTTTTAGCATTTAACTCCAAAACAACTTTAAAATTAGCGTGCGCTCACCAAAATTTCCTAAAATTCATAAATATAATTCAACAATGGCTGTTTAAATTGCTTGTATTGTAAAAATTTTGTAATTTTGCGAAAACATCTATCAAAATAATGGAACTAACCCCGCAACTTATTGCCTCGTTTATCAATGGCAAAGTGGAGGGTGACGCAAATATAACCCTAACCGGCTTTGCCAAAATTGAGGAGGCTAAGCCCGGCTGCGTCACATTCATCGCGAATCCAAAATATGAGCACTGCATCTACGATACCAAGGCTTCGGCTGTATTGGTGTCGGATGATTTCAAATATGAAGGAACCATAACCCCAACCTTAATCCGTGTTAAGGATCCATATATGGCATTGGCGCAATTGTTAAACGCCATGCAGATGGAAAAGCCGGAGAAGGTGGGGATTGAGCAGCCCGTTTTTATCTCGGAAGGAGTTGAAATTCCTGAAAATGTTTATATAGGAGCTTTCGCATACATCGGAAAAGGTGTAAGACTCGGAAAGAATGTGAAAATTTATCCACAATGTTACATAGGGGATAATGTAACCATAGGGGAAGGGTCTGTACTCCGTGCCGGGGTTCGGGTCTATGAGGATTGTGTGATAGGTAACCGTTGCATTATTCACTCAGGAGTGGTGATAGGTGCTGATGGTTTTGGATTTGCTCCGGGTGCTGATGGAACATATGAGAAGATACCTCAAATCGGCAACGTTATTCTGGATGATGATGTAGAGATCGGTGCCAATACTACAGTAGACAGAGCGACTTTCGGATGCACCAGAATTGGAAAGGGGACAAAACTTGACAATTTGATTCAGGTTGCTCATAACGTTGAGATAGGTAAGGGAAATGTCTTTGCAGCCCAAACAGGAATAGCCGGATCGACAAAGATTGGGGATTATAATCAGGTCGGAGGTCAGGTAGGTTTTGCCGGCCATATCAAGGTAGGAAATCTTAATGAGATAGGGGCTCAGTCAGGTATTCCCTCAAATGTCGGTGACCGAAACAGGATTATCGGTTATCCTGCTGTAGATGCCCGGCAATTCTTCAAGACTCAGGTTTATATAAAGCGTCTGCCTGAATTATTTAAGTAGAGTGCAAATCGCAGTGAAAATAATGCGTGATCAATATTAATTTCAGATAAACTTAAAAAGATAACTATATCCGGCAACGGATCCAAAAATATTATTATGCAACAACTCACTCTTAACGAGTCATTCTCCGTAAAGGGGAAGGGCCTTCACTCGGGGCTTAATATAACAGCAGTATTCAATCCCGCCGCGGAGAATACCGGCTATAGAATCAAACGCGTGGATCTTGAAGGAGAGCCTGTTATTGAAGCCGTAGCCGAGAATGTGGTAGATACCCAGAGAGGTACAGTCCTTGGAAAGAATGATGTACGTGTCAGCACTGTAGAACATGCGCTTGCTGCATTATATGCAGCTGGAGTTGACAACTGCCTGATTGAGGTGGATGGTCCGGAGCTTCCAATCCTTGACGGGAGCGCAGTCATATATGTTGATGAAATCAGCAGAGTTGGTCTTAAAGAGCAGAACGCCGATAAAGACTTTTACATTATAAAAGGTAAAACTCAGATTAAGGATGAAGCTACGGGTTCGACTCTCACTATTTATCCTGATGACGGATTTAGTGTTGAGTGTATGGTGGAATATAATTCACCCATCCTTCCCAATCAGTTTGCCGTTCTTGATGATCTGGCTGAATTCAAGCAGGAAGTTGCAAGTGCCAGAACATTTGTTTTCGTAAGAGAAATTGAGGAGCTACTTAATCACAATCTCATCAAGGGTGGTGATCTTGACAACGCAATCGTGATCTATGATCAGGAGATTCCTCAGGAAAAGATTGACAGTATCTGTGATATTGTAGGGGTGCCTCATATGCATGTAAGCAAATTGGGTTATATTAATCCTAAACCCCTTACATGGGACAATGAACCGGCTCGTCACAAACTGATGGATATCATAGGGGATCTTGCTCTGATAGGGCGTCCTCTCAAAGGACGTGTGGTTGCTATCCGCCCGGGACATACCATCAATAACAAGTTCACAAGGATGGTTCGCAAGGAGGTTAAGCATACCGAGATCCAGAGTCCACTTTACAATCCGAACATTGCTCCCATTATAGATATCAACGGAATTAAGAAACTTTTACCTCACCGTTATCCGTTCCTCCTTATCGACAAGATTATCGAACTCGATAAGAAACATTGTGTTGCGGTCAAGAATGTCACCATGAATGAGCCCTATTTCCAGGGCCACTTCCCTCAGGAACCGGTTATGCCCGGTGTCCTTCAGGTAGAAGCAATGGCTCAAGCAGCGGGCGTTCTTGTATTGAACTTCCTTGAGGAGCCGGAGAAGTATTCCACTTACTTTCTGAAGATTGATAATGTGAAATTCCGCCAGAAGGTTGTGCCGGGAAATACGCTCTTGCTTAGTGTTGCGTTGACTACCGAGATACGCCGTGGTTGTGCTGTCGTAAAGGGATACGCATTTGTTGGAGAGAAGATTGTTTGTGAGGCTGAATTTATGGCTCAGATCATTAAAAACAAATAATGATGGAAAATATGTATAAAGTTCATCCGGAGGCAAAGATTGGTAATAACGTCCGTATCGGCTCATTCACTACAATCTATGAAGATGTGGAGATTGGAGATAATACGGAGATATATGGGAATGTTACAATCTTTCCAGGTGCAAGAATCGGAAGCGGTGTGAAAATTTTCCCGGGAGCAGTGATTTCTGCTATTCCACAGGATCTTAAGTTTAAGGGGGAGAAAACGTATGCATATATTGGTGATGGTACAACCTTGAGAGAGTGCGTCACCGTGAATAGAGGTACAGCTTCAAAAGGTGAAACAACGGTAGGCGAGAATTGTCTTGTCATGGCCTATTCACATGTGGCGCATGACTGCAAGATTGGTAACCGCGTAATCATATCAAATGCCACACAGCTTGCCGGAGAGGTAATAGTTGATGATGCTGCGGTGATCGGAGGTGGAAGCCTTGTCCATCAATTCTGTCATCTTGGCCGAAATATCATGCTTCAAGGTGGAGCATTAGTAAATAAAGATATTCCTCCTTTTGTTAAGGCAGCGCGTGAGCCGATTTCCTATGTTGGCCTTAATACAATCGGTTTGCATAGAAACGGTTTTTCGGAGGAGGAGGTAAGACATATTGCTGAGATATACCGGTTGTTATATCTTAGCGATCTGAATGTTACCAATGCCGTTAAACTTATTGAAGAAAGTATTGAACCAACGCCAATACGGAATGAGATCATTGATTTTGTATCTAATTCCCAAAGGGGTGTGATCCGTTCAGCCATTTAAGATTTAAATGGCTAAAAAAGACTGGAGAGATACATGAAAATGTATCTCTCCAGTCTTTTTTAACTAAGCTATGTGTAATTTCCGGATAGATAATGAAAATCTTATCCGAATTTAGATATTTTCCTTAGCTGAGGTTCGTTAATAATTTTTATTCTCCTGCCATCCACCAGAATCAGTTTCTCAGTTACGAACGACATGAGTGTGCGGATTGCATTTGAAGTTGTCATATTCGACAAATTTGCGAGATCTTCACGGCTCATATATATTTTCAAAGTAGCATCATCATCCTCATATCCATAATTATCTGCTAGAAGTAGCAAAGACTCGGCCAGACGTCCTCTGATATGTTTCTGAGTAAGATTAATTATTTTAGTATCTGCTCCTCCGAGATTACGTGATAATTCATGAATGAAGAACATTGCGAGATCATTGTTCTGCCGGATCAGGTCCTCAACGATCTCCATTGGGATGATACCAATAACTGATGGCTCGAAAGCAGCTGCTGAGGAAACATATGGTTCCCTGGCAAAATAAGCCCGATAACCGAAATATTGCACAGGGCGATAAAGGCGAAGAATCTGAACACGGTCTCCAATACCGCTTTTATACATCTTCACTTTCCCTTCAAGAAGGCAGAAAAGGTATTCTGGGGTTTCCTTCTCCGCATAAATAATCTGGTTCTTCTTGTATTGCTCGTATTTAAAATTGTCAGTGACAATTCGCTTTTCTTCCGGACGAAGGGCATTCCACAAATCGGACAGGTCCTCTCCAATGATTCGCTCTAAAGTACTTTTCTTAATCATGAGGGTTTTTCCCTAAAAATTAGCGCACTAATTTGTTTACTTTTACCTAAAGAAGTTGTCTACACTAATTTACGAAAGTTAAAAATCGTCTTCAAAAAATCTTTTATTAACCTTTCCGGATCTTTTGGGCTGCTTTTTCCCTTTTCATCGGTGCCAACCGAGAGGTTGCCTCCTCTTCAAATTAAAAAATCATCTTCAAAATATCTCGAAAATGTTAATAAAAAAATAGTTTAGACAACTTCAAATAAATAATGTCAATAAAACTAATTTCGACATTTATTTCGAAAAGATCTTCCAAATGATTCTTTAGAACCATCAGATGTCTGGTTATCTAAGCATCTTCTGACCTTTTTAAATTATGTAGAAATTATTATTTAGCGATAACGTGTATAAAGTAAACTAACTCTAAATCATTTATGCTTTAGAACACAAATTTACGACATATTTTTCAAATAAAGAAATAATTTTTTTGCAATTCTTTGTTTCTACGCAATTTATATCAAAAAAAGGGCAAGTTTTTTAATAATTATGAGACTAATATTCCGGGATAATCCGTTTAATTTTGCCGTTATCTGTTCGCAGTAATTTATTAAATGTAAAGATCTCCTTGGGCTTTTGATATGATTCCAACACTTCCGAAAATATCCCTGATAGATAACTGCAATCAGGTTCACCTTCAATGATCAGAACTAATTTCTCACCCCATTTTTCATCAGGGATGGAACTTATGAAGAATGAATGAGGAATAAAGGGAGACAGTTTACTCTCTATCTCCTCAGGATAAATTTTCTTTCCACCTGAAATGATAACATTATCAAGTCTACCGAGAATACTAAATTCAGTAGGGGATATTACATTTGCGGCATCATTGGTGACAATTGACCAGTTTTCTCCTTTTATTCCGAGTGCCCCATGTTCTAACGAAACTGATATTCCATCAAGTGTTCTGAAGGGTTTCACTTCCGTTTCAACTTTGCGTAATGCAATGTGTGAGGCAGTTTCCGTCATTCCATAAGACTCATAAGCAATAAGTCCGCTTTCCGCAATTCTCTTCCTGAGGGCCGGGGGTATCGGTGCTCCTCCGATAAGAATATATTGGATGCTTGGAAGGGAAGCAATCTTATCAAGTATGAAGTGCATCTGAGAGGGAACCACAGCCAGAAGGGTGATATCTCTTCCGAAATAATCATTTAATGGCTTGTTTGAGGGAATCTCCCATCCAAATTCAGAACCTGCAATCAAACTTCGGATCATCATCATTTTCCCTCCTATAAAGTCAGGGGAGATACATGAATGTAAATAAGATTTCTCGTCAATGTGAAAGAATTGATTGGTTCGCAAGGCACTTTGCTCAATAATCTCTTTCGTGAGATGGATCTCCTTTGGCTTCCCGGTAGAGCCGGAAGTATGACAAATCAGATAATTCTTTTCAGATTGCCATTCCTCTTTTAAATCATCATAGGTCATTATAAGATACTTATTCCCTCCAATCGAGTGAATCCAACAATGAATAATCCAAGGTTGCTTCGGGATTATACATGAGATTCTCACCCTCTGTATAAACCGGTGCCGGAAGATTATTAGTGAAAAGATTTCCTGTGCCCAACCCCTGAGGACGTGACTGTTTTAGGGTCGCCACCCATTGTGCTATAGCATTAAGTCCAATATTGGATTCAAGTGATGAAGTTACCCACCAGCCAATTCCTCTCTCATCTGCGAGATCAATCCATTCTTTTGCTCCTGAGAATCCACCTATTAAAGATGGTTTGATAATAATGAAAGCCGGTTTAATTTTATCTAACGTTTCTCTTTTGCTCTCAAAAGAGAATTTTCCTATTAGTTCTTCATCCAAAGCTATTGGAAGAGGAGAAACATCGCATAAGAATCTCATAAGTTCAGGATTGCCGGCTTTAATCGGTTGTTCAATTGAATGCACCCCGAGTTCGGCGAGCCTTTTCAATCTGGGGAGGGCATTATCCATTGTAAACGCTCCATTTGCATCTACTCTGATTTCAATCTTGTCTTGGGAATACCGTGCCCGTATGTATTCAATCAGATCTACCTCTTTCTTCCAATCAATAGCTCCTATTTTCAATTTGATGCAGTGGAATCCTGCATTGAGCTTAGCTTCGATCTGCTGAATCATGCTATCGAAATCGCCCATCCAGATCAGTCCATTGATATCTATACTCCGCTCGCCAAGTATAAAGGGTGAGTCGTAATATACACCTCGACAACCTCCCGTGAAATCTCGTATTGCTTGTTCGAGTCCTGACTGGAGTGATGGAAAGGAAGTTAGATCAGTGCTCTTGCCTATCCTTATATTGGCTTGCAATTCCATTAGCTTATAGAAATATCTTTCATCGGCCTCAGGAGATAATCCGGGGAAAATAGCTGCTTCACCAATACCATACTTGGAAGGATCTGTCTCATTGAAAATTCGAAGGAAACAGGTGATCTTATCAGTCAGTATTCCTCTTGAGGTTCCAGCCGGACGCTTGAAAATCAGATTATATGGGCAAAATTGCAGGCGCATAGAAGGTAATGTTAGGGGAATACAGGATATTTACCAAAATCGGGGTCTCGTTTTTCAAGGAAAGCATTCTTACCCTCCTGAGCCTCTTCCATTGTATAGTACATCAAAGTTGCATCCCCGGCGAGTTCCATAAGACCATGTTGGCCATCCAGTTCTGCGTTGAGAGAACGTTTTATCATCCTTATTGCGAATGGTGAGCGCTTCATTATTGTCCTGCACCATTCAACAGTAGTCTCTTCCAATTTTTCTAATGGTACAACTTCGTTGACCATCCCCATTTCAAGTGCTTCTTTAGCCGTATATTGTTTACAAAGATACCAAATCTCTCTTGCTTTTTTCTGCCCAACGCATCGCGCAAGATATGATGCACCGAATCCACCGTCGAAGCTTCCAACTTTTGGACCGGTTTGACCAAAACGAGCATTTTCAGAAGCAATTGAGAGATCACATATAACTTGAAGGACGTTTCCTCCTCCGATTGAATAGCCGTTAACCATTGCTATGACAGGTTTGGGAATAGACCTGATTGCATGGTGCAATTCAAGCACATTGAGACGGGGGACCCCATTGTCATCAATATAACCTCCATTTCCTTTTACATTCTGATCTCCACCGCTACAGAATGCTTTGTCTCCTATACCGGTAAGAATAATGACACGAATGTCCGACCGCTCACGGCAGATTCCAAATGCCTCGAGCATTTCGTGATTTGTCAGTGGGCGAAAAGCGTTATAAACCTCGGGACGGTTGATTGTAATTTTTGCTATTCCATCCATCTCCTCAAAGAGGATATCAGTGTATTTTTTAATCGTTTTCCAGTTCATTATATATGGTTATTTATATTTTTAAAGGACGCGTCATATAAGAAAGCAGCAAAGATGAGCTTATTTCAGGATCAACTACTATTTCCATTATCGATCGTTCGGTGGATGTGATGAATGAGCCATATTCTGCTTTCAATCCATCCTCTGAAGAGATCCTGATATAGTTCCAGCCATAGGCTTCTGCCAATCCTTTGACTGGAAGAGTCGGAGGGGCGCAGAAGAACTCGTCTCGCTGTTCACAATTTCGGGTTGAAGGTATGAATCGGAAGATACCACCACCTTCATTGTTTATGATTATTATTTTGAAATTTCCCGGGATAAATTCCTGACCCAGGATTCCAGTATCGTATGAGAACGACATATCACCTGTAATCAGCAATGTAGGCCCGTTGTATGCCACAGCACATCCGGCGGCTGTGGCGGAGGTGCCTTCTATCCCTGAAACACCACGGTTTCCAAAGGATGCATGCGGGATAGCATCAGTAAAAAGTTGTCCATATCTTACAGGAGTTCCGTTAGAGAGAAATAGGTTATATTTAGACGGTAAATTTCTAAGGATATATTCATATGCATTCAGTTCTGACCATTCTCTATGTTTTGATAAAAATTCCCTGTGGCTTACCTGGGCAATTTGAATCAATCTTTTCCATTTTACCGAATATGATGCCTCACTTGAGGAAATGTTATATCTGTTAAGGTATCGAGCTGTCCCCTTGAAGAATTTCTCCGGACTTACTGAAATATGACGGGTGAGGACTTTAAAACAATCGACAGAGGGGTCGGTATCACCAAGAGTCCAGTGTTCACGTGGTGGATAATTACGAATATACTCCTTTAATTTTCTTGATATTAGTGCCCCTCCTATGGAGATGACAATATCAGGACGCAGTGTTTCCCTCCAATCTTCCATATCTTCTCTTTCCAGGATGGAGAGGGTAGTGTCAATCGCGTAAGGATTATCGGGTAGGTGAAGATTCGACAAAGTCTCGCACCATATAGCAACATCCGGGTTCTTAAGGAAGATTCCAATTGATGAATTCAGGGAGTGGGAGGGAGATGTGAAACCGACTGTAAGGAGGATTTTTTTTCCTGACATTTCTTCGGCTAATTCCTTGAAAATATGAACCGGCAGAGTGGTGTTGTCAACAATATTGATTAATCTCGGAGAACTTTCTGAATATTCTACTGTTTCGGTAAGGGGATTGTCAAGATGTATGTTAATGTGAACAGGCCCTTTTTTGTGGGATATCGCCAAGTTACATCCTTCATTGGCCATACGATTGACATACCATCTCTCGGAGGTATTTCCCATATTCTCAACAGGTATATCAAATGATGATTTGATGATATTGTGAAGAGCACCCGGCTGCAAGAGGGTTTGGGAATCGTCTTGGTCGATCCATTCTGCTGGTCGGTCAGCGGTGATGACGATTAAAGGAATACCTTGATATTTGGCCTCAGCTATGGCTGGAGCATAATTATATAGAGCTGTCCCGGAAGTGCAAATCAACACTACAGGTTTCCCGGTAACCATAGCCTCACCCAGAGCCATGAAAGCGGCGGTACGTTCATCAGGAATTATTCTGCGAATGAACGGACGGCATGAGACACCTATAAGTAGGGGGGCATTCCTGCTTCCCGGAGATAGATAGACCGTTTTGATTCCTTTAGCAAGAAGAATATCAAGGACTATTCTGCAATAAAGTTTATCGGTGTCATTTATATATACTTTCTCTTCCAATTTTAACTCAATTTACCAATTTATCAGATAAACCTGATTCCTCTCTTTAAATGAATCTTACGGGATGATAGCCTAACAGGAACTGGGTGGTTTCCATTCGTTTTTTTCCTGCCGGTTGAAGTGACAGGATTTCAAGCATTCCATCCCCTGTCACCACAAACATTCTCTTTCCAGCAAGTATTATTTCACCCGGATGAATATCTTTTTTAGGAATATCCATTTTATCAGACTCCAAATTGATTGCGGCCTCAAAGATTTTAATATCTGATTTTTTCCCGTTTGTATCTTCCAGAGAAGAGAATGCTGCGGGATATGGTGATAATCCCCGTATCTGATTGAAAATCTCAGTAGTCTTCCGACTCCAGTCAATCTTGCAATCTTCCCTGAATATCTTTGGAGCCGGAGTGAATTCCCCTTCGGGTTGAGGGTGAGTCACAAGATTTCCCTTAAGGATCTTTTCAACAGTGTCTATTACCATATCCGCACCAATAGCCATCAGCCGATCATGCACTGAACCAGCATTGTCCTTTTCTGAGATTTCAATACTTCTCGATCCAATCATATCACCGGTGTCTATCTCCTGCTTGAGGAAGAATGTGGTCACCCCGGTTTCTTTTTCTCCATTCATGATTGCGCGGTTGATGGGAGCTGCACCTCTATATTTGGGGAGTAAAGAAGCATGAAGATTAAATGTTCCGAGACGAGGCATTGACCATACTATTTCCGGCATCATCCGGAAAGCAATGACGATGAAAAGATCAGCATTTATTTTCTGCAGTTCGCCGATGAACTCGGGATCCCGTAATTTTACAGGTTGGAGTATGGGTAAACCTTTTTCCGCTGCGAACTTCTTAACATCGCTCTGGATGATTTTTTTCCCTCTTCCTCCCTCTTTATCCGGCATCGTGACAACGGCGGCAACATTATATCCGTTGTCGATTAGCCGTGACAGGCTCTCTACGGCAAACTCCGGTGTTCCGAAAAATACTATTTTGAGATCTTTCTTTTCCATAAGAATCGACATATCAATTATTAGTTTAAAGACTTACTGCAAACATTTAGCGGTATGTTTTAGTCTTCTGTGAAGTGTCTCAGCACCCTTCGATAAGAATTGAATATTTTTGATTTAGAAACAAATCCAATATATTTACCATTGTCAACGACCGGAAGATTCCAGGCATTGGTCTTATCGAAGATTTCCATAACCCTATCCATAGTATATGAAATCTCAATTACATCAGGCACTGCTGACATGAACCGTGAGACATGCATTTTTTTATAAAGGTCGGCCCGGAACATAATGTTGCGGATTTCATCGAGGAGAACCACACCTTTCAAATTACCTTCCTTATCGGTTACCGGAAAGAGATTACGATTGGATACAGAGATTACATCAACCATCTCCTTTAAATTCATTTCAGGGTGAACTTCCTTAAAATCCTGCTCTATGAGGTTGTCTACCTTTAGAAGGGTAAGAACGGCTTTATCTTTCTGATGAGTCACCAGATCGCCGGCTTTAGCAAGACGCATGGTGTAGATACTGTAAGGAGCAAAGATCTTTATGGTCATATAAGCAAGGCCCGATACGATAAGCAAGGGTAGAAACAAGTCATACCCACCTGTCATTTCGGCTGTCAAGAAGATAGCCATCAATGGGGCATGCATGACTCCGCTCATAACTCCCGCCATGCCCATTAGAGCGAAATTCTTCTGCGATAATTCTATTCCAAGATCCAGGTTGTTGATTATATAGGCGAACAGGAATCCGGTAAGAGCCCCGACAAAAAGGGATGGAGCAAAGGTTCCACCCACACCTCCCGCACCATTAGTTGCAGATGTTGCGAATGCTTTAGTCAAGGCAATTGCAGCGATAAATAGAGTAAGAAACCAGACATTATCTCTGTCAACATAGAAGAAAGTACCATCTACGACTTTCGATACATCACCAAGAAGGAGATTGTTTATAGCTCCATATCCTTCTCCGTAAAGAGGAGGGAAAAGGAAAATCAAGATTGCCATTATTACTCCACCGATGAGAATCTTCAAGCTTCGGTATTTTAATTTACCGAACATTGATTCCATCATAAACATTACTTTTGTGAAATAGTATGACATCAATCCGCAAACAATCCCCAGAAGAATAGTGTATGGGATTCTGTTTGTGAAATAAGGCTCGGATTGGGTAAAAAAGAATTCCGCGCTATATCCTTCGAGTACGTAAGCCACTACCGCTCCTGCAACTGACGAAAGGAGAAGAGGCATCACTGTAAGTCCAGTCAGGTCGATCATCAGCACCTCAAGGGTGAAAAGCATTCCGGCGATAGGGGCACGGAAAATTCCGGCGATTCCTGCTGCAGCTCCGCATCCGACGAGAATCATGAGAATTCGGGGTGAGAGCCGGAAAGCTTGTCCGATATTAGAACCAATAGCTGCGCCTGTGAAGACAATAGGACCCTCCGCACCAACAGAACCACCGAAACCGATTGTGACAGAAGATGCAACAAGCGATGCATACATGTTACATGATTTCAATCGTGATTTCCGCCTTGAAATTGCATAAAGCACCTTCGTCACACCGTGCGAAATGTTTTCCTTTACCACATAACGAAGAAACAATGTGACAATCAGGATTCCAACCACCGGGTAAACAAGATACAGGTAGTTGGCGGATGTCGTACTCATATGTGCCGTAAGGAATCCTGCAATAAGATGAATAAGATATTTAAGAAGTTGCGCAGCAAATCCACAGATTACACCTACCACGAGGGCAAGTAAGAGGAGAAAATTCTTTTCTTTTATATGGTGTTCTCTCCATATAACTATTTTCATCCACCAATCCGTAAATCTGTTATGTCGTTCTTTATAGGCCATAATCAAGTTTATACAATATGTCACACTCCCGCACCTGTGACCACCGTGCGAATGGTATAAATCATTATCTTGAGATCGAGTGCGATCGACATATTATTAATATAAAGAAGATCGAACTTAGTGCGTTCCACCATCTGAGAAATTGTAGAAGCATATCCAAATTTGACCATCCCCCATGAGGTGATTCCAGGCTTAACCTGAAATACAAGACTGTAATATGGGGCTTTTTTTACTATTCGATTTATGTAATACTCTCTTTCCGGACGAGGACCTACAATAGACATGTCTCCTTTGATGACATTCCAGAACTGCGGAAATTCGTCAAGTCGATATTTTCGCATAAAATGACCGAAGGGAGTAATCCTGATATCGGATGAGGAAGATAATTGTGGGCCGGTTGATTCAGCCTCAACAATCATCGACCGGAACTTATAAATGCGGAATGGTTTCCGCTGTTCGCCGATTCTTTCCTGGGAATATATTATAGGACCCTTGGATGTCAATCGAATCACAATTGCGATTAGAAGCATGATTGGAGAGAGGAGAATGAGTGCAATAAAGGAAAAGATGAAATCAAACGCTCTTTTTATAGTGCTTGCGCAATCGCTTAGAGGGGGAGAGGTTAGATCTATCAACGGTTCACCCAAGATATTGGTCAAACGTATGGAATTGGTTAGATAGGAAAGAGTATCCGGGAATATCTTTATTGGCATCTGAAGATGAAAAAGCCTGTCAAGCATATGAAGGACTAAAGTGTCTTTCTCTTTGTGGGGAGCGAGAATAATCTGATCAACAGAATAATCCCTACAGACTGCTTCGATGTCATCCAGATTCCATACCGGATATTTCTCGTTCGACTCACTCTCACCTTTTATTCGTATAAATCCTATGATATTGTAACCTATAGAGGTTTTTGTGGATAGTAATTGGGTACAGATCTGATGGGCGTATGGGGAATTTCCCACAATAAGAGTATTTAGTTTAGGTTTATTTTTTCTCTGGAATCTGTTGGCTCGTTCAGTGATTATAAGTCTTCCGGAATATGTGAAAATAAACAGTAGGGAGAAGAGTGTGATCAGCACCAAATAATCTGTGGTGCGTACCACCACCCGGTCATTTATAAGAAGAATGAGGAATATAAAAATAGAATTAAAGAGAGCAGAATAGAAAGTTGTCAGAAACTCCTGTAGTCTTGATTTATTAAAAGGATGTTTATAATATCCTGAAAGCCAGTAGATACATAATAAGATTACCGGCATGAGGAGTTGCTCGAGCAATATTTTTTCCGACAACAAGTAATTTCTTAGTATTGCGTGTCCATTGCCGGATACAATGGTATAGAAACGATAAATATTGAATAGTAGAAATGCAATGGAAGTGGTGACAAAATCAGTCACCACATATTTGGCTCTTTGTTTATAAACCGGTAATTCCATCACTTTCATTTCTTGAAATCAACGAATGATTGTTATCACGTTGGAGTCGGTAACTTTAATGATATTACTTGGTTTTCTTGAGATGTTGTCCCGTCCGTATTCCACGATAAAATCCACTGATCTCTTTATCTCATCATCAATCTCATCAAAAAAAGCGGGAGAAGGTCTGCCACTTATATTTGCAGATGTAGAGACAAGAGGATGTCGCAGTCGTTCGCATAGTGTTTTTGAGAATGGTTCTGATGTTATTCGGAATCCTGCCGACCCGTCAGATGCTATAAGATTTGAGGCAATTCCCACAGGATGGTCGTAGATGATGGTCAATGGATTAACAGCAGCATCTATGAGTTGCCATGCAGCCTCAGGAATCCCTGCAACAAACCTTTGAAGCATCCCTTCTGAGCTGACAAGGGATAACATTGATTTTGCATCGTTCCTATTCTTAATTTTGAAAATGCGCTCAACAGCCTGAGGATTGGTAGCATCGCATCCTATCCCCCAGATAGTATCTGTGGGGTAGAGGATTATACCTCCCTCCTTGAGAACTCTTAATGCGTTTTCAATGTCCATTCTCATTTGTCGGTATACTCATGAAATTTAAACAAGCCTTTATGTATGAAGGGCGATTATGTAAAATATTAAACACCATTCTCCAGATTAAAGGTGATTGATCTCATCCAGCCAGAGAGAAGAGGACGCATCCGAGGGCATTCTCCAATCACCTCTCGGGGAAAGACAGACACTACCTACCTTAACCCCATCAGGCATACAAGACCGTTTGAACTGCTGATTAAAGAATCTACGATAGAAAGTTTGCAACCAATGTTTAATGGTTTCTTTTGAGAATTCTTCATTAAATGCTTTACACGCGAGATGATAAATCTTGGAAGGGGAGAGGCCATAGCGAAGCATATGATAAAGAAAGAAATCATGGAGAACATAAGGCCCAACCAGATCTTCAGTTTTTTGATCAATTGTATCATCTTCTTTAGCAGGCAGGAGTTCCGGACTGATGGGAGTATCTATTATGTCGAGCAGTACTCTCTTTATTTCAGGATTTTCTGTTGTATCCGCATATCCTTTGACAAGATATTTAACCAGCGTTTTGGGAATAGAAGCATTTACGCCATACATTGACATGTGATCTCCGTTATAAGTGCACCAACCCAATGCT
Source organism: uncultured Sangeribacter sp. (assembly GCA_964499025.1). GTDB lineage: Bacteria > Bacteroidota > Bacteroidia > Bacteroidales > Muribaculaceae > Lepagella. Next base: position 26,843 of record CAZCJC010000033.1, read on the forward strand.
AACTCAGAAAGATCTCCGGTACCTATTACAATCCCTCCCGTTTTATTTGCCAGATCCATGAGAATCTGAGTACGCTCCCTTGCCTGGCTATTCTCATATGTTGCGTCGTGAGATTCAGGATGCTGCCCGATATCGCGGAAATGTAGATTTACGGCATCAGCAATTGGAATCTCAATAGATGTCACCCCGAGAAGTTTCATCAGGTCTTCTGCATTACTATGTGTGCGCGCAGTTGTACCGAATCCAGGCATTGTCACCCCTATTATCCCTTTGCGGTCTAAGTTTAGAGAATCAAATGCTTTGACCGTTACCAGGAGAGCAAGGGTAGAATCAAGACCTCCGGAGATGCCGATGACTGCATTTTTACATCCTATCGCCTTTAATCTTTGCATCAGTCCCCATGCCTGTATTGAAGAAATTTCTTCACATCTCTCCTTGAATTTTGACGGGTCTCCATCTGTGAATGGATTCTTGGAAATTGGATGAAGGAGTTCAGTCGTGAAGTCAAAATCAGCTGCATCAACAACGGAACTCTCAATCTTCATATATTGAAGGTGGTGTGCATTTGCTGGATCTTTCTCACCAAATGAGGAGTATTTCAGACGGTCGTTTCTTAAGATCTCAACATCAATATCTCTGATGATGAGAGCAGGTGACTGTGAAAATCTTTCCGATTCTCCTAACAATGAACCATTCTCCGCAATGATTGCATTTCCACAAAATGCAAGATCAGTGGAAGATTCGCCGGATCCTGCCGATGAATATATGTACCCACATCTGCAACGAGCAGATTGTTGGGCAATAAGGTTTCTCAGATAATTATGTTTCCCGGCTTGCTCATCAGAAGCGGAAAGGTTGAATATCAGGTCCGCACCCTCCTGACAGAGATAGGAACTTGGAGGAATTGGCACCCACAGGTCTTCACACAACTCGATTCCAAATTTAACACAATTGAAAGAGAAGATAGTGTCTTTACATATTGGAGCATCAAGATTATCTGCCTCCGGGGAGGCAGAGAGTGCGTAGGCCGATACAAACCATCTTTTCTCATAGAACTCATTATAGTTGGGGAGATGAGTTTTAGGGACAATAGCAATAATTCTTCCATTGGCTAAAATCACCGCACAGTTGAACAGCCTCTGTCCTATACGAATAGGAGATCCTACTATTGCCAGAATATCGCCCGAAGCGGTGACAGATGCAATATCCTCCAAGGCCTTTTCTGCATTCTCCAAAAGTGAGGATTGATAGAAAAGGTCTCCACAAGTATATCCTGTTACGGAGAGTTCAGGGAAAACGATAAATCTCACGTTGTTTTCACGAGCATTCAATACCATTGATTTGATCTGCTCACAATTATACCGTATATATCCCGGTTTTACAGCAGGCACAGCTGCAGCCACTCTGATAAATCCTGAATTATTCATATATGCAAAGATAACGAAACAATTTTAATATTTTTAATGTTTTTACTATGAATTTAGGCTTAAGACATTCTCTCAGGTATTTTGAACTCATTAATCTTTCCTGATTGTTAAAAATGAGTAGTATCTAACCGGGACATTAATGAGATAGGGTCTAAATGACAAATGAGTTCTAATATTATTTTTATCTGATATGAAAAAGATTTCATTTTGGGCTGCTATATTGATGGCCATTAGCGGATTCTTAATTCCTGTACAAGCTCAAGCTCAAAAAGGGGAGAAGACCTTAGGTTTAATGGGTGGTTTTGCTACTTATAACAATGGAGGTTTTACTGATCTCTATTTCCAGTACACTTTTACAAATCATGTGCGAATAGCTCCGGAGATAGGATATGTGTTCCGGAATGACAATAAATCTGCCTTTACTCTTAATATCGACATGCAGTTCCCTTTCCGGATTGCAAAAGGATTCGCAGTGTATCCTCTTGCAGGATTTACGTTCAATAACTGGTCGTGGGAACATGGAGGGAATGCAAGCCGGGCCGGAGCTAATTTTGGTGCCGGATTCGATATTTATCTTACTTCATTTCTTAAATTAAGTCTTCAAGGTAAATATTCTTTGATGAATGATACAAGCGGTGGATTTTTCGGGATGGGAATAGGGTATTTATTTTAAGATATTCTCTTATTCAAAGAAAAAAGGATTGCAGAAGCAATCCTTTTTTCTTTGAATAAGAGAATAATATGAGATATTAAACAATACTAATATTTCCTCATTGATAATCCTTATCAATCTTTAATTACCTTAGCACTGTGTCCGTTTTCGGAAATTACGTATATACCGGGAGAAAGGTGGTGGAAACCTCCGTAGCTACCAATTCTACGGCCCATAAGATCATAGATATCTGCGGCAGGAGAGAATGTCTCGATTGCCTGCTCGATATTGATAATACCGGAATACTTAGAGGGAACCTTAAACAGTTTGACATTACTGAATAGGAACCAGTCTCCATCACATATCTTGTCTTTAGAGAAACTAATCTTAAGCTCACCATTCTTGACATAAGTCATGAGGTAGTTAGCATAGTGTTCTGCAGAAGCTTTGAAGACCGAATTTGCCTCTTCCATGGAATTAGGAGCACTGTGCCAGTATGACTCATGTTTTTCTCCCATAAGAGATACTACCGGTTTAGAATGATGGTTAAGGTTGAAAGTTGCAAGCAGTTCTTCAGTTCCATTAGTGTTTTTTGTACGAGCATCCGGATGACTTCCATTACGGTAGAAACCTTGAGCATAAACCATGTAGTAACCATCATCAAGGCCTGAAACAGTCTGAGAAATATTGAAGCGATTATTGAACATCTCCGCAACATTGGCTCTTACAGTTGTATTTCCGATCCAACCGGAGTTATCACCTTCTTTTTCAAAATTGGGATTTTGAATCTTTTCAGTCAATTCATTTTCCGGTATCATCAACCCTTTGTAATAACTATCCAGAGCAGCCTTCAAAGGTGAAATTGCGGCCTTAATTTTATCTGCATCTCCTGAATTCAGTTCAGCAGTAGCTGCCTCTACAGCAACTCTAAGAGCATCATATCCATTTACATCGTCGAGCATAACTCTGTGTGCTTCATCGATCATAGCCTTTAGATCTACAGCCTTACCCTTCTCTTCAGTTGAAGGAGTTAAAGACTTAGGCTCACAGCTATATGTCTGTTCCGGAATCTCCATTTCGGTCTCAGCCGGGTCAGCCTTGATTCGGATGATGGTCAACGAGTATGGTGAGAAAGTGTACTTAAAGTTGTCTGCAACATCCTTAATGGTAGTCTTGACTGGAGATATAAGGGTCGGTAAACTATATGAGTTCTCATCCCAAGGAGAGTCTGATTTCAAAGTTTCGACTGATGCCTCAGAGGATATGTTCTTTGCATTCAGATTCAATGAGAGGGGTAGGGCATTCTTTTCAGCATTAACAACCTTGACAACAATCTCTCCGGCAGCGTCGTCATATCCGGAGTGAGTGGAGATTCTTGTTCCCAGCTGGTCTCCAAGATCAGCAGAGCAATAGAGTTTGTCATCTACATAACCCTCTATTTTGCCATTTTTGCAAACTACTTTGATCTTATACCATTTGTTATTCTCGATCTTGAATGTAGGACGTTCGGATATTATTGCACCGGTACCGTTAGTAACATCTTCGAATGCTATACCGGTATTGTTCCATCCGCCTATATTCAATTGATAATAATGGTTCCAATCTTCCTCATTACATCCAAAAGTCAGTAGGAATCCCTCTGATCCACCTGTCTTGCATGCTTCAACTTCAAATACTCCATCGCGGAAAGCGAGAGAATTTATCAGGGTTATGCATCGGCTTTGACTTGTATAGCTCTGATTTATGCCATCATCATTAGCCGACCAGTTTCCCTGCATATCTGTCCATTCGTCTCTGTTGTTTTTGAAATCGGCAGAATAGATAACCTTTCCATTATGATCTGAAACCTTGAAGTTCCTAAAATCGGCGGCTGTTAACCAAGTTCCTATACCGGCCCTGCCATAATATGGAACGCTTACGCGCTCCGTCATGAGCTTACTGTTGAGGTTATAGGATGGAAGATTCTCGCTGAACATCTTCTGCGTATAGTATGATGCGCGGCCAAATACTTCACCGGAATGTTGCCAGATCAGATTGCAATGCCAGTTGGGTGCATGATCATTGGTTATAAGAGGTGCGTAAGATGCCATTTTCACGATATCGGAATTCCTTTCCATGTCGATCATGAAGGTAGCTTCTGATAGTGACGCTTCAAGATTTCCCTCACCAACTTCACCGTTAGCTGCATATTCACCTACATAGATATCATAATGTCCGCGGGGAGTTTTATCAAAAATCGTGCGGTTATTGTAGAAGAAATCAGGTGTAACATACCAATGAGGATCGATCATATCATTTCCGAGGCGCAGATTAAATTGCTCTGCGTGATCAATACCCATAGTATTGAGGAAAATAAGTTGCGGATATTCCTCCTTGAGTTTATTATAAATATATTTGAAGTTTGAATCGTAACGAGCTGTAAAATTCTCATTACCAATTTCTACGTATTTCAAAGGGAATGGGGCAGGATGACCGGCTTCAGCTCTCATTTTTGCCCATTCGTTGGTCTCTGGATCTCCAATTGCATACTCTATGGCATCTTTTATATCCTGATAATAAGGTTCGAGATCTTCAGCACCGCTTACATATTGGCCACCCCAACCGCAGCAGGAGAGACCGGTATTGCCGACAAACATGCAATCCATTCCGATGTCCTCGCAGAATTGGAGGATCTCATGATAGCCCATACCCCATGTGCTGCGATAACCCCAAAGATCGTATTCGCCACGGCGCGTCATTGGGTCTCCGAGAGTTTCTTTCCATTTAACACGGTTATCAAGAACGATTCCCTCAACGATGCATCCACCAGGCCAACGCATGAATTTAGGTTTCATGTCGGCAAGAATCTGTGCAATATCGGGTCGCATACCGTTAGGCCGACCGTTGAAAGTATTTTGCGGGAACAGGGAAACATAATCTACAAAAATCGACCCATTACCTGAGAAAACCAGTGCGAAGTTTGCATCATTAAGAGTCCGGGATGGGATCATTGTTCCCTTGTATTCTTTCCATGTGCCTGAATTATCAACGTCAAATTCAAGTTCTCCGATAATGTTCTTGCAATCGGCATCATAGATGATGGCTTTGACTTTCCCACTGTAGTCTGCAGTGTTGAGATAGAAGCGCAAATCATATTTAGCATCCTTCTCTACAGCCACTCCCCAATAGCCTGTATTTATAAGACGGGCGTTTCCCCCTTCCTGTGAATCCGAGATAATCAGATTCATTGCATTGGGGGTATTTGGATGAAGAGGAGTCTCAGGGAGAACAACATCAGTTTTAAGAGAACATTTGTTGTGATCCACACGCCAGCCGGTCATTTTTTTTGCCTCTGTGTTCCAATCCCAGCTTAACTTTCTGGTTACCAAGTTTTCATAATTAACGAAGCTAACTGTTTCTATTTTAGTTTTGTTCTCATTCCAATTGAAACCGCTGGGAAGCACCTGTTCCTCAAAACCTCGATTCTGAAGAAGCTCGGCATATAGCCCACCGTCACCGGAATGATTTATTTCTTCAAAGAAAATTCCATACATTCCCGGATTAATGGGATGACCCTTTGACCCGGCATCAATAAAGAGCGTCTCTTGCGCTCCTGCGCACAGTGCTGATGTCATCATCAGCACGGCAGCGTAACCAGAGAATTTCATGTAATAAAGGTTGTAGTTTAAAGTAAGTAAAAAAATATACAAATTGCAATAAGTGCAAAATTAATAAAATATGTTTAAGTTCAATCATTTATAAATAAAAAATCATCGGAAGTAACAAATTTTAATTTGATACTTCCGATGATTTGATAAAATATTCTCTGTAAGGAGTGTTTTATTTGAGAGCGTCTTTTACAGCATCGTTAGGCACCATTTCCTCTTTGAAGACATAAGCGCCCGTTTTAGGAGATTTCTCCATGATGATGACTTTGCTATAGGTGCGTCCTTCACCTTTCTGAAGAGACGCGACGGTTTT
>CAZCJC010000034.1:0-32564 GCA_964499025.1 uncultured Sangeribacter sp.
TTAACTTTGTCTAATTAATAAGCATTTTTTGTAACGCTTATTTAGGACGCGTCAATTATTATTAGCAGGGGAGAGCTGCGTTTGTTTTGTGGACAGCTTCTGCGCTTTTCTTGAAAAGTTCTTTTTCCTCTTCATTGAGCTCTATTTCAAGTATCTTCTTGATACCGCCTTTGCCAAGAACACAGGGAACACCGATGCAAAGGTCTTTCTCACCATATTCTCCTTCAAGAAGTGCGGAGCAGGGGATGATGGCATCTTGATCATGTATAACAGCTTCAACAACCTCAGCTGTAGCAGCGCCGGGAGCATACCAAGCAGAAGTTCCAAGAAGTTTGGTCAGAGTTGCGCCACCTACCATTGTGTCTGCAGCCACCTTGTCAAGTTCTTCAGCTGAGAGGAAATTGGTAACGGGAATACCACGGAGAGTAGCAAAACGTTTCATAGGAATCATTGTAGTGTCACCATGACCACCGATTACAAAACCTTCGATCTCATTGGGATTAGCGTTAAGGGCTTTGCTGAGATAATATTTGAAACGGCTGCTATCAAGTGCTCCACCCATACCGATAATGCGATTTTTGGGAAGGCCGGATACTTTATGAATAAGGTATGTCATTGTATCCATAGGATTTGAAACGCAAACGATTACTGCATCGGGGCTATATTTGAGAACGCTTTCAGTAACCTGCTTAACGATACCGGCATTTACACCGATAAGCTCTTCACGAGTCATTCCCGGTTTGCGAGGAATTCCTGAAGTGATAACAACAACATCGCTTCCTTTAGTTGCCTCATAATCATTTGTTACGCCCGAGATACGAGTATTCATGTCGAGAAGGTTTGCGGTCTGCATCATATCCATGGCTTTTCCTTCAGAAACGCCTTCCTTGATATCGATCATAACCACTTCATCAGCAATCTCACGGAGTGCCATTACATTGGCTGCGGTAGCACCTACATTACCGGCACCTACAACTGTTACTTTTGACATAATTGTCTAATTTTATTAGGATTAATAATATTATACTAAATTAAAAAACCGTAATCGGTTTTCTCTTTTACAAATTTACGGAAATATTTCTTTAATACAAATCAAAAATAGAAATATTTTAAAGGAATATTCCCTTTCCCTCTCGGATTATTTCAGGCTCCCCTGATGTGAGATCAACAATAGTGGAGGGAACTATGTCTCCCTCCTCTCCTTCGATGAATGTCTCAACCTTGTCATTGTATGCTTCAGCAATAAGTTCCGGATTACGAGCGTAATCTTCATCCTCATATTCGATTGAGGTGGTCAGGAGCGGGTGTCCGAGGCGTTCGGCAATCAATCGGCAGGTGTTATTATCCGGTATTCTGATTCCTACGGTTTTTCTTCCTTTAAACGCTTTCGGAAGAGTAGAAGCCGATTTAAAAAGGAAAGTGAATGGGCCAGGTGTGTTTTCTTTTAGAATCTTAAAACCTTGATTATCTATTCGTGAATATTCGGCTGCCATTGAAATATCATAGCAAATGGCAGATAGATTGGTTTTCTCGGGATTTATTCGTTTTAGTTGGCATAACCTGTCGATTGCTTTAGGATTAAGGGCATCGCAGACAATTGCATAGATAGTATCAGTAGGAATTATCATTAATGCGCCCATCTCAAGATCGCGACAAATCTCATTCAGCTGCCGGTCGGAGGGAAGGTCATTCCAGATCTTAATAGTTTTCATTTGATTTTATGTTATGCACAAATTTAAGTAAATTTGCCGGAAATGAAAAATTATGAAAGTAGCGATATTAGTTGCGATGGATAAGGAGTTAAAACTTATCCTTAAAATGATGCCAGACAGTGAGAAAGTTGTGATCGACAACATGAATTATTACCGTGGTGTGATCAATGGTCATGACATTATTGCCGGCAAGTGTGGAATCGGGAAAGTAAACTCCGCCTTAAATACCTATAAGCTGATAGAGAAGGTTAAACCGGATTTAGTTATCAATTCGGGAGTCGCCGGTGGAGTATATGGATCACTCGGTGTCGGGTCTGTCCTGATAGCGGATAAAGTCGCTTATCATGATGTATGGTGCGGTCCCGGCACAGAATACGGTGCAGCCGATGGATTTCCACAGTATCTCCTTCCTTCTGAAAAGATCCTTAATATTGGAGAGAAAATATTTGCGGATAATGACAACGTAAGATTAGGCCTGATCTGCAGTGGGGATAAATTTATAAGTAAGAAAGAAGAGGTGGACATCATTCACAAGGATTTCCCTGAAGCTATGGCAGTTGATATGGAATCAGCTTCAATTGGGCAGACATGTACAGCAGCCGGAATCCCTTTCGCAATCGTAAGGGTTATGAGTGATACTCCGGGGCGAGAGGAGAATGTAAGTCAATATCAGAATTTCTGGGAGATAGCACCAGAAAAAACGTTTGAATGTGTTAAAGAGATATTATCATCATTGGAATAATTAATTTCAGGAATGAATCAACATTTCTTCTTTGTGCATTGATCAGAAAGGGAGCAGCCGCAGCAGCTGCCCCCTTTTTTATTTTTTTTGTTGAATAATCTGTAAAGAATCCATATGAGGACGCCCATAATTATGATGCCAACAATTGTATATTGTATTACGAATGATGTGGACATATAAGTTATCTTTTTTTAACCTTAGTGCTAATCTGGTCTTGACCGGCTGAAATCTGACGGTTGGAATTATCCTTCATTACAGAAATAACAATCTCGGTAATCATCTGTTTGAGTTGATCTATAAAATCTGCAGCACTATATTCCCCTCTTTCTATTTGGCGGAGTCTGCCTTCCCAAATTCCTGTGAGTCTCGCACTCTTTAGTAATTCTTCTTGGATCACTGAAATTAGCCCAATCCCTGCAGGAGTTGCTCTAAGTGACTTTCGTTCTTTTCTTATGTATCCTCTTTTATAAAGAATTTCAATTATTGCAGCTCGTGTTGAGGGCCTACCTATTCCGTTAGCTTTAAGAGCTTCCCTGAGTTCCTCATCTTCAACTGTTGCACCGGCTGTTTCCATTGCTTTCAAAAGAGTCCCCTCTGTATAATATTTTGGAGGTTGACTTGTCTTTTTTGCAAGTTTAGGTGTATGTGGGCCCCTTTCTCCCTTTATAAATTTCGGAAGCTCAGCCGACTCTTCCTCTTGGGAACTCTTTACCTCTTCATCCTTCTCTTCCTGAACTGCAGATTTACGACTCTGATAAACGTATTTCCATCCCTGTTCAACGATCACCTTTCCACTTGCCCTGAAATTGATTTTACCGACTTGAGCTTTAACGACAGTCTGTTCGAAAACGCAATCCGGATAAAATACGGATATAAACCTCAATGCAATTGTATCAAAAACATGTAATTCATCTTTAGAGAGTACTGGTGGAAGGGATTGTCCTGTCGGTATAATCGCATGGTGATCTGTAACCTTTGAGTTGTCGAATACTTTCTTACTCTTTTTAATTTTTGACCCTCTCAAAGGTAACAGAATATCAGAGTATGAGGAGAGGCTATTCAGTATATTTCTACATTTGGGATACATATCATCAGTGAGATAGGTAGTATCTACGCGAGGATATGTAGTTACTTTTTTTTCATAAAGGGATTGGACTGCGCGTAATGTAGCTTCCGCTCCCATGCCGAACTTTTTATTACATTCCACTTGAAGTGATGTGAGATCAAATAGGCGTGGAGGAGCCTCCTTTCCCCTCTTATTGGAAACATCAGTAACTGTTAGCGGCTCTTGAGACAGTTCCGTCAAGAGGTCTTGGGCGCTCTTCGGGGAGTCGAAAGGCTTTATTGTGGCATTGAAAAGGGTGTCGCGATAAATTGTCTTAAGTTCCCAAGTATCTTTGGGAATAAAGTTTTCGATCTCCAACTGTCTGTTTACAACCAAGGCAAGAGTGGGAGTCTGAACCCTACCGACTGATAGTATTTCTCTATCTTTACTATATTTTAATGTGTATAGGCGCGTAGCGTTAATGCCTAATATCCAATCTCCGATTGCACGGCATAATCCGGCAATATATAGGGGTTCGAGATCACTATGAGTTCTCAAATGCTGGAAACCTTCTTTGATAGATTCGTCGGTGAGAGAGCTGATCCACAGTCGTTTGATCGGTTTAGAACATCCTGCTTTCTGCATCACCCATCGCTGGATAAGTTCACCTTCTTGCCCCGCATCACCGCAGTTTATCACTTCATCGCATTGCTCAATGAGATTCTTTATAGTTTCAAATTGAGTTTCTATACTCTTCTGAGGGATAAGTTTAATTCCGAATTTCGGGGGTATCATTGGCAGCGATGATAGCGACCAACATTTCCACATGTCGGTATAATCGGCAGGCTCCTTTAGTGTGCAGAGATGACCGAAAGTCCAGGTCACACAGTACCCGTTACCTTCGTAATATCCTTGCCGCTGATTATTCGCACCGATTATTCTGGCAATATCGCGCCCGACGCTGGGTTTCTCAGTAATGCAGAGTATCAATTGAAAATGTAGGTTAAAATAAACGAGGAAGTCAAGCTTTGCCCTTTGCCTCATTCCAGATTGCATCCATCTCTTCCAGTGTCATCTCTTTAAGAGATTTTCCCATTCCTTTAGCTTTACTTTCGAGGTAATTGAAACGTGAGATGAATTTGCGGTTGGTTTTTTCGAGCGCATTTTCAGGATCTACCCCGTAAAGTCGGGCTGCGTTTACCACAGAAAAGAGAAGATCACCGAATTCCTCCTCAAGGCCCTGTTTGTCATGTTTCTTTATCTCTTCCTCTACCTCACAGATCTCCTCCTTGACTTTCTCCCAAACCTGATCGGGCTTTTCCCAATCAAATCCCACGTTTCTTGCCTTTTCCTGGATTCTATTTGCTTTGATAAGAGCCGGAAGAGCAGATGGAACTCCCCCGAGAACTGTTTTATTCCCCCTTTTTTCTTTTAACTTTATCTGTTCCCAGTTCTGTAATACTTCTTCAGCATTATTGGCAATAACATCGCCATAAATATGGGGATGCCTGAATTTTAATTTTTCTACCAAAGAGTTGCAGACATCGGCTATGTCGAATTCTCCTTTTTCCTCGGCAATTCGCGAATAGAATCCTACATGAAGAAGCACATCTCCAAGTTCTTTTTTTATGTTAGGAGTGTCTTCTGCAATTAAAGCATCGACAAGCTCATATACTTCCTCTACTGTATTTGGACGCAATGACTCATTTGTCTGTTTTGCATCCCAGGGGCATTTCACCCTTAGAGTATCAAGGACTTCAAGAAATTCTCCTAATGCTTGAAGCTTTTCCTCTTGATTATGAAGTGGTGTCATATGTTGGTTTTATAATATAATTCCATTAAGTTTTCAAAACTCATCTCATCTTTATCGTAAGTTTAACTCATGGACAAAGATATTTGGCTTTTTAACCACTGAATTGGTTTCATGCGCCCAAAACTCAAAAAATTATTAAGTATATCGCTGAAATTAATGAATAGATAAAACGCAGTGATTTTGAGTTAATTTCGGTTTAGGCTGAAGGAGCATAGTAGGCTATGTGACTGAAGGCGAGGCCAAAAGCAATTCAAAAGAACCAGTTTCAGCATTCATTAATCTCATTTTATTTACATTAATTAATTTTTGTGAGCTACTCACCTAATTTCTCAAACTTTGTTACAAAATTAAGTATAAAAATCGAATTGGCTGGAATTATTCACCGATTTTATATTTTTCCTGTATTGAATTATCAGTAATGCTCTAAAAAAATGGCATAATCATCGGCTATTTGTGAATTAATTATTATCTTTGTGGATTGTATGGAAAGAATACTTAATCCGGAAAGTATAAAGGCTTTTTCCGCCCTACTTGATAAGAGCAATAATATTGTTCTTACATGTCATGTTCATCCTGATGGAGATGCCATAGGAAGCACACTCGGATTATGGCACCTTCTTAAATCTTTAGGCCTTCAGCCTTCGGTAGTGGTGCCAGATCTTCCACCCAGATCGCTAAAGTTCCTGCCGGGATTTGGGGAAATAGCTGTTTATACCCGTCATGATCCGTATTGTGTCAGATTAATTGAGGAGGCTGAACTTATAATATGTTGTGATTTCAACAAACCATCACGGCAGGATCATCTGGCGCCATTGATACAGGCTTCCAATGCTCCTAAGGTGCTTATCGACCATCATGAAGAGCCCGATATGGATTGTGTGGTGGAATTTTCATATCCTGAAATGTCTTCCACATGTGAACTCGTATTTCGTATTGTTGCAGCTTGTGGTTTATACAATGACATGAATAGGGATAGTGCGACATGTATTCTTACCGGCATGATAACAGACACCCAAAATTTCACTGTCAACTGCCCAAATCCTGATATATATGAAATATTGATGAAATTGCTGGAAAAGGGGGTTGATAAATCGAAGATTATTTATGAGTGTGTCAAGGCATGCAGTTACTCTTCCATGAAACTCAAATCTTATTCAATTGCAGAAAAGCTTGAGATTTTTCCTGAACATAGAGGCGCTTTGATTACTTTATCGAAAGATGAACTTTCGAGATATAATTACCAGAAAGGGGATACAGAAGGATTGGTTAACGAACCACTTAATATCCGAGGCATGGTTTATTCCATCTTTATGAGAGAGGATGCGGATTATATAAAGGTATCGGCTCGCAGCAAGTATAATTTCCCTGTTTCGAAAATATGTTCTGATCTTTTTAATGGAGGGGGACATGTTCAGGCATCAGGAGGGGAGTTTCATGGAACTCTTGAAGAATGTAGAAAACTTTTAATAGAAAATCTTGGCAGATATGACAGGTATCTACCTTCAAAGATTGAAAGGCTTGATATAAGCTGAAATTTGTCAGGAACAGGATCATCAATAAAGGTTTATTTAAAGAATTATGAATACAAATATTAAATCACATAGTTGTCTGATTGTTCTTATTGCTTGCGTAGCGATGTTTGTTTGCGAATCGTGCGATAAAACAAAAAGTTATTCTGAACTTCTGAATGAGGAAGAACATGCAGTCAACTGGTATCTTGCCCAGCAACAGGTTGCACTTGATATCCCCTCCGACGGTAAGTTCCTGACAGGCACAGGAGCTCCATTCTACAAAATGGATAAGGATGGGTATGTCTACATGCAGGTTATCAATCCGGGTGATATGGATAATCGTCCCGAAAAAGGAGAAAGGATTTATTTTCGCTTTATGAGAATGAATCTTCTCACGCTTATGAACAGCGGTGTAGAGACCTGGGAGGGAAATGCTGAGGATATGGGTGCCGGCTCCAGTAGTTATAATCTCATTTACGGAAACACTGTCTTTACTTCAACAACTCAATTTGGAGAAGGAATTCAGGTTCCGTTAGAATATCTCGGATATAGCAGTGAAGTCAATCTGGTTGTGAAGTCCCCAGAAGGATTCACGTCAGATATGAGTAGCTGTACTCCGTATTTGTATAATATTCGGTATTTTAAAGCTGAATATTAATATTAGTTACTAATGTATATTATATTTCGTTGATATGTCTTTAATAAAATCTATATCGGGAATCAGGGGCACAATTGGAGGAAGATGCGGTGACGGTTTGAGTGCTGTAGATGTAGTGAAATTTACAGCTGCCTACGCATCGTTCATAAGAGATACCTATAAAGGTGAATCTAAGAAGATAGTAGTTGGGCGAGATGCGAGACTCTCCGGCAAAATGGTGGATAAACTCGTTTCAGGCACACTGATTTCGATGGGATTTGATGTTATCAATATTGGTCTTGCCTCAACTCCTACAACCGAGTTGGCTGTAACTGGGGAAAAGGCATGTGGTGGAATAATAATCACAGCCAGCCATAATCCTGTTCAATGGAATGCTCTGAAGCTTTTGAACTCAAATGGAGAATTCCTCTCAGATGCGGAGGGGAAGGAGGTGATCCGCAGGGCAGAAGAAGACTCTTATGAGTTTTCAGATGTGTATTCTCTGGGTAAAGAATATAAGAATGAAACCTGGGGTGCCCGACATATCGAGTTGGTAAAAGAGCTGAAATTGGTTGATTGTGAGGCTATTGCTAAGGCTGATTTTACTGTGGCCGTTGACTGTATCAATTCAGTCGGTGGTGTTATAATTCCGGAGCTCTTAAAAGCCTTAGGGGTTAAAAATATCATAGAATTGAATTGTGAACCCAATGGCAAATTTGCCCATACTCCAGAGCCAATACCTGTGAATCTTACAGATATTTCAGATCTTATGCGCAATTCAAGAGCGGATGTCGGATTTGTAGTAGATCCTGATGTTGACCGTCTAGCAATTGTTATGGAAGATGGTGAGATGTTTATTGAAGAGAATACATTAGTTTCAATCGCAGATTATGTTCTTGGTGTTACACCGGGTTCGACTGTGTCGAATCTAAGTAGTTCAAGAGGACTTAGGGACGTTACCCGTGCTCATGGTTGTGAATACTCGGCAGCCGCTGTAGGTGAAGTAAATGTGGTGACTAAGATGAAGGAAACCGGAGCGATAATTGGAGGTGAAGGTAATGGAGGGATCATTTATCCTGAATTGCATTATGGTCGCGATGCTCTGGTTGGAGTAGCTCTGTTTTTGACTCTTATGGCTAAAAGCGGGAAGAAAGTAAGTGAAATTAAAGCCGGACTGCCCCAATATGAGATTGCCAAAAATAAGATTGAGCTCACACCTGAAATTGATGTAGACGCTATTTTGGAGGCTGTGAAGGAGAAATTTTCCTCTGAAGAGGTAAATGATATTGATGGGGTCAAGATAGATTTTGCTTCAAGTTGGGTTCATCTCAGAAAATCAAATACCGAGCCCATCATAAGGATATATAGTGAGGCTTCCACTATGGAAGAGGCCAATGAACTCGCGGAGTCAATCAAGGAGGTGATAAATAGTATTAAATAAGACTGAGATGCTAAAAAAATTTATTCTAAATACCTTATCATCATTTGTTGGAGCATGGATTGCATTATCCTTGTTCGGGATAGCTGCTGCAATTGTAATATTTAGCATAGTAGCAAATGTCAAAGGTTCTTCAGAGGTAGAAAGTTTAAAGAAGCACAGTGTAGCCGTTTTAGAACTTAATGGGACAATCATAGAAGCAGAAGAACCGGCAAGTCCCGATTATCTTGCTCTTGTTCAGGGTGAGCTGGAACGCCCTCAGACATTGAACGTTATAGTTAATGGTCTTAAAGAAGCAGCATCCAATAAAAATATTGATGCCCTATATATTAAATGTGGATATCCATCGGCTGCTCCTGCTACGATGAATGCTATCCGGGATGCAATTAAGGAGTTTAAGAAAAGCGGAAAGAAAATATATGCTTACGCTGATAATTACACGCTCGGAAGCTATTTTGTAGCATCATTGGCTGATAAAGTGATTCTCAATCCTTATGGAGAGATTGCAATACAGGGTTTGGGATCTACTACAATGTTCATGAAAGGACTTTTTGACAAACTTGGAATAGAATTCCAAGTTGTTAAAGTCGGAACATTCAAATCTGCCGTAGAACCTTATATTTCCAGTGAAATGAGTGGGCCGGCGCGTGCTCAACTTGACACTCTGTATGATGCGATGTGGGGATTCATGAAAGATGAGATTGTTGCTAACCGAAAGAATCTAACTTCATCCAAGATTGATACTCTTGTGAATAAGGGCTTGATGTTTTCTACTGCGGAGCTCGCTAAATCTTCCGGATTGGTTGATGAATTGGCTTATGAGAGGCTAATTGATCAGAAGCTGGCGGATGTTGTGGGAGTTGACAAGAAGAAAATGAATTTTGTGTCAGTTTCCACTTTGGCATTACAGAACCAGTGGGGAAAAGACTATGGAGCTAAGAATCAGATAGCTGTACTTTACGCTATAGGAGAGATTGCAGATGGTGCGCCTACCGGAATTAATTATCAGAAATTGGTGCCTGTAATTGTTAAGCTTGCCGACGATGATAAAATCAAGGGGTTGGTACTGAGGGTGAATTCTCCTGGAGGATCGGCTTTCGGAAGCGATCAAATTGGGGAAGCTCTGGATTATTTCAAATCAAAAAATAAGCCTCTTGCTGTTTCCATGGGAGACTACGCGGCATCGGGCGGATATTGGATCTCATGTGGCGCTGATAAGATTTATGCAGATCCTCTGACAATTACAGGGTCAATCGGTATTTTTGGACTTATTCCAAATGCTAAAGGATTAGTGGATAAATTAGGAATTAATCCTCAGACTGTGTCAACGAATCCTGAAGCTGATTTCCCTACTTTCACAGCTCCTTTAACTCCGGCTCAGCTGGATATTATGCAGCAATATGTAAATCGGGGTTACGACAGGTTTATAAACCGGGTTGCAAAAGGGAGGAAGATGAGTCAAGAGGATGTCCGTAAGATTGCCGAGGGACGTGTCTGGAATGCCATGAAGGCTAAAGAGATTGGGCTTGTTGATTCGTTAGGTTCTTTAGCTGATGCTATTGACTGGACTGCAAAAAAATGTAATATTTCAGATAAGTTTGGAATTTCAGTATATCCGACATTTGAACCTACTTTCTGGGATATTGTAATGGCCGGAAATTTCGCTATGTCTGTCATAAGTGAGAGCACAACTGACAATTATAAGGCTCTCGCCAGCTATCTTGCTAAGAAAATCTTCACAAGAAGTAGAATCCTTGCTCGTATGCCGGAGATCTATGTCAATGTGAAATAAAATTTTGGAGTATGTCGGGCACTGGAAAAACAAAATTTCTCACATATCTGCTGACTCCGTTATCATGGATTTACGGAGCTGTGACCGGTGTGCGGAATTGGTTGTTTGACCATGGGATCCTTCCGCAAGAGGAATTCAAGGTCCCCATAGTAAGTGTCGGTAATCTGACGGTAGGAGGAACTGGTAAGACCCCCCATACTGAGTATATTGTCGGCATGTTGTCGATGAACTATAATACAGCAGTGCTTAGTAGGGGATATAAGCGTAAAACACGAGGTTTTCTTCTCGCAAATTCAAACAGCACCCCCGACAGCATAGGGGATGAACCTTTGCAAATCTACCAGAAATTTGGAGCAAGGGTTAAGGTTGCAGTTTGCGAAGACAGGAGAAAGGGAATAAGGGAGTTGATAAAAGCTTATCCTGAAATTCAGCTGATTGTTCTGGATGATGCATTTCAACACCGGTATGTTAAGCCAAAAGTATCGGTTCTTCTTATGGATTACAACCGGCCATTATATGAGGATAAACTGTTACCACTTGGTAGGCTAAGGGAGAGTCCACATCAAATCAACAGGGCTGATATGGTGATTGTAACAAAGTGTCCTGTTGACCTGACTCCTCTGAGTTTTCGTTTGGTTCAGAAACATCTGGATCTCATGAAGTTTCAGAAATTATACTTTTCTCGCTACACATATGGAGGATTGCTTCCTGTATTCCCGGATGATGAACCGTATCAGGCTTCACTGAGTTCACTGACAAAAAATGATACGGTACTATTGGTAAGTGGAATAGCTAATCCCAGGTCATTTGTGAGACATTTCAAGAATTATCCGTTTAAAATGAAGGTTTGTCATTTCCCAGATCATCATAACTTTTCCCGCGATGATTTGTTAAATCTTCAAAAAAACTTTGAATCATTGCCCGGTGAGAGGAAAATAATCATCACCACGGAGAAGGATGCGGTGAGGTTGGCTTATAATCCATATTTCCCGGACAAATTGAAAAAAATGACCTATTTTATGCCTATTGCTGTTAAGATGATAGACGGCCTCCATTCTGCAGATTTTATTTCAGATCTAAGGAAAGAGATTGAGGCGAAGGAAACAATATATGATAACTGATGTATAACCAAAAATCAAGTATAATGGAAAAGACATATCTCGAAAGAATAAAAGAAACAGCTGAATTTATTGAGAAGGAAGTTGGGAACATGCCTAAAACGGGTATAATTCTTGGAACCGGTCTGGGTGATTTAGTGAATCATATTGAAATCCTGAAAGAACTTGACTACCATAATATTCCGAATTTTCCTGTTTCTACTGTTGAAGGCCACTCCGGCAAACTTATCTTTGGTAATCTCGGAGGAAAATATATAATGGCAATGCAAGGTCGTTTCCACTATTATGAGGGTTACGACATGAAAGAGGTTACTTTCCCTGTAAGGGTAATGAAAGAGATAGGGGTTGAGACCTTATTTGTAAGCAATGCGGCCGGAGGAATGAACAAGGAGTTTAAAGTTGGAGATGTTATGGTAATTACTGATCACATTAACCTCTTCCCGGAGAATCCGCTTCGAGGTAAGAATTATACAGAACTTGGTCCCCGTTTCCCGGCAATGACAGAAGCTTATTCTTTGGCCTTGATTGATATGGCGGATGATATCGCAAGGGAGAATAATATAAGACTGATGCATGGTGTATATGTTGGCACTCCCGGTCCTACTTTTGAAACTCCTGCAGAATATGAATATTTCCGCATCATCGGAGGTGATGCAGTTGGAATGTCAACTGTTCCTGAAGTGATTGTAGCTAACCATGCCGGAATGAAGTGTTTTGGAGTTTCAGTGATAACCGATCTTGGTGGAAAGGACATTAAGGAGGTTCCGACTCATGAAGAGGTTCAGAAAGCAGCCGTTAAAGCTCAGCCTATCATGACAACAGTTATCAAGGAGATGCTTAGCCGTATGTAAAGAATTGTCTTCAAGCATTAAGTAACTGTTCAAATTAACACGCTTCTATTTACAGTAATCAATGAATTCAGCTCATCTACGATCTATCGGTTCTTTTTGGTGATTTTTCATCTTCTAATCAGTTGTATAGCCCGCTAAGCTCCTTCTTCGGGAATGATAAATCTCTCAAAAATAACTACGCATATTGTATATGTTTAATATGAACAGCTACTGAATAATTACTGAGACACGGATACTTTTTCGTGTCTCATTGTTTTATTAGTAATAGCTGTTCAAATTAAAAACGCGCTATTTATAACGATCTATGTATTCAGCTCATCTACAATATGCCTGTTCTTTTTGGTGATTTCCCATCCTCTAACCAGTTGCATAGCCCTCTATGCTCCTTATTCGTTAATGAAATATCCCTTAAAACAACTACGCATATTGTAAGTGTTTAATAGGTTCACATATTAAGAAAATACGTATATCTCTATAAGAGGTATCACACTAAATTCGAGTCAAAATATAAATAATATGGATAATAAAACGACTGAGATATCAAGTATTGGAGAATTTGGATTAATCGACAGATTGACAAAAGATTTCCCTTTGAAAAACGAATCGTCAAAAAAAGGAGTTGGAGATGATGCAGCTGTTCTTGATTATGGAGATAAAGAGATAGCTGTAACTACCGATTTGCTTCTTGAAGGAATACATTTTGATTTGAGGTATGTCCCATTAAAACATTTAGGTTATAAATCGGCTATAGTTAATTTCAGCGATATTTATGCCATGGGAGGTATCCCTAAGCAAATCACGGTAAGCTTAGGTGTTTCAAGTAGGTTTACAGTTGAGCATATTGAAGAATTATATTCAGGAATCCGGTTAGCTTGCGAAATTTACGGTGTTGATCTTGTAGGAGGTGATACATCGGCATCAGTAACCGGATTAGTTATAAGTGTAACATGTCTTGGTGAAGTTATTAAAGGCGAAGCTGTTATGCGATCGGGAGCAAAAGAGACCGATTTGATATGTGTTAGTGGAGATTTAGGGGCTGCATACATGGGCTTGCAACTTCTTGAAAGAGAAAATCGAGTTGCTTCGCAAAGCAAGGAGGGAGAGAACTTCCAACCTGACTTTTCGGGTAAGGAATACATACTTGAAAGGCAGCTTAAACCGGAAGCACGGAAAGATGTAATTGCCATGTTGAGAGAGTCAGGAATCAAGCCAACTTCAATGATGGATGTCAGTGACGGATTGTCGTCTGAACTTCTGCATATTTGTAAAGATTCGGGTGTAGGATGCAGAATATATGAAGATAAGATCCCAATAGATTATCAAACTGCAGTGATGGCAGAAGAATTGAATATGAATCTTGTAACTGCAGCCATGAATGGTGGAGAGGATTATGAATTGTTATTCACCGTACCTCTTACAGATCATGAAAAGGTAGAGAAACTTAAAGGAATATCCATCATAGGTTATGTCACCAAACCGGAACTTGGTGCAGCAATGGTGACGAGAGATGGAGCAGAATTACCTATAAGAGCACAAGGTTGGAATGCCTTTGAGGAAAAGTGAGATTGCTTAAGGATAGTGCACTGAAAAAGTGTTTAAGTTTGTTGAGCATCTTAAATATTATTTAACAGAGAAGATTACGTCATTAAGTTAATAAATATTATTTTTGCATTTCAAACGGGAAACCGCATTTTATGCGGTTTTTATTAGATTTTAAAACTGAAGAGATTCTGAAAATTCACCTTTATAATAGATAAAAAATAAAATATAATGGAGGAAACCGTAAATATTCGTGAACTAAACGATCTGATTGCTTCCAAAAGCAATTTCGTGAGTATGATTCGCAGTGGAATGGACCGTAGAATCGTAGGACAGAAACATCTTGTGGATTCTTTGCTGATTGCTCTGTTATGTAATGGACACGTGTTGCTTGAGGGTGTTCCGGGGCTTGCAAAGACTCTTGCGATAAAGACGCTTTCCAATCTTGTTTCCGCAAAATACAGCCGTATTCAGTTTACTCCCGACTTGCTACCTGCCGACGTTGTGGGAACTCTTATTTACAGTGTAAAGAAAGAAACCTTTGAAGTTAAGAAAGGTCCTATCTTCGCCAATTTTGTATTAGCTGATGAGATCAACCGCGCTCCTGCTAAAGTTCAGAGTGCACTTCTTGAGGCTATGCAGGAGCGTCAAGTAACAATTGGGGATGATACATTCCTATTGCCTGAGCCGTTCCTTGTTATGGCTACTCAGAACCCGATAGAGCAGGAAGGTACCTATCCTTTACCTGAGGCACAAGTAGACCGTTTCTTGCTAAAGGTTGTTATAGGTTATCCTAATAAAGAGGAGGAGAAATCCATTATACGTCAGAATATAAAAGGGGAGTTAACACCGGTAAATCCGGTGATTGATCCTAAGGAGATTCTGGAAGTTCAGAAGATCGTTCAGAAAATTTATCTGGATGAGAAGATCGAGAATTATATTGTCGATATAGTCTTTGCCACTCGTCAGCCTTCTAAATTTGGACTTAACGATCTTCAAAGCATAATATCATTCGGAGCTTCTCCACGTGCTTCGATAAGTCTTGCCCTTGCATCACGTGCTTACGCGTTCCTACAGGGAAGAGGTTATGTGATTCCTGAGGATGTACGTGCGGTATGTCATGACGTATTGAGACATAGAATCGGCCTCACCTATGAGGCTGAGGCTAACAATATCGGTACGGACGATGTCATCACAGATATCCTTGATAAAGTTGCAGTGCCTTGATGTTCTTTGAAAGCAGATTATAAAGTTTAAAGAGTAATATTCTTTGATGGACGCCAACGAACTATTAAAGAAAATACGAAAAATTGAGATTAAGACCCGTGGCCTTAGTCAGAATATCTTCGCCGGTGAGTATCACAGTGCCTTCAAAGGTCGAGGAATGATATTTTCAGAGGTTAGGGAATATCAGCCGGGTGATGATATAAGGGACATAGATTGGAATGTCACAGCCAGACATAATAAACCTTATGTAAAGGTTTATGAAGAGGAACGTGAATTGACAGTCATGCTCCTTATAGATGTAAGCGGAAGTAGAAATTTCGGTGCATTCGGGGAGATTAAAAAGGAAAGAATGGCGGAGATTGCCGCTACTCTTGCCTTTTCATCAATTCAGAATAATGATAAGGTTGGTGTAATCTTTTTCAGTAATAAGGTTGAAAAGTTTATACCGCCTAAAAAAGGCAAGAAACATATTCTTTTGATAATCAGGGAAATCATCAATTTCGAACCTTCTGAGAAAGGTACTAATATTGATGTGGCTCTTCAATTCATGACCAATGTATTGAAAAAAAGATGTTCTGCTTTCCTGATTAGTGATTTTATAGATAATCACGATTATTTCAAGAGTATGTCGATTGCTAACCGGAAGCATGATCTTGCTGCTATCCAGGTATATGATAGAAGAGATGCGGAGATGCCAAATGTTGGTTTAATTCGTGTACGTGATATGGAAACAGGGGCAGACAGATGGTTGGATACTTCTTCTGCATCTATCAGAAAAGCATATGCCAAATCTTGGTATGAAAGGCAGCAAAAACTGTCATCCATTACTACGAGAAGTGGCGTTGATCTCGCTTCAGTAACTACAGATGAAGATTTTGTAAAAGCACTGCTCGGTTTATTCCGTCGACGCTCAGCCAGATAAGGAATAGATTTAATAAGCCGGTTTTATAGTAATACGTATAATTGGAAATGCTTTTTAAAAATAAAATATTGTCTTTGATTCTAATATGTGCGTTCTCACTTGGGCTAAATGTCTATGGTAGTCGCTCATCTGTCAAAGCTAAATTGGATTCCACTATTTTGATGATGGGAAAAATCACCACCATGGAATTGATTGTAGATCAGGCCAAGGGTGAAAAAGGATCTTTCCCACTTTTTTCTAAATTAAAGGATAATGGAATCGTAGGTGTCTGTGGAGACAGTGTAGAACTTAGAGCACCCGTTAGGGCAGATACCTCAGAACAGAGTGGACGACTAAAGATTAAGTATATAGTCCCTGTTCAGGCATTTGACTCGGGATATTACAAACTTCCTGAGATTGAATTTGTAATAGGACGAGACACTTCTTTCTCAAATAGTGTGGCTCTGAAAGTGGTTCCGGTTGTTGTTGATGCAAATGCACCAATAGATGATTATGCAAATGTGGCAGATCCGGAAAATCAGTCGATATTTGATAATGTGCCAGATTGGATGATAAATTACTGGTGGATTATCCTTATTGTATTGATCTCAATAGCTGTATTTCTTTATGCATGGAGAAAATATAAGAAGGATGGTCAGCTTATTGGGAAAAAATATATTCCTACTCCCTATGAAATAGCTTCGGAGGCCCTCAAAGAGCTTAAGTCGAAAAAATTATGGGAGCAGGGAATGGAAAAGGAATATTTCACTGAGTTAACCGACATTCTACGAAATTATATGTATGGTAGATTCGGAATCAATGCTATGGAAATGACCTCTCGCCAGATTATCAATTCTTTGAAGAATAATGAGGAGACAAACGATAAGAGGGCATATATACGTCAGATTCTAAACATGGCAGATTTTGTGAAATTTGCAAAGGTCAGGCCGCTCCCCGCTGATAACGTAGCCTCTTTTGATAATGCAGTGAAGTTCGTAGAGGAGACTAAGCCTGTTCCGTTAGAGGAAAATGCTGATAAAGATGCCTCAAGTCCGAAACAAAAGGGTAATGATTCTAAGCAGAAAGGAGGTAAGATATGATGTTTAAACATCCCGGCTTATTATTCCTATTTCTTATATTCGTTCCTCTTATTGGGTGGTATGTATGGAAATGGAGGAATTCTAATCCATCAATGGGCTTATCCTCGCTAACACCATTCCGTGGGATTAAAAGTAGTTGGAAGGTTTGGCTTATGCATTTCTGCTTCGGATTGCAATTGGTGGCTCTTGGAGGGTTGATATTGGCACTTGCTCGCCCGCAGACCCATGATTCACAAAGAACATCGAGAGTGCAAGGTACGGATATTGTATTAGCTATTGATATATCAAGCTCGATGTTAGCTACAGATTTAAGTCCCACAAGATTTGACGCAGCCAAAGAGGTTGCACAGAAATTTGTAAATCAACGGCCTGATGATAATATCGGATTAGTGGTATTTTCTGGTGAAAGTCTTTCATTAATGCCATTGACCAATGATAAGACTGCATTGGTAAATGCAATCAGTGGTGTTAAAACGGGTATGTTGAATGATGGAACAGCTATCGGTGACGGTTTGTCGAGCGCAATCAATAGACTTACTTCTGGAAAGGCAAAATCCAAGAGTATCATTTTGTTAACAGACGGTACGAACAATGCTGGCGATGTTGCACCCTCTACAGCTGCACAGATAGCAAAGCAGAAAGGTATAAAGATATATACTATTGGTGTAGGGACGAATGGAAGTATCAAGATTACTGATCCGTATGGCTTTTCTTCAACTACTATGGAAACTAAGATTGATGAAGCTGCTTTAAAAAATATGGCTGAAATAACCAAGGGAAAATATTTTAGGGCAACTGATTCCAGAATGTTGAGAAATATTTTTAACGAAATCGATTCTCTTGAGAAAACCACCCTTGATGTCAATAAAATCACTCAGACAGAAGAAAATTTTATGCCATGGATAACATTGGCATTATTTGCATTGTGTCTCCAATTGTTGATAAGATATACGATTTTACGTAGAATACCGTAATAATTCATAAGCAAAGAGTAATATATTTCTGTATTTGAATTTGCCCAATATTTATTTGGATGAATCTGCAATAATTTTATAAACCATATGTTTAGTTTTGCTTATACTCATAATCTTATTTTTCTTCTTTTGATACCCTTCTTTATCTTGTTGTATGTATGGGCAAGATATATCAGGAGGAAGAATCTGAAGAAATTTGGAAAAAAAGATTCCATAATAGGTCTCATGCCGGAGGTTTCTCCATATAAACCTCCAATCAAGATAACACTTGAGATGGTTGCGTTGGCATTAGTAATCATCTGTTTCGCGAGGCCATGGGGTGGGATTAAAGATCAGAAAACTACTAAAGAGGGAATTGAAGTTATTATAGCTATGGATGCCTCAAATTCCATGTTGGCCTCTGCAACAGATAATCCCGATGGACCGGAAAGAATGAGAACAGCAAAGCTTATTCTTGAAAAATTGATCAATCGACTTGATAATGACCGCGTAGGTTTGATCATGTATGCCGGCTCCTCCTATACCTTAATCCCGGTCACAAATGATTATGTGTCGGCAAAAATGTTTTTGAATTCCATAGATCCGGCGCAGGTAGCTGATCAAGGTACTAATATAACAGCTGCTCTTGATATGGCTACAGCCTCTTTCAGTGAGGATAAGAATATTGGAAAAGCAGTAATTCTGATTACGGATGCTGAGGAACTTGATGACAGGGAGGGAGTGATGGCTGCAGCAAAAGCAGCCGCAAAAAATGGTATTCAGTTGGATGTTGTGGGTGTCGGAAGTTCCGTGGCTGTCCCTATTATGATAAAGGGGAGCCAGATGATCGATGATGAAACCGGAGAGCCAGTGCGAACATCGCTGAATGAAGATCTGGCAACTGATATTGCAAAGGCGGGGAAGGGTATATATGTTAACGCCTCAAATAAAGATGCTCTTAATGAATTGGATAAACAGCTTGATACGTTGAAAAAATCAGCTATGGAAACAAGCATGTATTCTCTTCATGATGAATTATTTCCTATATTTGCTTGGCTCGCTTTCGCATGTATAATAATAAATATATTTGTGCTTGATAGGAAAATCGGATGGCTCGATAGAATCACATTCTTTAAAAAGGAGGAAAAAAGATGAAAAACTTTGAAATGTTGAAATTTATAAGTCCATTATTTCTGTTTGCGATATTTTTTTCTTCTTTCAACGTAAATGCAGAATCTGTCCGCGCAGAGAGGAAATTAATAACAGAAGGTAATAAGCTTTTTACTGAGAGGAAATTTGCTGAAGCTGCAAAAAAATATGAGGAGGCTTTAGGGGTAAACCCTTCGTCGGCAGTTGGAAAATATAATCTTGGGATGGCTCAGATAAAGCAAGTTACTAATCCACAAGACACCACTCCTAAAAGCACAAGTCTCCTTTCATCTGCACGTCAGAATCTTGGATCTGTAGCAGCTATGGCAAAGGAGAAACCCGGATTAGCTGCAAAGGCCAATTACAATCTTGGTAACCTGGAATTTAATACAAAAGAATACAAGAATGCAGTAGATTATTATAAACAGGCTCTGAGGATTGATCCCAATGATGAATCAGCAAGAAAGAATTTAAGGATCGCACAGAAACAGTTGCAAAATCAGGATCAGAATAAAGATAATAAGCAAGACCAGAATAAAGATCAGAATCAGGATCAAAATAAAGATCAGAATCAGGATCAGAATAAACAGGACCAAGATAAGCAGGATCAGAATAAAGACCAAAATAAGGATAAGAAGGATCAGCAGCCTAAGGAACAACAAATTAATCCACAGACTGCAAATCAGATTCTTCAGGCAATGGATAATAAAGAAAATCAGACAAGAGCTCGAGTTAACCGCGCCAATAAAGGTGAGAAAGTTAATAGTAATGGTGGAATGAGAAAAAAATGGTAATTCCAAAAACGTAATGACCCGTAAAATTATTGACATAATAATTGTATTTCTATGCGTGCTAATTCCCTTTGAAATAGGGAATGAGCATGTTATGGCCAAAGTAAATAATGGTAATTTTACAGATCAGACGGACCATTTATTTATAAAATGTGAGATATCGGACGGTGAATTTTATGTAAGACAAGGAGTATTCATTACCATATGGTTGTATTCTAAGGAAAGAAATATTGCATATGTAAATGAAAAGGTGGCTCCGTACTTGAAGAGAGGAGAATTTTCTTATATTTCGAAGGTTGATAATATTGCCAATAGTCGAAAGGAAAAAATTGGTGGAGATGAATTTTGGGTAATTCCGGTAGCAAAATATCTGGTAATGCTAAGTGAAAAGGGTAAGTATGAATTAAAAGGAGGAACCTATTCAATAGGTTTAAATATTCCTGTTGCATATAATGATCCCTTTTGGGGCCCGATTCGTAAATATGAGACGCGTTCAGTCGATATCAATATGGAGGAGAGGGATTTTAAGGTTAAAGAACTTCCTAAGGTTCCTTCTGGTTTTCCATTTACAGGGGCTGTGGGAGATTTCTCTATAAAAACTGTTGTTCCTCCCGGAGATATTATTATTAATGAGGAGGCGACGGTTTTGATAAATCTTAGAGGGAAAGGGTTTATTGGAAACGATATAATGCCCGAGTATAGGGAAGCTTTTGGAAAAGGGAATAAATTAAAATCAGTGTCACAGAAAGATGATATGTACTTTGATGGAAAAGATATCATTTCCGATAAAGTGCTCGAATGTGAGTTTATTCCGGAAAGCCGAAAGGAGTGTGAGATAGGGGTTGTTAAATTTGGTTACTTCAATCCATATACAGGAAAATATGAGGTGGCTGAATCCAAACCGGTGAAAATTAAGGTGGAGTCTTCTACTGTAAATAGGGAGGCTATAGAAATCTAATGTATTAATAAAGATGTTGCAAAGGTTTTACATATTCCTGTTGGTGTTGTTTTTCCCGATTGTAGGCGTTTTTGCCGGTTCGGTAAAAATATCTGATAGTCCGGGACGTGGCAAACGCACGATAGAGGTTGGCGATATGTTCTATATCTATATCGAGGTCAGTGACTTGGAGGGGAAACCGGAGTTGCCGTCAACTATAGGTGGTGCTAAGGTAATGTATTTTGAACATACCGAACAATCATCAAGAATGTGGAGTTCCAATGGTCATATGGAGCAAAGTATCAGTAATACTTGGACTGTTACTTTAAGAGCCCAGAAAGAGGGTACCTTTACATTCGGACCCATTACAGTGGGCGGTGTTAAAAGTAATCAGCTGAAGTATTCTATCGGAAAGGCTTCTGACCCTCGACAGAATACGCCATCCGGTATGGTTCCTTCCTCATCATCTTCTGATGACCCTTCAAAACCAAAATTTATTGGTAAAGGAGATGGAAATCTTTTTATGAGGGCGAGCGTATCGGAATCAAATGTATATGAGCAGCAGGCATTGGTTTACACAGTAAAACTTTACACCACGTATGATGCCATCAAATTTATTGGTGCAACTGCCGCTCCTAAATTCGAAGGATTTGTAGTTGAGGAGTCCAAAGCAATCTCTAACTCATTGACCTACGAAACCTATAATGGCAAGACATATGCTACTGCAGTAATTGCGAGATATATTATCTTTCCTCAGATGACAGGTCAGCTCAAAGTGACTGGAAATACATACACAGTTTCTGTAGATCAACGTGAGTATTATCATGATCCATTTTGGGGAAACATGGCTGTGAATACGCCTTTACAATTAAATGTAACTCCCAATGATCTTACCGTGAATGTTAAGGCATTGCCTTCTCCAAAACCTGCAGATTTCTCTGGAGGAGTAGGACACTTTACAATTTCTTCTCAACTTAAATCGAAGGAATTCAAAAGTAATCAGGCAGCTTCGATAGAGTATATTGTGACAGGAACAGGTAATCTTAAATATGTTCAGTTGCCTGATCTTTCGACTATCTATCCACAGCAAATTGAAGTATATACTCCAACCACAGATGTTAAGGCAAATGTTGGGTCGGCTAATGTATCGGGATCCGTTAGTTTTGATTATTCTTTCATGCCGCTGGAAGAGGGTGAGTTCTCTATTCCTAAGATAAAGCTGGTATATTTTAATCCTGAAACAGGAAAATACGAAACATCGGAATCGAAAGGTTACGGCATTACTGTCGGAAAAGGGAAGGCATCCACAAAATCTCAAACAAATACCAGACTTAAATTTAATGAAGAATTAAAGAAAATTGATGTTAAGAAACTAAAGAAAGAAAATCGACCATTAATATATGAAATTTATTATTGGATTTTCTATATCATTCTTTTTGCAGCATTTGTAGGTTCGGTAGCTGGAAATAGAATATATGAGAAAACTCATTCCGATATAGTTGCTCTTAATAGCCGACGAGCTAATAAACTTGCCCGTAGGCGATTGCGTAAGGCATATACTTACCTTAAGAAGAACAATGTTGATGGATTCTATGATGAGATGCTTGTTTCGCTCTGGGGGTATTTGGGCGATAAACTTAAAATGCCAACATCCGAGTTGATGCGTGACAATATCAAGTCAGTATTAGAAAGCAATGAAATACCTGCTGAAAATATCCAAGAGCTCCTTGATCTTCTGGATAAGTGTGAATATGCCAAGTATTCGCCTGATTCCGGAAAGGATAATATGAGCAAAGTATATGAAAATGCAATTGACACCATCAATTCTCTTGAACGTGCCTTTAAAAAGTAGAAAAATGAAGATCAGAATATTATCGATATTGCTACTCATTATCTGTTTCTTTCCCACTATGTCTGCTGACAGGATCGATAGTGCATCAGTCGCGTATAAGGAGGGAAGATTTGCAGAAGCGATTGAATTGTATAATAGAGTTGTTGAGTCTGATGGGGTGTCTGCAGCATTGATGGCAAATATGGGCAATGCTTATGCCAAGGCTGGAGATTATGGAAAGGCGATGTTATGCTATGAGCGCAGTCTCCGACTTGATCCCTCCGATGGGAATGTTAGAAATAACAGGGCTTATATCGTTTCTAAGATCGAAGACGGCAATAAGGCAAATGCTAAGGGTAAGAATCTATCGGTTGTGCCAGATGAGCCAACTTTCTTTACCAACATAAAAGATTATATTACACACAGTCATTCCTCTGACACTTGGGCAATATGGGGTGCGATATGTTTTCTTTTAGTCTTAGTTTGTCTGGCCATGTATTTGTTCCGATCTGAGATTATTGTGAGGAAGATCGGTTTCTTTGGTTCCATGGTACTGGTAGGGCTATGTATAATATTCATTTGTTTCTCTTTTGCCTCAGCCAGAGCGTGTACTTCTCATGATGAAGGAGTAATAACGGGATATAAAGTCATATTGCTGTCAGAGCCATTTACTACCGCTAAGCCATCCAGTTCGCCTTTAGTTCGAGGGACAAAGGTTGATATCCTTGAAAGAGAAACTAATCAAGGGGATAAAGTTGAATGGTATAAAGTGAGGTTAAATTCAGATTATGCAGGTTGGATTCAATCTACAGACCTGGAGGAAATATAAAAATAATTTATATAATTTGTTGTCATAATAGTGTAGACAATAATTGACCATATGAAGTTTTCTAAACTAATTTACGAAAGTTAAAAATCATCTTCAAAAAATCTTTTATTAACCTTTCCGGATCATTTGGGCTGCTTTTTTACCTTTTCATCGGTGGCAACCGGGAGGTTGCTATCTCTTCAAATTAAAAAATCTTCTCCAAAATATTTTGAAAATATAAATAAAAAATTAGTTTAGACAACTTCTATTGAACATTTTGGATCTCATTATTTGAAGTTTTGTATAGTTTTCTTTTTTATATCTACCCATAGTGCCAGATATTTCTCGGTCATTTTTATATTTAGGGGCCTGACATACCGTTTTCTCGACATTCTAACACTATAGATGAAATTTATCTTAACCGAGTCTTAGGCCCCGACTCATAAAAATCAGCCTGCTGAGGGTCGCATCCTTGGTAACTTTTTCCCAATGGCCTGGTATGGCACGCTGTTTGTAACATACTTTCAGAAAACTTATGGAATGCGGGTCCCGGCAATTCCGGTATTTTAACAAGTGTCACAAAATACTGATGGACAATGTTGCACCATATAACCCTGAACGAGAACCAGCGGTCTTTGCTGCAGCCGGTTTTCCCTCCTGTATCAGCCAAGCTACGCAAGCATGACCCTTCCGGTGTCCCTGAGGCTATCCTCTTCATGGCCTATACCGGCTGCCGGTGGAGCCGTCTCCCGATGGGCTATCCTCCACACAAGACCGTCCATTACCATTACCGCAGCCGGAGCGCCCGGGGATACCTTGAGAGGACCCTCAGGATTCCGGTAATCATGAAGCTCCATGAATCCGGCCAGCCGCTTTTCCCGTCCATGACGGTCATAGACAGCCGGAGCGTGCGCACGGGGCTTCCGCATCCTGTATCCGGCATTGACGGAGGCAGGCGTGTCAAGGGCATCAAGCGGCATATCGCCGTCGACAGCAACGGATATCCGCCCGGAGCCGACATCACCACCGCCAACGTGCATGACTCGAAGGGTGCGGAGCGGATGATGTGCCGCGTACTTTCTGATCACAAGCAGATTACGCTGATCAAGGCGGATATGGGCTACCGTGGTGCATTCAAGGAGATGCCTCATGACGAGTTGGGCATAACGCTTGAATGCGTGAAGTCAGATTACCGGGAGAAGGGTTTTGTCCCGGTCGCCGGCAGATGGGTCGTGGAGCGCACATTCTAGTGGCTGCAGACATACAGGCGCCTTATGGGAAATTACGGGCAGTACCTCTGTACGGCCAGGCAAATGACCTTGCCGGCGATGATTTCTTTCATGATGAGATATTTCGCCTGACTCCTCAGATTAACCGCGTTGGCTTGTCCGTCACAATGATGTCGGACGCTATTTGCACGTTCCTGCCTCAAAAGATAATGTCGGGGGCTGCCAATACGGCACTGAAGTTACCTATGTCCGTCTCCGTGCGGTGATTTTAGCCAAGCTTCATCGGTCACTTAGCCCGCTAGGCTCCCTCTTCAGCTTGCGAAAATCCCTCGCCCGCAGCCGCCCTCGGCAGGCTGATATTTTATGAGTCGGGGCCTAATATGCATATAAATTGGTTAAGATGGTTAATGTTATGTAAAATAATAGAAGTAAAAATATGCTGCAAAACAACATAAAATATGAGAAAACCTTTGTCAAAATGAATTTATTTTCATAACTTAGCAAAACAAACTTATAAAATAATAATCATAAAATATAACAACCATGAGCAAAACCATCACATTCAATGAACTCCGCAGACTCAAAGACAGTCTGCCTGATGGATCTACACATCGTATTGCAGACGAACTAAATGTGACAGTGCAGACTGTACGTAATTATTTTGGTGGTGTTAATTATCAGTTTGGCAAGAATGCCGGTATGCATATTGAACCAGGTCCTGATGGCGGAATCGTAGTTCTTGACGATACCACTATCTATGATATGGCTGTGAAGATTCTCGAAGAGCAGAACGGCAAGCAGTAATTATATTTCAGTCATGGTTGATGCGGATGATTTTATCACCCTGGTGATCCATACTCCGGAAAGGTCACAAATTCTTAAGAATATTCTTGAGAACCATGGGATCGGGGTGGAGTTGGAAGATTTTATTTCATTCACATCTCCGGTGACAATAGCGCAACGGGTTAAGATTCTTCCTAAAGATCTTCCCCTTGCCCTTAAGATAATAGAGAGTGGGGAGTCTTATTCTCCAGCTCTCATTGAAATGAAAATGGCGGGAATGAGCGGAAATCTGCTCATCCCCGTTGATTTTTCTGATTCAAGTAAGCTTGCAGTCAGCATAGGCTTTAAGTTAGCAAAAAGAGTAGGACTACATCCTGTAGTAATGCATTCTTATGTGGCACCGATATTCCGGTCGACCTCCGTCATCGATTTTGGTAATGGGGCGCTTTCCGCTGATTCCGAGGACTCAGCTATTGAGATGGAGGAAAGTTTAAATATTAGAGATAAATCGGCTGCCAAGTTAGCTGAATTCAATAAAAAGATAAAAGTTTGGCAAAAAGAGGGATCCGTTCCCCCAATAAAATATTCTACCACTCTGCTGGAAGGAGTTGCAGAAGAGGTGATACTTGAATACACTAAAAATACTCCCCCTTCAATAATTGTAATGGCAACAAGAGGTATCGACAAAAAAGGGGAGGATCTGGTTGGAAGTGTTACCGCAGAAGTTCTTGATTCGTGCCGCGTACCGGTTTTTACTGTTCCGGAAGTATGCAATATTGATAAGATTGAGGATGTGAAGCGTCTGATGATGTTCTGTAACATGGATCAGCACGACATAATCACAATCGACGTCCTTATGAGAATGTTTGATTATCCGGAATGTGAAATTATACTTGTACCTGCGTTGCAAAGAAAGATGTCAAGGGTAAAAGATAAGATGTCGGCAATTTGTGAGTTCTTTACCAATAATTTTCCCACGGCGAAATTCAAGACATTTATTCCCGATGTTAAGAATTTTAGAAAAGAGATTGATTCAGCTATCCCTATGTACGGAATAGAATTGCTGATAGTTCCGAACAAGAAAACTAATATATTCAGTCGTATATTTTATCCTACGATGGCCCATAAATTCCTGTTTGAGCGAGATATGCCAATGCTTGTGTTACCGGTATAAATTATTACTTGTTTGGTTGAATAACTTGAGATGAGTCTGTTCAAAAATTCAATACCTTGCTGCTTGGAGTTGCCGGCCCTCTATGACTGTTAAATTTTTGGCATCTATTTATATCGCACAGGTAGGTAATAGGAAATCCTAGAAGTCCCGATTAGTATTCTTCACAACTTATAGAAATTCTAAAAAATTTTGTAGATAATTGAGGAGACCACTTTATGCGCATTCCTCGTTTTATTCCAGTTATCTCTCATTAACCAATGATATATCCATCAGATTTTGAATCAAAAATAGGATTCACGCAATTAAGGAGTTACTTATCTTCAAAATGCATAAGTGCCATGGGAAGGGATGAGGTGGCAAAGATGTCTTTCTC
Organism: uncultured Sangeribacter sp.; assembly: GCA_964499025.1. Lineage (GTDB taxonomy): Bacteria > Bacteroidota > Bacteroidia > Bacteroidales > Muribaculaceae > Lepagella. The sequence goes on from CAZCJC010000034.1 coordinate 27,455, forward strand.
TTCTGATTTTAATTTAGTTAGAAAGAGATTATTATGTGTCAAGGAGATGATGGAAATCATAAGTCGTCAACTTCCTTTCCCATTAACAAATATCTATGACGTAATCCCTTATTTAGCAGAGATAAAGGCAGAAGGTTCTTATATGAGTTCGGATCGTCTGTTGCAGTTGATGAAGATGCTCATGATGATGTCTGAGATATCCAAATTCTTTATATCTCAGAGGGATGAGGAGACTTCCAAATCCTTTTTTCCTGTGCTTGACGGAGAGTTTTCCAATATCTCTTTGTTCCCATATATCGTTAGCATTATTGAGAAATCTGTCAACAAGTTTGGAGAAATAAAGGATAATGCAACTCCTCTCTTATATGAATTGCGCTCACAGATAAGAGGGGCGACCGGATCTATCCAGAGGGCTGTAAAAAAAGTTATGGATAGAGCAATTGCCGAGGGTTTGATTGATAAGGATGCCTCGCCTGCTGTACGCGACGGCAGAACGGTTATTCCCGTTTTAGCTGGGAATAAGAGAGCTTTGCAGGGAATCGTGCATGATGAAAGTGCTACCGGAAAAACTGTTTTTATTGAACCGGCTGAAGTTGTAGAGGCTACCAATCGGCTAAGGCAACTTGAAATGGATGAGCGTAGGGAGATAATAAATATCTTGAGAGAGATTGCAACATCTATTAGACCTCACATTGATGAGATAGTGACGGGATGCAAGGATATTGGAAGGTTGGACTTTATACGAGCAAAGGCTAATTTTGCAATTGAATTGGATGCCCAGATGCCGCATATTGAGGACAAGGAGGAGATAGAATGGTATCATGCACGCCATCCGGGTCTCATTATTGCTCTTAAAAAACAGGGGAGAGAGGTCGTCGCTTTGAATCTAAGATTGTCGCATGATCAAAGAATTCTTATTATTTCGGGTCCCAATGCCGGAGGAAAGTCGGTATGCCTCAAAACGACAGCGGTTGTCCAATATATGATGCAATGTGGAATGATGCCGACTCTCTATAGCAATTCACATATGGGTATGTTCCACAATATCTTCATTGATATCGGTGATGAGCAATCTTTTGAGAATGATTTGAGCACATATTCCTCTCATTTAAAGAATATGAAATTTTTCCTCAGTCATTCTAACAGACGAAGTCTGATTCTTGCCGATGAAATGGGGTCCGGTACCGAACCTCAGATCGGTGGTGCGCTCGCGCAAGCAATATTGACAGAGTTGGGCGATAGCGGATGTATGGGGGTAGTAACGACACACTATCAAAATCTCAAAAGTTTTGCAGAATCTGAACCTGGTTTTGTGAATGGCGCAATGCTTTATGATCGCCAACATCTGCAACCTACATTTGAACTATCTATTGGGAATCCCGGAAGTTCTTTTGCAATTGATATTGCAACTAAAATTGGTTTGCCAAGAAAAGTTGTTGAAAATGCCAAAGAGATTGTAGGAAGTGAATATGTCAACCTGGACAAGTATTTGTCGGAAATTGCTCGAGACAGACGGTATTGGGCAAATAAACGCCAGAATATCCGGGAAAAGGAGATAAAGCTGAATACCTTACTTTCTAAGTATGAGGAAACTGCAGGAGATCTACGAGCCCAAAGAAAGACGATTCTAAATGATGCGAGGAGGGAGGCAAAGGAGTTGCTTTCTAATGTAAATTCAAAAATAGAACGTACCATCCTTGAGATTCGTAATTCTCAGGCAGAAAAAGAGAAAACCAAACAACTTAGAAAGGAACTTTTACTTACCAGACAGGAACTTGAAGAAAGTAAAGCCTTGGATTCTGCCTCTACCATGCCTGCTGCTCTTAAACCTCTTAAGCATAAGAGTCGGAGTAAGGAAAAGAAAAAGGAGTCTGCTCCGGTTTCTGTTCCTACACAAGATATGAAACCGGGAGTTTACGTTAAGATGGAGGGAAGTAATGCTGTAGGAGAAATTCTCTCAATAAATGGAAAGAAAGCCGAGGTAGCATTCGGTGGATTGCGAACTATTGTGAAATTAGAGAGTTTGAAGCCTGCTTCTAAACCTAAGACTTCCGCTTTGTCTTCTACTACTAACTTGTCTTCAACAGTTTCGAGTGAGAGTCGTACACGAAGGTTGAATTTCAAGAATGAGATAGATGTCAGGGGTATGAGAGCTGATGAAGCTATTCAGGCGGTGACATATTTTCTCGATGATGCTATTCAATTTAGTGCATCCAGAGTCCGAATTTTGCATGGAACGGGTCATGGTATACTTAAAACCTTGATTCGAGAGCAATTAAATGCAAATCCATCTGTGTTGCATTATGCGGATGAAGATGTAAGATTCGGAGGTGCCGGAATAACTGTTGTAGATTTGGATTAATGATAGTTAAGTTGTAATTTTGCACTCCGAAAATTGAGTATCGGATGAAAAGGTTTAAATATACAAGACTCTGGTTGCTGCTGGCTCTTGCGTTGATAATCATAACAGCCATTGCCCTTTTTGAAGATGATATCAAAATAGGGGAATGGAACATGAAGAAGGCTCCGATTGCCGATAATCTGTTGTGCGCTCGCGATAGTGTAGGAGATAACTTTATTATTGATGAAAAGGGGGATACCATCTCCCTTGAAACTCCGGAACCGGAAGGTATTAAAACAGACTCGTTGCCCCAAAGTCTCTTTATCTTCGGAGATTCAATGACTTTTAATCTTGCCCTCCGTCTCGCTCAATATGCAAAACAGAATGGTCATTCTATCCATTCCGTGAATTGGGATTCAAGCAATACCAAGATATGGGCAGAACATGACACTCTTCAGCATTTCATAAATCTCTATAAGCCCACTCAGATTTTCATATCTTTGGGTAGTAATGAGTTGTATTTCAAAAATCCCGAATCCCGAGCTCCATACGTAAAAAAGATTCTTGAGGTAATAGATACAATTCCATATGTATGGATCGGACCTCCAAATTGGAAAGAGGATGCAGGAATAAATGATATGTTAGAGAGGATATGTAAGAAAGGTAGCTTTTTCCGGTCGGCCGGTATGGAATTTAAGAGAAGGTCAGATCATATACATCCTACTCGTCAGAGTTCTGCCTTGTGGGTTGACAGCATAATGAGATGGATTCCCTCATCTTCTCATCCATTTGTGGTTGAGCGTCCTGCTGACAGTATTGTCAAGTCGAATCCTAATATAGTATTTCTTAAGGCACTGAATAAGTAGAATTTAAAATGCGTCTTAGATCAATATTATAAAATAGTGGTCGCATAGGGAATTAAAGCGTTTATTGAATCAATTTGTCTACATCTTATGTGGGATAATATAGTAAATAATTGGGATTTAATATTCTATAATTTCGGAAAAATGTTCGGATATGATCCGAAGGCACCAATGTTGTTTTCGAGTGGGCTATTCTGGATCTTGTTTCTGATATTTATCCCATTATATGCGTCTTTGAAGAAGAGCAGAGCAAAAATGGTGATTTTTGTTGTATGCTTTTCTTTATATTTCTACTATAAGTCGAGTGGTCTTTTCTTTCTGATGCTGATAGGAACTTCATTTGTTGATTGGTTTATATCAAGAAAGATTTATCATATGAAGTCGCGGTCTCCGCGAAGGGTCCTGATGTGGTTCTCGATATTACTCTCACTCAGCATCTTGGGATATTTCAAATACGCTAATTTCTTTTTGTGGAACTGGAATCAGATGGTGGAAGGAAACTTTCAGCCATTAGATATAATTCTTCCTGTGGGGATATCTTTCTATACATTTCAGTCTATTAGCTATGTTGTGGATGTATATAAAGGAAAGATTGCTCCGACAAGATATTGGATTGACTACCTTTTCTTCCTCTCATTTTTTCCGGCCTTAGTAGCAGGTCCAATAGTGCGAGCTGATTATTTTCTTCCTCAGCTTAAAAATAATAAGGAGGCAAGTTTAAGAGAGATTTATGGAGGTTTGTGGCTAATAATAGTGGGTATTGTTAAAAAAGCGCTTATTGCAGACTATATATCTCAGTATAATGACTTGATTTTTAATGATCCATCACTTTATACAGGTGTTCAGACTCTAATGGGGGTATTAGGGTATACGATGCAGATTTACTGTGATTTCTCCGGATATTCAGACATGGCTATAGGTTTGGCGTTAATTATGGGATTCAAATTGGGTATAAATTTCGATTCTCCATATCAAAGTCGTAACCTTACTGAATTTTGGAGAAGATGGCACATATCTCTCTCCTCCTGGCTGCGCGACTATGTATATATACCATTAGGAGGAAACAGGAAAGGAACTTTCCGAACCTATGTCAATAATTTCCTTACAATGTTGATCGGAGGTCTATGGCATGGCGCTGCATGGAAATTTGTATTCTGGGGGGCAATGCATGGCGTGGGGCTGGCAGTTCATAAGGCATGCAAACCAGTGTTGAAAAGAATTCCCGATAATTTTGTAACAATATTTATATTTTGGGCTTTAACATTTACATATGTTTCCCTTTTATGGGTATTTTTTCGCGCAGCAAGTTTTGAAGACTCAATACTAATCATTCGGAATATTTTCGTGAATTTTGATTGGATGCAGATTCCTCAATTCTTTGAGGCGCGTAAAGTATGGTGTATAATGATGATAGTGTTGATCATTTTTCACTTTATCCCACAAAGATGGGCGGATTTCACCGAAGAGATGTTTGCTCGTTCCCCATGGATTTTAAAACTATTGGTTTTTCTTTTCGTAATTCAATTGGTAATAGAATTCATGTCAGAAGAGGTAGCTCCGTTTATATATTTCCAATTTTAAAAACAATCTCTTTCCGACCATTATTTCTATAGTATTTCATTTGAAATTGTAATTTTAACAAATAAGGATAAAATTTGACAAATTTTTATTCCTTTTATAATCAGGTATTTATGATAGGTTGATAAAATTATTTAGGATTTTATCTCATAAAAATTTGCACAGGGAGAAAATTTGTTATAACTTTGCATCCGCAAACGGGAAAACAATGTTGTAAAACATAATGTGTTTTTAACGTCTCCCGGGAGCGCAAGAACAATGACATAATGCTACCAAGACAAGCAGCGCGGTATCGACAATGATACCGAGTTGAGAGAGATACAAGGGA
>CAZCJC010000035.1:0-31494 GCA_964499025.1 uncultured Sangeribacter sp.
CCGCATCATTCCTTCCTCAACTTGAGAAAATCACTCGCCCAAATCCGCCCCAGGAGCTCTCAAATTTTTATGAGATGGGCTCTAAGCCAATTAAGAGGGAGGGTGTGGCAAAATTATAACACATCCTCCCTCATATATTATAAAATAATGGACAATTTATTTAATCCTCGATGGGAAACTCTATATCCTCATTCTCGATGACATGCCAGGGTAGGCCGGATGCCGCGAGTTTTTCCAGGAATGGATCCGGATCGAATTCCTCTACATTATGCACACCCGGTTTTACCCATTTGCCGGTGAGGAACATATAGGCTCCAACCATTGCCGGAACTCCGGTAGTGTAGCTCACGGCCTGAGCCCCTGTCTCTTTGTATGCATCTTGATGCGAACAGTTGTTGTAGATATAATATGTGGATTCTTTCCCCTCCTTGTCAAGTCCGCGTATTCGGCATCCGATCGAAGTCTCGCCCGTATAGTTCTCTCCGAGCGAACCGGGATCGGGAAGCACCGCCTTCAGGAACTGTATGGGAACAATCTCCTGGCCGTTATACATCACGGGATCGATTCTTGCCATCCCTATATCCTGGATTACACGGAGGTGCGTTAGATATTCCTGGCCGAAAGTCATCCAGAACCGTGCGCGGCGTATTGTCGGGAAATTCTGCACAAGGCTCTCAAGCTCCTCATGGTAGAGGAGATAAGACTCGCGTTCGCCGATATTGGGATAGTTCAGAGGTTTGTGGATTTCGAGATTCTCTGTTTCCACCCATTCCCCATCTTTCCAGTATTTACCTTTCTGGGTTATTTCACGGATATTTATCTCGGGGTTGAAGTTTGTGGCGAACGCTTTGCCGTGGTTGCCGGCATTGCAGTCAACGATATCCAGATAACGCATCTCGGAGAAATGATGCTTTGCAGCGTAAGCCACGAACACAGCCGACACTCCAGGGTCGAAACCGCAGCCGAGTATTGCAGTGAGGCCTGCTTTCTCAAAACGCTCGCGGTATGCCCACTGCCATGAGTATTCGAAATGAGCCTCATCTTTGGGTTCGTAATTGGCCGTGTCAAGATAATTGACACCACATTTCAGGCAAGCCTCCATTATGGTGAGGTCCTGATAAGGGAGAGCAACATTTATACAGATATCCGGTTTGTGGCGGTTGAAGAGTTCTACAAGTTCCTCTACCGAGTCTGCGTCTACACGATCTGTCACAATATTCTTTGCTCCTATTTCGGCGGCAATTTTGTCACATTTTGATTTTGTGCGCGATGCAAGCACGATCTTAGTGAAAACTTCTGGATTCTGGGCGCACTTGTGAGCAACAACCGTGCCGACGCCCCCAGCTCCTATGATCAGGACTTTTCCCATCTCTTATTTTTTTAATGTTTTAATTTACCGTTGCGCGGAGTGGATTCCCCAGCAATTTTATGCAAATATATATAAATTTTGGAGAAATTTAAGGAGAAAATGAGTAAATTCGCGTAGATAAACTCAGGTGCATGATGACTTAAGGTGCGCTTTGCGCTTTGCACTTTGGGTCGGTTTTATTGTTCAAGATTATCAACTACCATATATCGATTAATTTTTACCAACGACTACTAATGACAATAATAGAGAGTGAGGAAAATATTCAGGAGGCGGCAAAAAAATTTGCTGACCTGACATCCGCTCATCCCCATCTGGCTTTTCATGGCGCGATGGGAGCCGGAAAAACTACCTTCATATCCGCATTGTGCCGCATTCTTGGTGCTGAGGATGAGGCTTCAAGTCCGACATTCAGCCTTGTTAACGAATACATGGTGCCGGGCGGCAAGCCTATATATCATTTTGATTTCTATCGTATCGAGTCTCCGGCGGAGGCTATGGATATGGGGCTTGATGACTATTGGGATTCAGGATGCATATGCCTGATGGAATGGCCGGAGAATGTGGAAGATTTCCTTCCCGACGGCACCCTTCATGTGAACATCTCCGTCCTTCCCGACGGGAAAAGAGAGATATCATGGTGATACTTCGATTTGCCGAATGCCCATCCACCAATACGCTTGCCAAGGAGATGGCTGCGGAGATGGAAGGTCCCGCAATCATCTCTGTCAACAATCAGACCCGGGGAAGGGGGCAGAAAGGTAATTCCTGGGAAGCTGAACCGGGGAAGAACCTTACCTTCTCCATGATGTGGCATCCCAAGGATTTTGAAGCCTGCCGTCAGTTTGCAATCAGTGAGGCTATCGCTCTTGCCGTGACTGATCTTCTCCGAGAGATAGGAGTGGAGGCGAAGGTGAAATGGCCCAATGACATCTATGTCGGCGACAGGAAAATATGCGGAATACTCATTGAGCATTCACTGAATGGCCGATATATCGACAGTACGGTGGCCGGGGTAGGAATAAATGTGAATCAGGTCGAATTTCTCTCTGACGCTCCCAACCCGATTTCCCTCAGGCACATCACCGGCAGGGAGCTTGACCTAAACTCACTCCTCGACCGATTCGGAGTTCTTGCAGAAGATAGGATAGCGGTGATAGCCGACAAGAGAGGAAGAGAGACTACCCACAAAGAATTCATGAGCAATCTTTGGAGAGGTGATGGCGCCACATATCCTTTCCGCGACCGGGCTTCGGGGCAAAATTACTCCGGGAAGATCGTGAACGTGGATGAATCAGGCTTTCTGACGATCGAAGATGATAAGGGTGAATGTCGCAAATATGCTTTCAAGGAGGTGGAATTTTTGCTGAACGGCGGAAATTAATTAATTTTGTAACCAAACAACTTCAGAAGAAAACTTCTATGGAGGCAACCGATGAAATTCAGAAGGAGAGAAAGAGCAAGATAAAGGTTATGTTGAGCTATGCAGTGAAATGGCTGCTCCCGCTTGCGCTTACAATCCTGTTGGTTACTTACATGTTCCGGAAAGTTAATTTTTCCGACATGTGGGATATTATCCGGCATGGTGTGGATTACTGGTGGATACTGTGTGCCATGGGAATCAGTGTTGTCTCGCATATAGTCAGGGCATTGCGCTGGCGCATTCAGCTCCGCAGCCTCGGTATTAATGCTCCGCTGATGGCTCTGTGCTGCTCGATATTCGGATGCTATGCCCTCAATCTTGTTTTTCCAAGACTCGGAGAAGTGTGGCGTTGCACGTATATAGCCCGAAGGGAGAAGGCCCCATTCACTACCGTACTTGGTTCGATGGTGGCCGACCGCCTTTCTGATACGATCTGTGTTCTCCTCCTGACAATCTTGGCTTTCATAGTGGCTACCCCTGCCATAAATGCATTTCTGGCAAAATATCCGGTAGGTCAGGGGATAATCTCGGCTGCCTCTTCCCCCTGGTTCTGGGTCACCCTGATTGGTGGCTGTATCCTTATATGGGCCATATTTCATTTCGGAAGCGAAACCGGCCCTGTAAAAAAGGTGCGTTCATGGTCCTCGGAATTATGGAAAGGATTCGCCGTGGTTGCTAAGATGAAAGGGAAATGGATGTTCCTTTTCTACAGCATTGCCATCTGGGGATGTTATTATTTTCAGTTATATGTAGCTTTTTTTGCATTCCCCTTCACAAAGGAACTCTGCACCGAACCATCCCTTGCTTTCGGCCTTACCCCGTGCCTCGTAGCCTTTGTACTAAGCTCGATAGGTATGGCTATCCCCTCAAACGGCGGACTCGGCCCCTGGAATATAGCTGTGATGTTCGGCCTTGCAATTTACGGTATATCCACTCCTGACGGCACAGCATTCTCCATGCTCCAGTGGTCAGGACAGACCGTGATGTTGATTCTTCTCGGTATCTTCACCATGGTTTATATCTCTTTCAGCAAAAAGAAAATTAATGATTAAAATTGAGAATTACGAGCTTCACTATTAACCATTATTAAAACGCTTTTCCTTTGAAATACGAAGACGACTCTAAAGAAGATTTTTTTGACGGTCCCGATATTCCTGAACCCAAGAAAGAACCCAAGGGCCCCGTTTATACTCCGGATGATCCACGTTACTGGGAACAGCCGGAGTCGGAATTCGAGCATCTGAAGCCTTCGAACAAGTGGAAATTGTGGGGTTGGGTTGCAGCTGCAGGTATCTTTCTCGGGATTCTCCTTACTGTGTACTTCCGTTGGTTTTCCCCCTATGTTGAGGAGGCCACGCAATATGGCTATGTGGAGAATATTGAACGCAGGGGCACCCTGTTCGACACATATGAGGGGACCATACTCCCTTATAGGGAACTGATGGATACTACCAGGAGCTATACCCGCGATTTCGTGTTCTCATGTCAGGATCCTGCGGTGGCTGTAAAATTGCGTCAGATGCAGTATGCCAATCTTCCTGTGCGCGTTGTCTACAAGCGTTATCATGGCGTTTTGCCATGGCGTGGCGACAGCAAGATAATCATTGTGAGAGCCGATACTGCCGACCCGGCTAAGATCCTTCCTCCGGAATTTGCCCCCAAATTTGAGTGATATGTTTGCGTGGAGATCCATGAAACGCACCATTCCCCTTTTGTCGATATTGCTCAGTTTGGGCTTATGTGCGACAAAGGCAGATGCAGCCAACATAATCCCGGGAACCTTTCTAAAAGATTCTGTGCTTGTTATCTCTGCGGAAGTCCGCTCAATCCCTGCATATGCATTTAAAGACAGGCCTGATATCCGTGAAGTAAAATTCCGTGGAGTCTCTAAATTGAGTGAGATTGGAGAATATGCGTTCCTGGGATGTTCCAACCTTCGCAAGATAGCTCTTCCCTATTCTTTGTCCAAATTGGGTGAAGGTGCATTTCGCGAATGTTCCTCTCTGGATTCAATAGTTATTCCGGCAAAAGTGACAGCTTTGCCCAAGGCCATCTTCAGTTGGGATGAAAACCTAAGATTTGTTGCTCTCCCTAAACGCCTTCTCGATATAGGTTCGCATGCCTTCGCATATTGCAGAAATCTACGCAGCATCAACATCCCGCCAACAGTGAAACATGTTGGTTCCAATGTTTTCAGTGGTTGCCGTAGCCTTCGGGAGGTGAGTCTGCCGGCCGACCTGAAGGAATTGGAATCATATGCCTTTTCCGATTGTGAGTCGCTTGAGAAAGCTGTGATGCCTGCTAATTCGAATCTCCTTGGAGAACTCATATTCAGTGGATGCACAAGTCTTCAGGAATTGCATGTCCCCTCAAGGATCGCACCCCGTTTTGATTGTGACAGTTTTATTTTCGAGCCGGATGAGCAGGAATTATACAGGAAATGTAGGCTCATCGTGCCAAAAGGAACCGAGGACATGTACAGACATGCCCCCGGCTGGAAATTGTTTTATGAGCCTTAACCTTTTATTTGCGGATAATTTTTTTGCCGTTCTTGATTACGATTCCTTTATAAGAATCATCCACAGGCTGGCCAAACAGATTGTATGCCTGAGAATTCTCGGGCATTGCAACGCCTATTTCCTCCACTGCTGAATTGCTGTTGGTGTTTGTGTAAGTGAGCAGCTTGATACCCTGGATCATCACCTCATGTCCGTCAGTGAGGCTCGGGAGATAGATCGTAACAGGTTTACCGGGTTCATGAACCACGGATGTTTCAGATTCAGTTGCCATGTTGTAGCCTTTTGTGTCCTGGATGTTCTCCCAGATTCCGCAGAAATTTATGCCGGGAACAGGATCATGAAGAGAAGATAAGCCCTCTCCATGCCAATAGTTCCTTATATCGGCAGTTTCCTGATACCGGATGTTCCCCTCAGCAGCCTTAACCGCCATGAAGGCCTCTTTCTGGTCAATACTGAGATATAAGCTAAGCTCTGCAAGATCAGGAAGAGAAAGGGCAATACCCCCTCCGTAGGTGGAATTATTGGCAATATAGTGGAATTCTTTGGCAATAGGCAAAATGATTCCACCGGTCTTTGACCCCTCTCCCCCTTTAACACCTTCACTGTTATAACCTTTTGCCGTAGCGCTGGTTTCGGGTTCCGGTTGCATGTCGGTATCCAGATCCTGGTTATATTCCATGTAATTGGCGGCAGTAAGCTGAATCTTGTAGGTTTTGGTCTTTGTGTTGAAACCGCAATATTTCTTCAGTTTATCCTTTGTGTCGAGCCATAGCCATCCCTCGGAATCAACATCGGCCGCATCGAAATAGTTATAAGTCTGTTGGGCGTTAGCCCCTACATAGGCTGCCATTGCAGCAAGGATGAGTAAAACTTTTTTCATATAGTCTTCTTTTTTGGGGGTTGTTATGGTTGATAGTTAATGGTTAATAGTTAGCATCCGGGTAAATCTTATATATCTTATATATCTTATAAGTCTTATAAGTCTTATAAATCTTATAACTTTCTTGCCTCAAGCAATTAGCCTAAGCTTTTCGCCTCAAGCAATCATTAATCATTAATTATTAGTTCCTCTAAGCTTTCCGCCTCAAGCAATCATTAATCATTAATTATTAATTCCTCTCAGCATTCCGCCTCAAGCAATCATTAATCATTAATTATTAGTTCCTCTAAGCATTTCGCCTCAAGCAATCATTAATCATTAATTATTAGTTCCTCTAAGCATTTCGCCTCAAGCAATTATTAATTATTAATCATTAATTCCCCTCGGCTTTCCGCCTCAAACAACCATTAACCATTAACCATTAACTATTAACTATTTTTTACATTTCTCTCCATTCCGGATTCTGCTCGACACCATGATAGCGTACATCGTTCCATGAGATAGGCCAGAAATATTGGTAAGGAGCAAAATATCGGATGTTGTTGTTACGACCGTTTACCACTGCCGTGGAATAACTTTTCTCTCCATCTTCATCCTCAATGATCATGATTTTGAACAATGGATTCTCCTCACCGCACATTACATCTTCGGCTGTGCCGTTGCGGTAAAGATCCCAATAAGTGGTTTTCTCCATAGCGAGCTCAACGCGACGCTCGTTGTTAATGTCGTCCATTGTAACGGATGTGAATTCCGGCATACCCACGCGACGGCGTATACGGTTCACTTTTGCCAATGCATCTCCGGGACGGCCGTCAAGCATATCCATCTCGGCATAATCGAGAAGTATCTCAGCAAGTCGCCAGATGATATAGTTCTGTGAACTTCCATAGGTCTCGTCGGTGTCAATCTGCTGTGACTCCCGGAGGAACTTAGCCATATAGTATCCGGTCCTTGTTGCGCAGGCGGTAGAGGAAGTGCCGTAGGCCATCAGGTCTTCACCGGTTATTCTCTCGCCATCCACCATGGTGTAGTGGAGATTCATCACATGCCCTTTCCAGATCGCCCCGTCATAGAGAATATTGGCATAGAAACGAACATCGCGGTTCTCATAAGGATTATCCTCATCATATCCTGAGGCGGGATCATCTATTGGCAACCCGTTTGCCATGCGGTATTCATCCACATGGTTCTGAGTCGGGTTATAGGCGCAGTTGGTTCCTGTCATTGATGGGGGAGCGGCATCCCGGTCAAGCTTATGGCCAAATCCCTGACTGAAATTTCCGTCATCACTATGCTGAACCTCTAAGATTGACTCGATTGAATTCTTTGTCAGGAAGATATTGCGGTAAAGAGCCACTGTCTCATCGCGGTTGGCACCCTTTGCCGGGATCAGGTCATAGATATTAAGTTTGAATAGCTCGTCATAACATTCTGCCGCGAGCTTACGCATCTCGGCCGACTTGTCGGTGGGGAATCCGAGATACTCAATATCCGCGTTCTGGAATTTAGGCCCCGCTGCCCAGAAATAGGCTTTGCCGGCAAGTGTGAATGCTGCCCCTTTTGTTACGCGTCCCTCGTTTCTTGTTTCATGGAAGTCGGGAAGGAGGGCAGCAGCTTTCTTGGCATCTTCAACTATGAATTCAACTGTTTTCTCAAAACTGGAGCGTGGAAATTTCACATTATCGGTGAGGGGGTCGAATGTCCTGTCGATGAGGAGCACTCCGCCATATCTCCTGAGAAGTTTATAATAATACCAGGCCCTGAAGAAATATGCCTCTCCAAGGATCCGGTTATGGATGGCAGCCGGAAGTTCCGCCTCATGTTCGATCAGCTTGTTTACCGACCGTATCTGCTCGTATGCGCTTTGCCACACAAGACGGCTGCGGCCGTTGATCTGCGACATGGAGCCTTTGAGGATTTCACCATAGCCGGCCTGATACCAGTCGCGGCGTCCTACAGTGATCTGGTCGCCAAACCAAGGATCGAATTCCTCACCCAGATTCTTGAAAGTTGTGGATACAAGAATTGTGAAGCCGTTATCCATCTGTCGATACCAGCTTCCGGTATACTCATCGAGAAGTTTCTCGTCACCCCATATCTGATTCTCTGCCAACTTGTCGTAAGGTGTTTCGCGGAAAAGGCTGTTACACCCCGTCGTAAGTCCGGCAGCCATTAAAAGGAATAGGGGTAATATCTTATTGAATTTCATATGGAACTCATTAATCGGTTGAAAATAATTCGGATCAGAAGCCGAAGGATAGTGACACTCCGTAACCTCTCTGCAATGGGTAACCCTGTAGTGACTCAGGATCCATATTATGGAGCGAAGAGAGGGTGAAGAGGTTTGTAGCCTGGAAAGATAAGTCAAGACTTGTGAGACGCGCCTTCTTCAGGATCTTCTGCGGAAGGGAATATCCCACCGTCAGAGCCTTCAGGCGGAGGAAACTACACCGCTTGATCCAGTAAGTGCTCTCTTTTCGGTTGTTGTCGCCGTTCGAGGCAAATTTGATTCGAGGATATTCGGCATCCGGATTCTCAGGAGTCCATGTATTGGTGTAATGGTAATCCTGGAATCTCTGGATAGAATTGCTTTCAAGAGTATAGAGCTCGTTGATCATCTGGTTATACCCGGACACACCCTGGAAACTCAGGTTTACATGTATCCCTTTCCAGGATCCTCCGAGTCCGAAGCCATAGAAAATATCGGGCAACGCTGAACTCTTCACGAAGTGCATGTCGTTAGTGGTGAGCTGTCCGTCACCGTCAAGATCCTTATATTTGATATCTCCGGGAGCAAGGGTTGAGTTTTTATTACCATCCTGATCCACCGGCCACGCTGCGATCTCCTCATAGCTCTGGAAAAGGCCGTCGGCCTCATAAAGCGACCATACCTGATAGGGATGTCCGGCTCTTCTCTGATTCTCCGGAAGAGAGGACTCGTCGCCCCATTCAAGCACCTTATTTTCAGATGTGCCGATATTGAATGAGAGATCATAGTTGAAATCGCCTATCGTGTTGTTATGGCGGATTGAAAAATCCACACCGCTGAAACGAACTTTACCGATGTTCACCGGAGGAAGCACACCCCCTGTGCCGACTGTCGGCGGGAAGAGATATTCACGCGCATCAGTCACCATATTTGTGCGCATACGCTGATACCACTCAAAAGTAGCTGTGATCCGGTTATTCCAGAATCCGAGGTCAAGACCGATGTTGATATCCTTCGATTTGCCCCACGTGAGCGATTTGTTGGGATATGAGCTCAAAGATGGCAGAAGTCCGGGTGTCCAGATGCCACCGAAATTGTATCCTTCGGTATTGGTGAAGTTATAATATTGGAGATAACCATATTCCGAAGCCACACCGTCATCTCCGAGAATACCGGCGGAAGCACGTATCTTTGCCTGGGAGATATAGGCGGGTGATAGGCGGGAGAAGAACTTCTCGTTTGAGATCACCCATGAAGCGGAAACAGTTGGGAAGAAACCCCAGCGGTTTTCAGGTGCGAAACGGGTTGAGCCGTCGACACGGAAACTGAACTCTGCGAAATATCGGTCGTCGAACCCATAAGTGAGACGACCCACGGTTGAGGCACGCTGACTGTAATATTCGGAACCGGAGAGCGTACCGGTAGAAGTATTTCCCATCACCTCAGGTTTCTCGCCAGGAAGGTCGTTGTTGGTTCCGCGGAGATATTTGTTATGGTAATCCTGATAGTTGACCACTGCCATTGCCGAAACATGATGTTTCTCGGCAAATGTGTGATGGTAGTTGATGCCGGCCTCCAGGAGCTTGTTGTCTACATTCTGATGACGGTCGCTCATTATTATTCTCGCAAGAGGATAAACAGTGGAGGGATCCGTTGTGATATCTCCTGTCAGAGGATTGTAGACTTTGAGTTCAACCGGTTTCGAGTAGGTCGACAAATTCGCATGATTCATGTCGAGCGTCGCGGAGGCATAGATATTCAGCCCCTCGACTTTGGGAATCTCATACCTTAAGACGGCGTTCAAAGTATGGTAATCGGTCTTGGTTTTCTGGTAACCTCCAAGACCCAGCACCGATACCAGAGGATTATAGCCCTCAAGACTGGCAAGGGAGCCGTCGGTATAACGCAACACCTCAATAGGGGAGAAGGCATATGCGCCGTCGATAGTCATGGGGTCGTTGTTATTCTTGTATTGCTGTATGGCTCCGTTAAGATTCACCGACATCGAAAGCCCTTTATAAAGGTCGGCATCGAGTTTCACTGAATAGTTGTATCTTGTGCGGCCTATATTTGAATATAAACCTTTTGACTCGGTGGCTCCTCCCGACACATGGTAGCGTATACGGCTGTTTCCTCCCGATACGGAGAGCGAGTGGCGTTGAGAATGACCCCATTTGTGGAAATAATCAAATAGATTGGTGTCTCCATAAAGATTCGGATTGCTTCCCAAAGCATCAAGGTCATAGGGAGTATACCCACCATCCGGATTCTGAGCCACAGCACGATTGAATAGTTCGGCAAACTGGCGTGCACCGAGGAATTTCGGGAGATAGGTTGCCTCCTCGAAATTGAACTGACCGCGGTAGTTTACCCTGACCTTATCTCCTGCTTTCCCTCGTTTGGTCTGAACGAGGATGACGCCATTGGCCGCACGTGAACCGTACACGGCCGCGGCTGCCGCATCCTTCAGGATCGATATGCTTTCGATATCATCAGGGTTGAGGTCGGAAAGACGGATCTCTCCATCGTTGGTATTCGTGCCAAAGCGAGGCACACCGTCGATTACGAGAAGCGGGTTACTTACATTTCCCCTGATACTGATCGTCGATTCTTTGGCGGAGGAGGGATCACCCGTAGTGGCCTGCACACCGAGTCCGGCAGCCTGCCCGGCAAGCGACTGGTCAAGGTTCATTGCCGGTAT
This sequence comes from uncultured Sangeribacter sp., assembly GCA_964499025.1. Taxonomy (GTDB): domain Bacteria; phylum Bacteroidota; class Bacteroidia; order Bacteroidales; family Muribaculaceae; genus Lepagella. Next base: position 11,099 of record CAZCJC010000035.1, read on the forward strand.
CTTGGCAAGGTCTTTGGCCGTAACTGTCTCCACGGAGGAGGTCAGTTCCGATTTCTTGGCTGTTCCGTATCCGATCACCACCACTTCATCAATATCGGTCCCTTCAGTAGCCATCTCTATATGAAGATGTTTGGTGTCTTTATTCACGATGAGTGTCTGCGGGGCGTATCCGAAGCAGCTCACTATCAGCTTGGAGTCTTTTGCATTGGGGATTTTGATGGAGAAATTGCCCTCTATGTCGGTGGCTTGTCCTCCGGGAATTCCATCTATGCGGATTGTGGCTCCTACCAGCGGCTCGCGTTTCTCATCCAGCACTATTCCTGTCACGATATGTTCTCCCTGTTTTTTGGTCTTCAGGGTAGTGGCGTGATTGTCAGTCTGCGCAAAGAGCGAAACTGAGAAACAGAGCATAAGGATATAAAAAAGAGTCTGTCTCATTAATTGAATATTATTTATAGAGCTGACGCTCTGATTTTTTTTCTTGGTTCCGTAAAGAGGGGTCAGCCTCTTTACGAATATTTATTTACTCAGGTTATTTACCTTGATTGTTGTGAGCTACTTATTTAGCGGGATTCAATATGTTATTGATCTTGCGGATCTGATATTCATAGAATTCGCGTGTCGAGCTGTCGGGAGCCTTGGCGGTTCGGTATAAGGCCAGAGCTTTCTTGAGTTGCGCGGTCATCAACGGCTGCAGCTCATGTGCAGGGAGTGCCGGATCCCCCATGGCAAGACGGAAGAAAGATCTTGCCGGATCCATATGCGAGTGGCCTGCAGCTTCCAACGAGCATGGGAGGGAGGGCTCGGCTATCATTGCTGCGGTCTCCTCATATACCTCAGTGACACTTTTTGTTCCGGCCGATGCGGGAACTCCGGGAAGCCCGGAGGCTTTCGCGAAAGCTTCCACAGTGAGGGTCTGGAGATTTCTTTCCGTGTCATTAAGTTTTTTTCCTGCCAAAGTGGCGGCGAAGATTCCCTTGTTTAGATCCTCCATATATTCAGCTACAGAATAATGGTTCTTTGGATCTATCTCATTGCCACGTTTTATCCTGTTCATGTTCACTGCCGACAGGAGACATCCTACCACACTCTTCTGAAGGTTATCCTTCCAGCGGGGAGGTTCCTCAAATTTCTCCACAAGCGCTACCGGCTCAATCCATTCGCTGTTGCGAACCTGGTCGAGCAACCAGTCCATGGCCCGTTTGGTATCTGCCTTGGAGATAAAAGAGCGATGTGCCCCGTCGTTTCGTCCTTGACGTATCTCCTTGTACACGCAGCCTCCGATATAGGGGAAAACGTGTCCCACATGGCGTAGATATTGGCTGATTACTGCCTTGTAAGTATCAAGAAGAGGATCATAATTACTATCTTTCTCTCCTGCCCAGTCCTCAAGATTGTCCATGATTATCTTCAGGTTGGATATCGACATTGAGCCTGCCTTCATATGGTCGTTCCCGAGATCTTCCGTCTGGTCGGTGGGATCAATGAGTCCCAAGAACTGCTGGGCTCCGAATTCATACATCGGATCTCCTTCCTTCTCCGCAATCCAGGCGTTGAGCACAGGACGCTCCTCGAAGATATCCTTAGCCTCAGGGATCAGGCGGTAACCCCAATTGATCGCATGGATATCATATACGCCGACAGGCGGGGGAGTCATGCGAACCCCTCTCTCGAGGTCTCCGGGTTGTGCCACGAAATTATTTCGCGCATAGTCCATGATTGAGGGCGTTGTGCCATATTTCTGGGTAAACTCAGGATCTCGGAGATTGTCGATGGTATAAGCGTAGGATGCACCCATATTATGCATAAGTCCGAGACAGTGGCCGATTTCATGAGCTGCCACATATGTGAGCGACTCATGCATCACGGAGTCCGCGAAAACTTTCTCACGTACTCGGGGATCGACGGCTCCTGTCTGTGCGAAGCGCCAGTTGTGCACCAGCGAAAGCACATTGTGATACCATATCACGTCCGCCCCGATTATCTCACCCGATCTTGGGTCACAATAAGAGGGACCCATGGCGTTGGCTGTCGGAGTGACGCTATATCTCACGCAGTTGAAGCGGATATCATCCGGATCGAATTCCGGATTCTCTTTCGGATAGTCGCGGGCCTGGATGGCATTCTTGAATCCTGCTGCCTCAAAAGCCATGTTCCAGTATTCTATACCCTCCTTCACAGCTTTCGCCCATTTTTCAGGGAATGCGGAATCCACATAAAATATAATCGGTTTTTTAGGCTCAACAAGTTCACCCCTCATATAAGCTTCCATATCCTCCTCCTTGGGCTCGATTCGGAAACGGTTGATTATATTATATTTCTCCAGTTTGTCGGTTTTGGAGGTATATTCCCTTTTTGTATCATAGAAATAACCTACACGGTTGTCCTGCAGACGCATTCTCATCGGCTCGGAAGGAAGACGCAGAATCGAACGGCTCACATCCACCGTATAAGGAGCGTAAGCCTTCTTTGTCGTGTATGCCAGCCTGCTTCCTATCATCACATTGTCGGGGAAAGACTTAACTGAAGTGATGGAGGATCCGTCGGGATAATAGGTACCCTCGATTCCGTCTCGTCCGGAAAGAGCCCGGGACAGGGGATCAGAATCCTTGATGGGGCTTATCAATTTCTCGTTGCCGCAGAAGAAGTCAGTAACGTCAATAAGAGTCTTCCCGGCAGATTTTCCTTTGATTTTGAACCCTTTTACCACCGGATCTATCACATTCCTGTCAAAACTTGACTTCAAAGGATCTTCCGGCTTGATGAGGTCGTCAGTCTGAAGAAGATGCATGTAGACCTTATGGTCATCTTTTGAAAATGTTATGGCCAGGGGAGAGATGTTCATCTGTCCGGCCACCAAATCGCCTGTATCTGAGATACCGTTGACTCGGCTAACCAGAAGGTAGGTGTCATTAAATGCGCTGTCAGGGATAAGCATCGACAGTTTACCCTCCTGGTCGACAAAGCAGTCGAACATACCTTTGTATGATTCCTTCGCTTCTCCGATAAGTTTCTTCAACTCTACGCTATCTTTTTCAGCCTGGGTGAGTTCCTTTGCGGGCACACTTTTCTTGCGGCCGAATAGCCGGGCATTTGCCATTTCGGCAGTAGTGCCCAATGCTCCTCCTATCAGGAGCGTGACGATGAATGATTTGATTCGCTGATTCATGATTTAAGGTGTATGGATAATCTGGATGAACCGGGAAAACCGGATATGAATGCTGTCCACATGCAGGCAACCCCTTCCGTATGGGTACACGAAAGGGCATGACATAGGTGTTGGGCCAGATTCATTTTGTAATTATGGATGAATAAAAAGTGAAATGAAATGCATGTAAATAGACCTTATACTCAAAGGCTATATTACAAATTTATGATTAAATTTTATAATTGCAAAATAATAGTTGTAGAATATGGATAATTGTCTATTTTTTTAACTAAAAACATGTTATATGACATATATTTTAAAGAAAATTGAGACTTTTGTGATAAATTATTTTTGTATAAATTTTGTATGTTGATTTGGCTTAGTAAATCATTCTTATTATTCAAGCCATAATCCCCCCTCGGGAGTAGAGGGCTTGACATTGTCTCAAGATTTTTCATTTATACGCGTTGCCCGGTATGATTGCCGAGTACATGTAATCGGTGGAAATGTGGCCACGATGGTACGCTCACATTTCCGTAAAATAAAAGACGGTGTGTCAGAATGGGTCAGCTGCAAGGCACACCTTAAGGGGCTGAGCCAAAATTAACATTTTGGCTCAGCCCCTTAAGGTTATTGGATGATTACTATATTTCTATTGGATGATTATTTTGCCTCCAACTTTTTGTCAATTGTCAATTATTAATTATTAATTATTAATTATTAATAGTTCCTGCCTCGTAAAGTGGCCTCAAACAAAACCATTAACCATTAACCATTAACTATTAACCATTACCCGTCAATCTTCCTCCTTCATATTGTGGAAGACATTCTGCACATCTTCATCCTCCTCAAATTTCTCAAGAAGTTTCTCAAGCTGCTCACGCTGTTCTGCGGTAACTTCCTTATAGTCGGTAGGTATTCTTTCGAACTCAGCAGAAACGATCTCAAGGCCCTTATCCTCGAAAAAATTCTGGAGATTTGCAAACTGATCGAAAGCCCCGTAAACCAGCCATTCCTCATCTTCAGCCTCAAGTTCAGCCTCGAAATCCATCAGGTCAAGCTCAAACTCATCCATGGCAACTTCCGGATTTGGCTTGACATGGAATACGCTCTTATGATCGAAAAGGAATGAGAGGGAACCCTGGGTGCCAAGCGAACCGCCGAATTTATTGAAATAGCTTCTTACATTCGCCACAGTACGCTGATTGTTATCGGTGGCTGTCTCAACAACGATAGCGATTCCGTGGGGGCCGTATCCTTCGTATACTATCTCCTTGTAATCGCCTGCATCCTTGTCGGTGGCCTTCTTGATGGCGCGTTCTACGGTATCTTTCGGCATATTTGCAGCCTTGGCATTCTGCATAAGCACACGCAGACGCGGGTTCATGTCAGGATCCGGACCGCCTGCCTTTGCTGCGATTGTGATCTCTTTGCCGATACGTGTGAAAGTACGGCTCATATTGCCCCAGCGTTTGAGCTTGCGGGCTTTACGGTATTCAAATGCTCTTCCCATTATATATGGTTGTTTTGTTGTTGGTTCTTATTTTTTTGCTATGATAGCTATTTTAGCTACATTAGCTCCCTTGCCTTCCTCCCTAAATCCTATCCCCTCATCTCAATTCCGCGCCAAGCGATTTAAGAGCTGCGATGATTCGGCTCATCGATGACTCGATCTGCTTGTCGTTCAGTGTTTTCTCGTTATCCTGAAGCTTCATGGCGACAGCGTATGATTTCTTCCCTTCCGGGAGGTTCTTCCCTTCATAGACATCGAAAAGTCTCACCTCCTTCAGAAGTTTGCGCTCAGCTTTGCGAATCGCAGATTCAATATCCGCGAAAGTAACCCCTTTATCGACAAGAAGCGCCAGATCGCGGTCAACAGCCTGGGTCTTGGGCAGTTCTGCGTAGTATACGCGGTTTTTCACTGTCAGGCGGAACAAAGCGCTCCAGTCGATGGCTGCGTAGGCCACCGGTTGTGAGATATCGAACCTCTTCAAGATTTTCGGACGTATAAGTCCCACTTCGGCTATCCTCTTGCCCGAGCGGCTGCTTATGTCAAGTTTTACAGCAAAAATCTCATCTGAACTCTGGGCTGAGGTTATAGCTCCCTGGGGCAGACCGAGACGGCTGAAGATATTGTTTACTATTCCTATGAGGTCGTAAACCGTTCCCTCCTCACCCTTCACATTCCATGATGAAGGCTGTTTGCGGCCGGTGAGCCAGAGTCCCAATTCCGGTTGCTCATGATAGGGTGCCAGTGGTTTGTCGGTTGTCGATTCCTTATCCGGATTGAATGTATAGATATTGCCGAACTCATAGAATTTGAGGTCGGGCATCCTTCTGTTCACATTATGAGAGATAGATTCCAGACCTCCGAAAAGTAATGTCTGGCGCATAACGGAGAGATCACCGCTCAGAGGATTCATCAGCTTTACGCACCCGGATATCGGATAACGCTCTGACTCTTCGTAATATGAAGCAGCCGAGAGGGAGTTGTTCATGATCTCCATGAATCCCATGGCTGTGAGCTGTTCGCTGATGAGCTGCTGCATTTCGTGACTCTCATCGGTATCCCCGCGTTGGGAGAGGGAAACCTTCATCTCCTCTCCGATCTCGACGTTGTTGTAGCCGTATACTCGAAGAATCTCCTCGACCACATCGCAGGGGCGATATACATCCACGCGATAGGTCGGTACGCGCAGTTTCAATACATCGGGATCTGCGGTTTCCTCAACATCGAATTCGAGTGCTTTCAGGATACATTTCACCAGCTCAGAGGGAATCACCTTCCCGATGAGGTTGTTGCAGTATGTCAGAGAGAATTCAAGTTCCTTCTTCTCGATCGGTGCCGGATAAATATCCTCGACATCTCCGCAGATTTCACCTCCGGCCAGTTCCTTTATCAGCAGGGCTGCCAGTTTTGCAGCGTAGACTGTGATTGAAGGATCCGCACCTCGTTCATACCTGAATGAAGCATCCGTGGATAATCCGTGACGGCGAGCCGTGCGGCGTACACGTGTCGGATTGAAGTATGCACTTTCTATAAAGACAGAGTTCGTATCCTCAGTTACGCCCGAGTCAAGACCCCCGAATACACCGGCAATGCACATAGGTTTCTCAGCATCGCAAATCATGAGGTCGCTCTCGTGGAGCTTATGTTCCACACCGTCGAGCGTAGTGAATTCTGTTCCCGCCGGGCATGTGCGAACAACTATTTCCTCCCCTTTCACTTTCGACAGGTCGAAACAATGGAGAGGTTGCCCGATTCCGAGCAATATGAAATTGGTGATATCAACAATATTGTTGATGGGACGCTGACCGGCTGCAATCAAAAGATTCCTGAGCCATTCGGGTGATTCCTTGACTTCGACATTGCGGATTGTTACTCCCGAATACCGTGGGCAGCCTTCCGGGTCTTCCACCCTTATCTTAACGGCACCCTCCATCTTGTCAGGTGAGAAGGCATTGACATCCGGGGTGCTTATCTCAGGATAAGACGCATCCTTCTCCCCTTCGCAAGCAAGACACCATTCCTTTGCTTTCAGATCGCGGGCCACGCCATAATGGCTGGCGGCGTCAACGCGGTTTGGAGTCAGTTCCACCTCAAGGCGGTAGTCGCTCTCCACGTTGAAATATTCTGCCGCAGGAGTGCCCGGTTTGATATCCTCCGGTAGAACCATGATCCCGGCGTGATCGCTGCCTAAGCCAAGCTCATCTTCAGCGCATATCATGCCGAAAGACTCTTTCCCTCTGATTTTCGATTTCTTTATCTGGAATTCCTTGTCTCCATCATAAAGGGTAGTGCCGACTGTGGCAACCACCACTGTCTGCCCGGCAGCTACATTCGGAGCTCCGCAAACAATCTGTACCGGTTCTCCTGTGCCCAGGTCAACAGTAGTGACATGCAGGTGATCGGAATCGGGATGATCCTCACAAGTGAGAACTTTTCCGATGACTACTCCTCTCAATCCACCTTTTATGCTTTCCACCTCTTCCACTGTATCGCATTCCAGACCGAGTGAGGTCAGGCATGCAGCCAGATCGCGGGGAGCAAGGTCAAAATCTATATAGCGTTTAAGCCATTTATAGGATATATCCATAACTCTATATTGTTGATTAGGGGTGATTACGACAGAAATTCGCGGCTTTCCCCTTTAAAATGCAAAATTAATAAAAAGTTTTCGGTTTTCGGTTTTGCTTTTCCGGTTTTTGTTGTCAGGAAGAGACAGGATTGGTGGGAGCAGAAACATTTATGCTATCTTATCGTCCTGACAACTCAGTAAATCATGCAAGGGGCAGTTCGATACGGAATGTCGTGCCTTTGGCCGGTTCCGATTCCTTCACAAATATCCTACCCCCATGATATTCCTCTATTATCCTTTTCACAAGTGTGAGCCCAAGTCCCCAACCTCTTTTCTTTGTGGTGTAACCGGGGTTGAATACCGTCTTGAAATTCTTTCGCGCTATTCCTTTCCCGGTATCCTTTACTTCCACCCATGCCGTATTCTTTTCCGCTCCGGTGGATATGTCAATACGCCCTTCACCTTGCATTGCGTCCACGGCATTTTTTGTCAGGTTCTCCATCACCCATTCTATCAGAGGCCGCGAGAGGAGCACACCATGGTCATCCTCGGATAGATGAAGGTGGAAAGCAACTCTGCCCGATACGCGACTGCGCATATATTCCAGCGATTTCTCCACTATCTCGTTCAGGTATTCGAGCTGCATCTCCGGTTGGGATCCGATTTTCGAAAATCTGTCGGCTATGGTCGATAATCTTTTCACATCCTTGTCGATCTCATCCGTAATCTCCCTCTCCACTCCTGTAGTCTGGAGATACTCGCTCCAGGCCATAAGAGATGAGATGGGGGTGCCCAGCTGATGTGCCGTTTCTTTGGAAAGTCCTACCCACACGCGGTTCTGCTCCGCGCGCTTGGTGTAGATCATCGCCAGATAAATGATAAGGGCAAGGATGAACATTACCGCCATCTGTATGTAAGGGTATATGCTAAGGCTTTTTAGAAGTCTGGAATCCTCAAAATAGATATACTGGTTCTCACCCTCGAAGAGCTCCACCTCAATGAAATGTTTATTTACTTTCACAAGCTCTTTCGGCGAGTTGTTTCCGGCCACTTTCCGCAGTCGTTTCTGAAGGAACTCACGATTTTTTGTGGAAAGCTCTGAAAACAACGATTTGTCATTGTCCTTTTTGTCGGGCAACGAGAAATTCCTGAACTCGGATATGTTCAGGTTTTTGTCGCATATCAATACGGGAATGGAATTGTTCTGTGATATGATGCCGAGGAGGAACTCAAAATCGGAATCCACATTAGCCTTAGCAAGGCGTTCGGTAGCCTGCGCCCATATTCTCATACGGTCGCGCTCCTGATGCGCGAGCTCCTTTACAAGATTGTTGGATATCAAAAGGAAGATTACGACGGCGATTGCTGAAACCGCTATGAATGCCATCTTCCCGGTTCGCTTGTCAATCGCTTTCATAGATAAATCTGGCCACTGAATCTGAGGTATTGGGACCAATCACGATATCTGCCGCCTCTTTCACTTCAGGCAGGGCGTTTTCCACAGCCACGGCAAGGTCGGCAGCTTTCAGCATCGGGATGTCGTTGATGTTGTCACCGAAAGCCACTACCCGTGTCGCGCCATACTCCTTAGCAAGCTCTTTGACGGCAAGCGCCTTTGTGGCATTTGAGGCGAAGGCCTCGACTATCCCTATCTCCGGTCCGTAGAAATCATGATAGAATTGGGGACGGCAATCCGGGATGCGACATATTTCGCCGTATGTTTTCTCGGCTTCTTCGGTGGGTTGCATCCCATAGAATAATATTGTTGAATTGAAATCCGGCGGAAGGATCTCTTTCCCCCGGGGATCAATGTGGAATCGTTTGTAAGGGGAATGGATACGTTCATCCATAAATTGCTGCTCCAGTATCCCTAACTTCCCACCGACATGATAAATGTTGATCACATTGTCCACTATTGTAAAGAGGAAAATGGGGAAATTGCATCTGTGGAATGTATCCACCAATCGGGACACGGCCTCCGGATCAATGAATTTGAGCGATGAGTACCTGTCAGTGGGTCGGTGCCATTGAGCTGCCCCGGTCATAACGATAGCCGGGAGACGCAGGTCCACATCCGAAAGGATGGGGGCTACGGTAGCCGGTGTGCGGGCTGTGGCTATTGTGAATAGTTTCCCTCCGGCAATACTCTCGTTAAGCAAATTGACGGTGGTAGGGGAGAGGGTAGCATCGGGCTGCAGAAGTGTGCCGTCAAGATCGCTTACGAATAAAGTCTTTCCCATAGTAATTATTTGATAAGGATATATTCAGCATCAGAAACCTGAGATTCGAGATATATGCGTTGACGACGGCCCGACCCGTCATCAGCTATTATTTCTGTGGCCGAATACTCCCGTATCTCGATGAATTCAACATCAATAGCATACAGACGCATATAGCGTATTGCCTCCGCTCTGCCGGCACGGCGTTCCTCCTCGCTCCTTACCCCTTCTTTCTTACGTGAGAACGGATTATGGAACCCGGAATCCTCTTTCCCCGCAGCGCGGGCCTGCTGACGCGCGCGTTTCTGCTCCTCCTTTCGTGTGGGCATACCGGCCATGCGGCGGAATACATCCTCCATCCTCCGGGCCATGAATCCCCTGAGCCATCTGCTTATCCATGGCCAGAAGAGCGCGATTATCAATATTATGACTAAAAAGAGATACATTCTTTAGAGAAAGAGTTTGGTTAGAGTAATTAATGATTAATGATTAATAATTGTTTGAGGCAGAAAACTTATACGACTTATAAGATTTATAAGACTTATACGATATATAATAGCCTCATATGATTTATAAAACTTATCCTACTGATGCGAGTTATCCGGCGTCCGGATGGCAACTATTATCCATTAACTAAATTAATTATTCCGTTCGCCCAAACAAGCCATAGGCTATATAAGCCACGATCAGCCACATCAGTCCAGGAACCCCCATACAGAACGCCAGTACTATTGCCGTGAGAATAAGGAGCCATCGGAATTGATTCCCTTTCCATCCCCACGTCTTGAATTTCAAGGAGAATAGCTTCACGGGTGAAACCATCAGCCAGCACTCAAACAGAAGAATTGGTAGATAGCAATACCATTCGTTGAGGAATACCGTCCCCTCCCTGCATAAAGCGGAATATCCGATCCAGAAAATGGCGTTTGCAGGGATCGGCAAACCTATAAAGGAAGTGGTTTGGCGAGTATCTATATTGAATTTTGCGAGTCGTAACACTCCGGCGATTGGAATAAGTATAACCAGCCAACGTGTCCAATCCTGCATGGCAGTATCCGATAGGGTAGCATACATGATCATGGCCGGAGCAACACCGAAACTAACCGCGTCGCAAAGGGAATCAAGCTCCTTCCCTAAGTTGGAATAGGCATGTAATAGACGTGCTGCAAAGCCATCTAAAAAGTCGGCAACAGCAGCAATTCCCACAAAAATGTATGCCCAGTCAAGACCTGTGAGTCCCCACATGGAGCTTTCACCTCTCCATGCCGAAAGAATTGCCATACACCCGGCCCCGATATTGAGGCAAGTGATTGAATTCGGTATGTTTCTTACAATGATATTCACGGAAATTAAAGTTTGGGAATTAATAATTAATAATTAATAATTAATGATTAATAATTGTTTGAGGCGAAAAATTATAAGATTTATAAGACTTATCAGATTTATAAAACTTATCCTACTGATGCAATTTATCCGGCTTCCGGATAGCTGTCATTAACCATTAACTATTTAAAGATTGCAACAGGCGTCACTCCTCCTCTGGTTATGTCACCGATTTTTACTAATATCTCGGCATCAAGCGGAAGATAAATATCAACGCGGGATCCGAATTTTATAAAACCGAGGTGCTCATCTATAGAAGCTGTCTCCCCTTTTCTTGCGTAAGTCACAATCCTGCGGGCCATTGCTCCGGCAATCTGCCTCACTGTTATCCGGGCTCCGCAGTCGGCCTGGATGCCGACGGTGCTCCGTTCATTCTCCGTGCTCGCTTTCGGCAGGTAGGCCGAAAGGAAACGCCCCCTGTGATGCTTCACATACTCAACTTTGCCGTCAACGGGAAACCAGTTGGCATGCACATTGAGAGGCGACATGAATACCGAAAGCATCATGGCTTCGCTTTTGAGGTATTCCCCCTCATAAACTCGCTCCACTGCCACTACGCGTCCATCGACCGAACTCACGACATGCCCCTTTCTCTCCCCTCTGTATCGCCTTACGGGACAACGGAAGAAATTGAATACGAAGGAATATACTGTCAGGGATACCGCCGAGAATATGGAGGGAATTATCCATGGGGGCATAAACAGCCACACCGGCACATTCAGCGCTGTCAGCACGATAAAAAGGAGAATGAGTATATTGGTTCCTTCTCTATGGATTTTAACTCTATGAATCTTCACCACGTAGCTATTCTGAGTTTGCTCGCAAGTTTACATTATTTGGAAGTGCGCTCCCGGTCGTAAAATCTAATTTGCAAATTTACACCTTTTTAATTAATTTTGCAATCTAACCTTGTAAAATTATTGGTTTTCGTATCCGATACCCGCTCCCTCAGGTTGACGCTAAGCTGATTGATGATCTTAGTCAGGAGGTTGACTGAAAAGTCGAGATCCAAATCGTATTCCTTGATGTGTCGGTGGTATGATTGGCAAGCAGAGTTGCAAATCGAATTCTTGGGCTGCGGTAGCCGGTTTCTTGAGCCGAGTGTCAAGGCGAAAGCATAGATTCCATATTGCTAAATACTAACACTTAATGGGCAAAAACAACGCAAAATCATCTTCCGGCCTCCTCTCTTTGGGGCGTCCTCTTTATTGGATTCTTCTTGTGCTGATGATCTTCCCCTTCAAAATGATTTTCAAGGTGGAGGTTATTACTCCCGCGATAGCCTTATTCTTGGGCCTTATGTTCGCGATAGTTTTCGGCACACCCTATCCTAAGTTTAACAAGAAACTTTCTAAATATCTTCTCCAGGCCTCGGTCGTGGGTCTGGGATTCGGCATGAATCTCCAGAAGAGTCTCCAGTCGGGAGCCGATGGAATGCTATTCACTATTGTTTCCGTTATCGGGGTAATGATCATCGGTATCCTTCTCGGTAAATGGATGAAGATTAATGACAAGGCATCCTATCTGATATCTTCCGGAACTGCCATCTGCGGCGGGAGTGCCATCGCTGCAGTCGGGGGTGTGATGAAGGCGAACGAAAAGAACATGGCTGTCTCTTTGGGTGTGATCTTCATCCTCAATGCGATAGCCCTCTTCATATTCCCTCCATTGGGACACCTTTTCAATATGAGTGATGCCCAATTCGGGACATGGGCTGCGATCGCAATTCATGACACCAGTTCCGTGGTAGGAGCGGGAGCTGCCTATTCCCCGGAAGCGTGTGAACTTGCCACCCTCATCAAGTGTACGCGTGCGCTCTGGATTATCCCCTTGGCATTCTTCACCATATGGTATTTCAGAAAAGAGAAGGGTGGGGAAGGGAAAGCCAAGGTCTCGATTCCCTGGTTTATCCTCCTTTTTGTTGTGGCGATGGTGATCAATACATACACTCCCGATTCCATGCTCTCCTTCATGCGACCCATATACGACGGTATAGTAGCAATAGCCAAGCAGGCCCTTGTTGCAGTGCTGTTTGCGATCGGAGCGAGCCTGAGCCTAAAGGTGATCCGGGAAGTTGGCGTGAAACCTCTTGTTCAGGCTATCCTGCTCTGGATAGTTATCGGAGTTTCGAGTTTGCTTGTCTGCCTGTATACGGTGAAGTGACCAGATAGTCAACGCCTTTCGGCTCAAGCCACCATTAACTATTAACCAATAACCAATAACCATTAATCGAAAATAATGACCGCTTTTCAGATCGTTTTTAAAGCAGCCAGTTTGAACACCCTTTGGCTTGGGGTAGCCTCAGTGCTTGCCGGAACTGCGGCAGCTGCCGCTCATGGCAATGTCGAATTTGCTCCTGCCATGATGTGTCTCCTCTTTGCCGTCTTTGCCCAGGCCACAAGTAATGTGATACACCGATATTACGACGAGAAACATCATTCGGGGGATAATGAAGCTGATCATATGGTCTGTGATGACGTTGACCGTCCGATGACCTTCATCCTCGGTGAGGGTATAAAGATTTTCGGAGTGTTGGCAGCCATGGCCGGTTTGGCTATCTTGGCCATGGCCGGATGGTGGACCTTGATAATAGCACTTATTTTGGGAATTGTGGCGCTGATCAATAATGTCGGGCGCTCCCCTTTCAGCCGAACACCTTTCTATCCAATTGCCACATTCCTTGTTTTTGGTCCTATCGGAGTCCTCGGAACGGAGCTTGTTCAGTCGCAGCGAAATACGGCGCATCTTATCTGTTGGTGGGATCTTGGACCTGCGGTTATGATGAGTCTCATAATCGGTCTGATGGCAATGAACAGCCACATATTCTATGGTATTTTTCACAGGCGTACACAGATAACCCGTTCCCGCACCACTTTCTATTACCGTTATGGCCGTAAAGGAGCCATGACCCTACTGACAGTTTCCACCCTTCTCTACGGTGCCCTCGGAATCTGGGCTCCCTATGAGATGACTCTTTATCCCGCCTGGGTATATCTGCCTGTTCCCATCATCTCAGTGATTTTCAATCTGTTTATAATCTTCACGCAACTTAAGCCCGGAAGCTGGAGGCGCGCATGGCGCTTGTCGCTGATGAATATAATGTTTGTGGCTCTTGCATCCCTTATCATTTTTCTCACCATAGGCTATGAGGGTACAGGACACGATATAATCTCCCCATTCTAACTAACTAATTAATAATTAATAATTAATGATTAATAATTAATAATTGTTTGAGGCGAAAAGCTTAGACTAATTAATGATTAATAATTAATAATTAATAATTAATGATTTCTTGAGGAGGAAAAGCTTTGCCCGGTTAATAATTAATAATTGCTTGAGGCTAATTAATGTGATTGGTTGAGGCGGGAATTTATACGATTTATTAGATTTATACGACATATACGACTTATACGACATATACGATATATAAAACTTATACACTATAATTAAGACTTATACGATTTATAAGGAATGTAAGTTTTACCCGATTTCCGGATGGCGATCATAAATTATTAAAAGACTAAGGGCGATGAATCCGCGGATTCATCGCCCTTAGTCTGCTGTCGGGGTGAGGCGACTCGAACGCCCGACCTCTACGTCCCGAACGTAGCGCGCTAACCAACTGTGCTACACCCCGATCTTTTTGCGACTGCAAAGTTATAAAATATTATCCGAAATTGCAAATTAAATTTAGCAACGCCGAGGAGAATAGGATCCGAATCCGGATTCCGAAAGAAACGCCGCAGGTAGCATTGTTGTTGCAGTGTGATTTAGGTTTGTAAGAACGGGTCAGATGCAAGGCGCTGAGGATTAAGATGAGGGAGCATACTGATGTATGTGACCGAAATCTGAATTCCGAAAGCAACGCCGCAGATGACCCGTTATTACAGACCTTAAAGGGTTTTGAGAATATTTAATGCCGTCGCTACAGCCTCCGATTCAGGACGGGTGGGATATGTGCCACGTTTGTTTACCCAAGTCTCGTCGATAGGATAGAAGTCAATGTTATCCTCCTTGCCGGCTGCGCGGTGGTCGATCCATGTTTTCCAGCGAGTATAGTAAAGGTCGCCGAGCACGCCGCTCCACTCCCTGTGAGCATAATCGCGTAATCCACCCTCTTCGCTCGCCACCCGAGGTCCCCAGGTTGTTATCAGCAGGCGCGCATTGCGCTCCATGTTATCCTTCTCAGCATCGTCATGACCTAAGTTGCGGGCATCCTCGATCCATTTGGTTACAGTGAAATCAGGCATTGTCGAAAGGAGCAAGTCCTGCTCTTTGATCAACTGCAGGAGCTCCTCACCACGTTCGCGGAAAGTCTTCATATCATTCTTCTTCAGAGCCTCCTGCATTTTGGTATATACGAGGCGACCCTTTTCTGCTACAGCCTGGCGGGTAATGTCTACCAGGTCATAGCGATAGTTGGCATTATCCTTGAATTTGTCGGCAGCCTTGCCGAAGATCTTAGCAGCATGAATCACATCCTCCGGTTTATAATAGGGCACAAGCCGGCTCCAGCTCGAAACTTTCCATACCTTGTCGGATGGGCGGGCACAGAAAACGGACTCGGTGGTGCCTTGCTGTAGATTACCCCATGGGCAATTATAAATAGTTGCTCCCAATTCCTTCCATGCCTTGTTGATATCTTTATCTGCCTTTCCGTAACGGGCCTCAGTATATCCCGCCAGCCAGTCATTCTTGTCAAATTCTTTCTCTCTCCAGATGAGTTCCGGAACGAGTTCATACATCATCGGGTTGTTCTCGATACCCTCCGGAGTCAGACCGAAGCCGGTCATATCCTTGCCATATTTGGAATTCTTGGCCTTGTAATAACCACCGATCACATTGTCGAGTCGGCCATGCAGACCCACGTTGCCACCGAAATTGAGCAGCATGCACCACATCCAGTCGTGCGGATCATAACCGGTCTCTCTCGGTGTCTTGGATGGAGAGTCGGGATCGCCCCACTGGGGTTTAATCTCAGAAGCCAGGTCGAGGACTACGATATCCCCTTTCTTCACTCCGTCAAGCAGGGCCTTCCTCGGGTTTTCGTTCCATCCCTGAATCACCCATACAGCTTCCGGGTTTGCACGTTTCATTGCTCCGGCGATGATGGCTCCGGCTTCAGTGAGGTTGACGCCCTCGGTGCTTCCACCCTCATGGAAGGGATCCATACTGTAATATTTTGCAGGGCCATATAGTTTCGTAAGTTCGTCATAATAGATGTCGGCGATCAGGTTGAATTTAGGATCCGTGCTGTTAAGGAAAGCCGGACGCACAAAGCCGTTCCAGATCCCTTTCCCCGACACATCGAGTCCGAGCCGTTCATCGGCATCATGAGGCACCATTCCTGAATATCCGGGCAGCACGGGGGTCATTCCATATTCCTCCATGGCCTTGATGGTGGATTTTGCCAGCTTGACGCGGTCTTTATACCAGTTCTCTGTATTCGGACCTCCCCAACCTTCGAGATTATTCATAAGCCACCAGGCCTGGAAGGCCGGACCGGCCACAAATTCCTCCGCCTCCTTCTTGCTGTAGCCAAGACGCATAAGGGTGTTACGCCACACCTCATCCACCCCGGCTATCATGAGCGGCATGTTGATTCCATGCAGGGCCATCCAGTCGATCTCCTGTTGCCAGCGCTCCTCATCCCAGAAAGGCATCGAGTAGGAGTGTGTGCAATAGTTGAGATAGTATCTCTGCAGAGCATCCGTGGTGTGGCGTTCTGGTTTTGCCGGAAGAGGCAATACCTCCGGCAGGTCAGCCTTCATGTTGTTCCAGCTCAGGTGAATATGGGGATAGTATTTAAGATACCAGTTGAGTCCGGCAGCCAGGTTTACGGTATTGTTAGCCGAGATGGCGGGCTTGCCGTCGATTGTCGAAATTTCGAAGAAATTTTCGTCAGAGGGTATTTCCTGAAGGATGAAACGTTTTGAAGAACCGGGAGAAACTCTTTCAAGCAGGGAAGCCACCGGATTCACGGTAGAAAGCCATAGGCGGCGAAGTTCATTCCAGGGATAATATCCCGGTGCATTCTTAGCCTCTTTGGCACCGTTGATTTTCACCGGCTGTTCGTTAAGTCTTACCGATACCAACACCTCTCCCGACTTATTACGGATAAAGAGAAGCTGGAGATTGGCGGCCATAGGGGTCAGTTTATAAGACTGCCAGTTTGCGCTCACCTCTTTTATCCGGTTCCGGATATCACCTTTGTAGTTAATCTGTGAGAGGTCGGCTCCCTCTACACCCATCAGCGACAACAGGCGTACAAGGGCAGTGTCATGGCCAAAACGGAGGTCAACCGACGGACGTTTACCGGCCAAGGCCTCATCGGCCTTCTCCACAAGATCGCGCAGTAGATTCCTTGCACACTGTGGGCCGAGTCCCGCCCCCTCCTTGGAATTCCCGTGGCGTACGTACATGAAATAATTGGTGTTCTGCCACTGGTTATACATATCCTCAGGCGTGAAGAGTCCCAACAGATCCTCATCGGCACCATCCACATCCTGCACAGCTATTGCCACATCATGCAGGTTACGCATCACTTCCGGAAGCTTACTTACATTCTCGGGATTCTTGAAAATCTTAGCCGCCGTTGTTTCCGCACGCGTCAAGGAATCCTTAACAGGATTGAACTCTTTGCGCCAGGGGGCTTTCTCCTTGCCGACTGCCGAAGCTTGTGGCGTCGCATAACTTATGAACTCCATATCGGAGGGTGTGGCATGACGCTCGATATCGAGAGCCCCGTTTCCCTCCTTCAGTTGTTCGCTGAAAGCAGCCATTGATATGATGCAGCGGGGTTCCACAGAGGATCGGGCAATAACTTTAGTGTTCCCCTTGAAAAGCGTGGGGAAACGTTTCATCATTCTGTCGGCAATCCCCTTGTGCTGGCGCTCACCGAGAGGGGAGAGCTCTCCCCAATGTCCCTTGGTATGAGCCTGTAGGCGTTTGACAGCCTCCAAGGTCCGTTCACCTTCAGGAGTAAGGTTTCCCTCCGATTTCTGTTCCGACAGTTGATTCACGAGCATATTATGAATCTCCTTGTTTATTACCCATCGAGAGCCATGTCGGCCATAATGGCTGAGATATACCGGTTCGAATCCTTCCGGAATCGGGGGTAGGGAATCAGTTGTGACGGGATAAGCATAATACACACCTCCCGATTTCTCGGGAACGGCTTCTATATCCGCTTTGGGAGTGGTGATGGCGAAAAGAGCACCACCGCTCCCAATTAACATTGCCAATGCTAAGAGTTTCTTTATCATAGGGGTTAGGTTTTGGGCCTTAGGCTTTAGGCTTTAGGTTTTAGGCTTTAGGCCTTAGGTTTTAGGGGTTAGATTTTAGGTTATGGAGTTAAGGCTTATTGGATTAAATCATATTATATAAGTCTTATGAGTCTTATAAGTCTTATGAGTCTTATAAATCTTATAATATTTTCGTCTCAAACAATTATTATTAATTATTAATCATTAATCATTAATCATTAATCATTAATCATTAATCATTAATCATTAATTATTAATCATTAATCATTAATTATTAATTAGTCTAAGCTTTTTCGCCTCAAACAATTATTAATTATTAATTATTAATTATTAATTATTAATTGTCCCCGTTCTTCTCCGGGTGAGGGCATAGAAAAGCACGTAAAGATATCCTATCGCCGGCACGATGAAAGCGGTAGACATTGAAGTCGCATCCGCTACTGCTCCCATCAGCAAAGTCCCGACTGCGCCGCCGATCGGAGTCATCATAAGGAAGGATGAAGCAATCTTAACCGGTTTTCCGGGTTCGACTCCGGCAATCGTTATTGCAAAGATTGTGGGGAACATGATTGCTTCGAATGCGTAACAGGCAAAAACGCCTGCGCGTGAGAGCCATCCGGCGTTAAGAGTTACTGCTACAGCTCCTAATACAGTCATTACGGCGCAGAAAAGCAACACTTTCTCAGCTTTAATCTTACTCATGATCCAGCTTCCAACCACGCGGGCCACCATGAAGAGCCCCAGGGCGCCGAAAGATAACACCAGGGAAGCGGTAGCCTTATCCATCCATCCGTCGGCGGTGGCGTAGTTTATGAAAAGAGAGTTGATAGATATCTCGGCTATCTCATATGCGAAAAGGGCAAGAATGCCGAAGCTGAAGGTTTTACGGCTCCAGAGATTGCGGATTATGGCAGACAAGGTCTGTTCCTTTTCCTTACTTGTCGCAGTGCCGAGATCATCGGTGATTTCGGGCAATTTAACTCGTGAGAAGATGAGGGCAACCAATAAGACTGCTCCCCCCATGATGGAATATGGCACAGCCACTTTCCCGCCTCCGTCACTTGAGAAAAGGAAACTTCCAACAAGCACGGGGGCTAGAATACAGCCGAGTCCGTTGAACGACTGTGCGAGATTAAGTCGGCTTGCTGCTGTGGCGCGGTCGCCGAGTTCCGACGCGTAAGGATTTGCTGCCGTTTCAAGGATCACGAGTCCGCAACCTATCACGAAGAGTGCCCCCAGGAAGAATGGGAAAGACATCATGCTTTCACCGGGGATAAACAGGAGTGAACCGAGTCCGAAAAGAAGCAGACCGGTCACTACTCCCTTGCGGTAGCCAAGTCGGGTTATCAGTATACCTGCCGGCAGGGCCATTAGGAAATAACCGAGATAGGTAGTGGCTTGGATAAGGGCAGACTGGGAGATCGAGATGGAGAGAGATTCCTGAAAATGCTTATTTAGCACATCGAGGATGGCGCGGGCGAAACCCCACATGAAGAAGAGGGAGGTGATGAGAATGAATGGAAGCAGATACTTCCGGCTAACTAATTTCATGATGCTGTTAGATCAGTTTATGGATATATCCTCCTTATATATTTATGGAGTTTCCTACAAAGTTAATAATTTTTTTTAATTTAGGGTTTAGGTTTTAGGTGTTAGGTTTTAGGTGTTAGGTGGTAGGCGTTAGGCATTAGGTTTTAGGCGTTAGGTGGCAGGTTTTAGGTTCTACCGCTCGCCGGTTGGCAACTCCGTAGCTGATAGCTTCCCATTTTGTCACCCACGGCTCCGTTTCACTACGCGGTGGGTTAACCACAGTATCGCGGTTCCACCGCTCCACCCGACTTTAAACCTAATACTTAAGTCTCCCCTCGTCGCTCAAACCTAACCCCTACCACCTAACGCCTGCCACCTAATACCTAAAACCTAAAACCTAATGCCTTCCCTCCCCAACCATGCTCTAAAACATATTTATTGTGGACTGAATTATTAAAATATGTTAAAAAATGCAAAGGGTGTGGATTTTACACTTATTGTTAATTAAATTTGCAGCGTCCTAAAGCGGACAGAATTGTACTAATACCGACTCAACGAAATAAATATCATGGTTAAAAGGTTGATTGTCCGCTGATTGAAAGGAGCTGAGAGGAAGCGAATCTATCGTCTTATCTTCCGCTATTTGACAAATAAACTCGAACAAAATCAATAATACTCAATAGTTAACCTTACATCAATGTATCTCTCAATGCAAGTAGAAAATGAGAAGAAACAACGCCGTTTCGGAAGTCTCCGAACTGCGCTTGTTATG
>CAZCJC010000036.1:0-31364 GCA_964499025.1 uncultured Sangeribacter sp.
CTGCTCAAAAATAACTTCGTTTTATATGTTCATTAATTTTTACCAACTACTTATCGTTATAAACTGCAAGTGGTCGGGGTAAATGGGAGAACCGGTACAGAAGTAATCTGTTGAGTCAATTCTTCTCAGCTCATCTGCTGATTTTATATTCTCGGTTAGAATCTGACGAAGCAATTTGCCCCGTAGTGTTTTCAATTTACCGGCATGTGGTGTCTTTACCTTCTCTCCACTTGATTCCACAAAGTCCACTTTCCAAACTTTAGCAAATCTTTTAATAAGTTTCCAATCAATACATTTTGAAGCATCCGCCGGAAGAAGATCCAGTATTTCATTACAATGTGTGTCTCTCAAATATCGGCCTAATTCCAATGTGACATCTTTTTTCCAGAATTTGGTCATGTTCCCCTCTTTTTCTGCATTCTTGCTCGTGAAATCCATTCGATAAGCCTTGATGATATCGTCGGGCCTCAGCCAGCCATAAAGTGAGGAAATGATCCTGACCTTGTGGTTTGCAAGCATTCTGGCATGATCCGGAAGTGTCTTAGGATCAAGGGCCTTGAAAACCACACCGGTGTATGCCTCTATAGCTGCTTCTCCGAATCGTTTATTGGGGAACTCATAAATCATTTTCTGCATAGATCGTGCCAAATTCAATGTGATGCCTATCTCTTCCGACAATTCATCAACGGAGAGATGGGAATAATCCTCCATAAGTTTGTCGGCGATGTTGTCGAAGCAGGGTTTATGATTTTCCCAGTCCTGTATGCCCACAGCGTTAGAGCAGGGGGTCATAGTTTTCGATTCTGCAATTAAAGTAAGCATAAAAAGTAGTTGTTAAACAACTTAAAGTTTAAAAAAATCAATTAATCCCATCTGACCTTTGAGGGCTGTTTCATAAAATGAAAACACACCTGAGAAAATTGACACTAAATATTTATCTTTGCAGAAAATTAAACGTTCTTAAGCAATGGATTATTTTAAAAACCGCAGAACAGTTAGAAAATATAGTGACAAGAAGGTGAGTGATGAACTATTGAGGGAAATGATAGAGGCTGCTTCGCATGCTCCCACCACCGGAAACATGCAACTGTATAGTGTAGTTGTAACCAGGGATAATGAGAGAAAGAGAGAGCTTGCTCCATTTCATTTCAACCAGCCTTCGGTAGAGGGTGCTGACGTTGTCCTGACTTTTTGCGCCGATTTCAACCGTTTTTGTAAGTGGTGCCGTGAGAGCAATGCAGATCCGGGATATGATAATTTTCAGTCATTCATATGTGCGGTTATCGATACAGCCTTGTTTGCGCAACAGTTCTGCACTATAGCTGAGATGAAGGGATTGGGAACCTGTTATCTTGGGACCACAACATACAATGCCCCTCAAATCGCGGAATTCCTTAAGCTACCGGAAATGGTTGTGCCAGTAACCACTGTTACCGTCGGTTATCCTGCCGGCGATGCCCCGGTAAGTGATCGATTAAGTGCGGATGCCATAATGCATCGTGAAAAATACTCTGATTATTCTTCAGAGACAATCAAGGATATATATGCTGACAAAGAGGCCCGTGAAGACAGCAAACAATTCGTTAAAGAGAACGGTAAAGAGACTCTTGCCCAGGTTTTCACCGATATCAGGTATCCAAGAGGAAACAATGAACTTTTTTCTAAAATTTATTATGATTTCATAGAGTCCAAAGGTTTTAAACTCTGTAAATAAGTAGTTGTAAAAAATTAATCGATAATAGTAGAGGATAATCTTGAACAATAAAACTTGTTCTTTTGGGCATCTTTAACCTTGTCATTCAGTCGCATACTTTAGTATGCTCCCTCATTCCGCAGCAAAATCTGCTCAAAAATAACTTCGTTTTGCCTGTTCATTAATTTTTATCAACTACTTAATAGCATTATCATTAACAAAATATTTCGGGTTGTGACAAAACTTGTCACAACCCGAAATATTTTGTTAATTCCCAAACTTTATTTATTGTCAGCTTGACCAAAACCGAAGATACCTTTCCCGTCGGTTTTATCCTCTATAAAGTCTTCAAGTTTATCTTTCGCACCTCCGAGCATGTCATTGGCTTTATCAAGATACTCCTTTCCTTTTCCGTTCTGTACCCAATCCTTCGCCTGGTTAATTTTATCCTGCACTTCGGGATTGTTAAGATACTCTTCAGCCTTTCCCTTAAGAGTCTGAGCCTGACCCATCAACTCTTCAGCTTTTCCTTTTAATTCATCGATATTCATAACAACAACTTTTAGAATGATTCATTTTGTAACACACCGCCATCTCTCAAGTATGATGAGAAGTGACATATTGCCTAAGTAGTTGGTAAAAATTATGAACAAATAAAACGAAGGTATTTTTGAGCAGATTTCGCTGCGGAAAGAGGGAGCATACTTTCGTATGCGACTTAAAGACAAGGCAAAAGATGCCACAAAGAACCAGTTTTATTGTTCCAGATTATCAACTACAATATATCGATTAATTTTTAACAACTACTTATCTTTATAACATATATTGAATCATTCGGTTCGCCCGTTCTTATAGAACATCAGAATTTTATATCTCATCAAATATTCATAGCGTGATTGAATAAGATTGATTTCAGTTTTATAAAGATTATTTTTAGCCTGTTCGTAGTCCGCTTGGGTTGCTCTTCCGAGATTGAATCGTTCGCTTGTGGAATCGAATGACAGGCGTGTCTTTTCAAGTGTCTTCTCAGTTGTGTAGTATTTCTCTCTTGCTCCCGTGGCCTGAATGTAGGCCAGGCGAATTTCCTTGAATAAATCATATTCACGTTGTTCAAGGTCGAGAAGTGCAGTGGTTTTCTGAAGTTTAGCCCTGCGGATATTGTTTCTGGTATTGAAACCGTCGAAAATGGGAATGTTTAGAGAGAAACCGAGGTAGGTTGCAAAGTTATGTCGCATCTGGGCAGCGAAGGCATCGTTATCAAATCCTCCAATTTTATAATAGCTTGACCCGAGTCCGGCATTGAAGCGTAGGGTAGGGATATATCCCGACTTAGCCACCTCTATTCTTTTCTTTGCTGCGTTGACAGATTCTCTGGCAGCAGCAAGCGAATTGTTTATTTTCAAAGCCTTTCCATATACTTCCAAAGTGTCGGGAATCGCTGGATCACCCTCATTAAGCGAAGAAACATCGAAATTGCGGGTATCAGTCAGTTGAAGCAGGGAGGCGAGATTAATCAGAGATGTGTTCACATCATTCTCAGCCACTACAATCTGGAGACGATCTTGGGAGGCAAGAGCCTCCATGTCATAAAGGGTAGCTTCGGCGACTTTTCCGGCTTCGATCAGTGCCTTCTGCCGGTTAACCTGAAACTCGGAGAGTTCAGCCTGCGATTTTGCTGTTTCCAGGATCTCTTTAGCATACAGAACCTGTAGATATTGGGAAATTACATTAAGCGTCACATTATCTTTCGCAGCTTCATTTTCGAGGAGATACTGTTTTAAAACAATCTTTGAAAGGCTCAGATTACGGTATTCCGTCATCCCCTGGAAGATAGGGAGACTCATTCCGGCACTCCAACCGAAATTTGAGGTGTTTCTATCTGCATAAGTGTTCTGTGAGGTGAGGCCTCGTCCAAAATTGAAAGTCTGTGAAGCAGAAGCATCAAGGGAGGGGAGAAATCGATCTTTAGCCTCGGTGATACCCTGTTCTCCCTCCTTAATGGATATTTCTCTCTGTTTAACTGTCAGATTGTTGGCGACTGCATAGGATATGCAACTGTCAAGACTCCAGCTTTCAGCGTATGCGTATCCGCCGATTGAAAATAGGGTAGCTGCTATGATATAACTGAATTGTTTAGCCTTCATAACTTACTGAATCTTTTAAGTTGTTATTTTATGACATTCCCTCTAAGCGGAGTTTTTTTATCAATAGGACCGGATTTTACCTGGACCGAAAGACCATTCGACAAACCGGCTTTGAACTCTTTACGTTCAAATTTCTGAACGGGTATGGAATCGGTCAAAACATACACATAGGCTTTATCCTTGTCATATTCCACGACACTTTCTGGAATAGCAAGGGTGTTTTCTGCCTGTTCGAGAATCACACTTGCGTTCGCACTGTATCCGGCGCGTAGGTTTGATGTTTCCGCTCCTGACAAGGCTGCCTTAACCTCAAAGGTATTCGAGCCGTTGTCATCTGATGCCATAGGGGCGATCTTTTCAATAACAGCGGGGAATTCTGAATCAGAAATTGCTCCGACAGATATTTTAACATCCATACCCTCTTTAAGCAAGTCCACGTCGGTTTCATCCACTTTCCCTTTGAATATAAGGTCGTTCATGTCAGCTATTTTTGCAATTGTTGTTCCGTCGTTGAAAGTATTAGCTTGAATAACTGATGAGCCAACTTTGACTGGAACCTCAAGTACGACACCGGTAACTGTTGAGCGTACGAGCGTATTGGAACCCTGGGCGTTTAATGTGGACACGCCGTCGCGGACAATGGTCAGTTGGTCGCGTGCCTGGTCGAGTTCAAGTTTCGCTCTGTCATAGGCAGCTTTGTCAGCCTCATATTTCTCTTTGCTCTCATATTTCTTTTCATAGAGCTGAGCAGTCCTTTCGAAAGTGAGTTTAGCTTCTTCAAGCGAAATGCGGGCGACATTGACGCGGTTTTCGGCAGAGGAGAGCTGAGTCGCTTCTGGAATAACCTTTATCTTGGCAATAATATCGCCGTTATTTACATGATCACCCGCTTCCACGAGAATTTCGCTGATGATTCCCGATATCTGGGGTTTGACTTCGATCTCATCACGAGGCTCTATTTTTCCGGTAAGTACCGTAGAACGTTCTATTGTTTCGGTTTTGGGATATTCAATTGCATATCTCTCCTCTTTATTTTTTGAATTCATATAGAGGTAAAAGAAGGTTCCACAGAAGATTAGGGCGATAATTACCCACATAAATATTTTGAAAAACTTTTTCATAACGTTATTTTGAATTTAATGCTTCGATAGGTTTAATTTTCATAGCCTTGAATGAGGGAATAAGGCTTGCGAGGATTCCGAGAAGTATAAAAGTGCCCAAGATTGTCAACGCAGATAAGAAAGACATCTGGAAGTGGACTTCCGATGCTGCATCGGGCGGGTTGTTAAAGTGTTGAAGGATTCCAAGAACAAGGGTGGCGAAACATAGGCCGGAGGTGCCGGCAATCACGGTGAGTATTGCCCCCTCGCTCAGCACCTGAGCGATTATATCACGAGGCTTTGCACCAATTGCCCTGCGGATACCTATCTCCTGGGTTCGCTCTTTCACAATAACCCACATGATGTTTCCGATGCCGATTATACCCGCAAGGAGAGTAGCGAATCCTATGAAGAGTGCCAATATATCGACTCCTTTGAATAATGTATCGACCTGTTCGAATTGCTCGGCAATATTCATAACCCACAAAGCTGATTTATCGTTAGGGTGAATATTATGTCGACGGTAGATGAGTCGTCGCATTGTAGGAATCATGTCAGAAAGATTTTTGTCATCCTTTGCTACGAAAATCAGGAAGTCCACATTGCTGCCATATCCATAAGCTCGTCGGAAAGTAGATCCGGGAATTATTACTGATTCATCGAGACTTCCTCCCAATTTAATTTCAGACGTATCCCCGACAACACCTATTATGTGGTAGGCTGTACCGTTAACATTGATGAGTTCGCCGAGGGGGGAATCATTATCCGGAAAAAGTTGGGTTATGACTTTCTTCCCGACGACTGCCACTCGTCTTTCATTTGCTTCGTCAGCTTCGTTGATGAAACGGCCGCTGTACATCTTCGGCTGAAGCATGACCGTATATTCCGGGCCGGTTCCTGTGAGTGAGCCTGCGAAAGAATTCTTTCCATGTCGGAATGATACGTTGCCTCGTTGGAAAGTTGGGACAATAGCTTCCATGTCCGGCAGTGAAGCTTTCAGGGCCTCAACATCAGAGATATCTATTTGCCAGGATCTTCCTTTCTGGTATCCTTTGTAGGGGATGGAGGTGTTTTCGGGAAACATGCCACCACTGTTTGTCGCAAATCCGGCAAAGTTTCTCCTAAGTAAACCTTCTCCACCTTTAGCACCTCCCATGAGCATTGCAAGCATTGCGACTCCCCAGAAGATTCCGAAACCAGTTAGAAATGTTCTTGTTTTGTTTCTGGAAAGGGTTGCTAATGTTTCTTTCCAGTTTTCCATGTCAAATATGGTTATCCTCATAACTCTAATTATTCATCGCGGAGTGCCTCCACAGGTTTAACTTTAAGTGCTTTAAGTGCAGGGAAGAGGCCGGCGAGCATTCCTGCCAAGACCAAGACCGCTGTCACTTCGAAGGCAATGGTCAGGCTCACTGTAGGATTCTTTATAGGTCCGTTTTCACCGATGAGTGAAGCAATTACCTGGGTCACTACCGTGCCAAACACTATTCCTGCGTAACCGAATGTTAAAGTTATAGCTACTGATTCAGCGATTATCTGGCTTAGGATCTTCATGGGTTTAGCTCCGATTGCTCTACGGATGCCTATCTCATGGGTACGTTCCTTGACGGTGACAAACATGATATTACTGACACCGACTATTCCTGTAAGCAACGTAAGGATTCCTAATATCCATACTGCCGTATCAAGTATTGACAGTCCCTTTTTTGCGGTTAATGCTCCGGTAAAATAATTTGAGATATATACGGCGTTAGAGTCGTCGGGATCAAAATTGTGAGATTTTGCAAGGGTGTTTCTCACGCCAGTCTCGGCAGCCTTTCCATCTTCCTCAGTACTGACATTCTTAAGGTCGACAGTGAGATTTCCGAGGTCAGATTTGTCGGAATTCATCATCCTGGCTGTAGAAAAAGGGATGTATACATCGTCGTTCCATTCGCTGTCATAGACTCCAACTATTAAAAAAGAGAGTCCGTTACATATCACCCGCTTCCCTACAGCCCCGGTCCCATCGGGAGGGAAAAGTTTACTTGCCGAGCTATTGGATATCACCATCACTTTGGCACGCTCATCCATATCTCTGGAGTTGAGATCACGGCCTTCGGAAATCGATCCTTGTCGAGGGGTCAAGCCCTTTCCGGGATAGACTCCCGCATAGCCTTTTGAAATTTTTCCGTCGGGCGAAGAAATTGTACCGGAAAGATCAATTCGAGAGGAAACGTTTTCAACGTATTCCGTATTTTTTGATGGAATTGTTTTCAAATCCCTGTCTTCAAATTGAATCCACCTTCCCTCACGGTTGCCATTATATGGAATTGTGGTTCTGCCGCTCCAAAGTCTCAGGATAGTATTGTTTCCCTTCATCATATTATCGTTGAAACTATTGGTGACACCACGCGCCATACTTAGGAGAACGATCAGCATGAATATACCCCAGGCAACAGCTATCCCGGTGAGCAAAGTTCTCAGCTTGTTGTGACTTAAGGTCTGAGATATTTCGTGAAAGAAATCAAACATATTTACGAATGATTGGATACTATACAATGACTGTAGGAGCCTCCGGCTGAGTTATTGATGTATCGGGTACAATTATTCCGTCGGATATCCTGATAATTCTGTCGGTTTGCTCTGCAACTCCCGGATCATGGGTGACTATGACGATTGTCTTTCCCTCCTCGCGGTTGAGTGAGCGGAAAATTTCCATAACATCGCCGGAAGTTTTGCTATCAAGGGCGCCTGTAGGTTCATCCGCGAGAATAATTGAAGGATTAGTAATCATTGCCCGGGCAATGGCCACACGTTGTTTCTGTCCTCCTGACATCTCGCTTGGAAGATGGTGAGCCCTATCGGCGAGTCCCATCTTTTCAAGTTGCTCCATTGCCAGACGATTTCTTTTCTTTCTTGAAACTCCTTGATAGAAAAGTGGTAAAGCCACATTTTCCAATGCATCCTTATAGTTTATAAGATTGAAAGATTGAAAAACGAATCCTATCATCCGGTTGCGATATTCGGCAGCGCGATTCTCACTAAGATCCTTGATAAGGGTTCCGTCAAGGTAATATTCTCCGGAATCATAATTGTCAAGAATGCCGAGAATATTGAGTAACGTTGACTTTCCGGATCCCGATGCACCCATTATGGATACGAGCTCACCTTTTTCTATGTGGAGGTTAATCCCTTTCAGCACATGAAGAGGGACTGCTCCGTCATAGGTTTTGTTTATATCTGTCAGCTGTATCATGGCTGTATGTGTAATTTAGTAGATCACAAAAAATTAATTAATATAAATATAATGAGATTAATGAGGCTAAAACTGGGTCTTT
Organism: uncultured Sangeribacter sp.; assembly: GCA_964499025.1. Taxonomy (GTDB): domain Bacteria; phylum Bacteroidota; class Bacteroidia; order Bacteroidales; family Muribaculaceae; genus Lepagella. The sequence continues at coordinate 8,258 of CAZCJC010000036.1, forward strand.
TGAGTTACTTTTGGTCTCAACTTCAGTCATTTAGCCCGGAATGCTCCTTAAGCCGAAACCGAAATTAACTCAAAAGACTGCGTTTTATCTATTCATTAATTTCTGCGAGCTACTTACACGGTCTTAAAGACTATAATAGGGGTGAAGAATGCGAGTAGGAGAGTGAAGAGAAGGATTCCCATAAGGATATAGGTTGATAATTTGAATTTCATAATGATTATTGAATTTATAGTGTTATGTTCCAATTTCAATTTTTTCTGCAGATGTAGTAATATTAACTTTCTAAGTAGTTGTTAAAATTTAATCGATGTATTGTAGTTGATAATCTTGAACAATAAAACTTGTTCTTTTGGGCATCTTTTACCTTGTCATTCAGTCGCATACGAAAGTATGCTCCCTCTTTCCGCAGCAAAATCTGCTCAAAAATAACTTCGTTTTATAGGTTCATTAATTTTTACCAACTACTTAAAAATTTTATATAGGCTTGTTTGAGATCATCCGGTGTGAAGCCAAGCTGACTCATAAGCTTGAAAAGTGGGGGGAGTTGCTTCTCAATGAGCTCTTCGCTTCGTTCTTTCATGATCTTCTTTTTTGCATCCGGTGAGACAAAGAATCCTATTCCACGTTTGTTGTAGATCAGTTCACGGGATGCAAGTCGTTCATAAGATCGCATCACGGTATTGGCATTTACCTCTGCTGCAACTGCATAATCTCTGACTGAGGGAAGGCGGGCATCCCCGTCATATTTCCCCAGCATAATGTCATCACATATGCGGTCGACGATCTGAAGGTAAATAGCTTTGTTGTTTTCTTCAAATATCATTGTCATTAGTTTCTATTTTACCACCGGTTGATGGTTTCAAGTTCGCGATATCTCAGATATGCTATAGAATAATTGATGAGAATTGTTATTATTCCTGTTGCATAGGAGATTGTCATGAAATTTCTGAAAGATGTTTCAAATTCAAATCGGGGGGCTAATGATACATATTTGGGGAAGAACACATGCGATCCAAGTGACACAAGGAGCCCCCATGCAATAAGTATTCCTATCCCACATAGTATTCCTCTGACTCTTCCATTTTTAGGCCATATAGAGCTTGTGAGGAAGAAAAAGCTCTGCAGTAGAAGAATTCCGATTACTGATGCCATTATGCTGAATTCAACTCTTTGCAAACGAATCTGTGAGATATTCATCTCATCCCCGGAAGAATAGACTTCCAGCTGGCCGAATGTGAAGAATGTTTTCAGCGACAAGGGTTGTATGCAACATCCATCAGCAGCATATAGAGGTGCGGTCCACACACGAACATAGTCAGCAAAAATTATTCCTAAGACACAAATGGCGAGCATCAGCACCACATAGAAAAGGAGATAGGTTGAAAACTTTTCTAATGATGATGCAGGAAGCGTCAACAAGGAGAATCTTCGGTTTTTATTCTCATAAGATTGAAATGCCTGACCAGCGGTAACTGCACAATAGCAGAAAGTTATTGCCCAGAGTGCTGCCACCTCTGTCTTATGCATCGGATCTTCAAAAGAATTAGGGATGGAGTAAGTGCCATTTAGAGCCGGTAATATAGCAGTTACGAAAATATAGCATCCGATAATAGCTCCAAACATGGAAAGAAGTTTTTTCCAATTCTCACCGAAATACTGACATACGTATAGTCCGAACCTATTGAGTGAAAATATATTATTCATGATTGTTAGTCTTTATTGAAAATTTCGTTAAGTCTATTAGGATTTCCGATTGCAAAGTTGAATAGGAGCTCAAGATTAATCTCCGAATCATTACCGTCAAAATTCGGTATGATTGCAGCGGCTCCTGCGATTCCTTTCTCTGCATAGTAGGCTGAATCAATAAGTTCTTGGTCTATGGTCTCGACAAATTTCAGTTTATCAAGAATCTCACCTACGTTCTTGTTAAAAATAACCTCTCTGTTATCCATTATCAGAATCTGGTCGAGAATCCGGCTCACATCCTTAACCTGATGTGTTGAAATGATAATTGTCCGCTCATCGCTCATGGATTCGGCAACAAATTTGCGGAACGCGCTCTTCCCGGGAATGTCAAGTCCATTTGTCGGTTCATCCATAAGCAGAATCTTTGTGTTGCATGCCATTGCAAATGCAAGAATAGCTTTTTTCTTCTGTCCCATTGATAACTGATCAAGACGAATGTCAGTACTCATCCCAAATGTATTCAGATGATGGTACATATCCTCTTGTGAAAATCTGGGATAAAACACAGAGTTCAGTGAAATAAACTTATCCAGTGAAAGAGCCGGAAGTTCTATCTCCTCCGGTACGATAAATATTTCGGAAAGAGTGGAGGGCAATCTCTTTCTTGTGTTTACACCATCAAGTGTGATTTCGCCTGTGAGAGGGGTTAAAAGTCCACAGATCAATTGAAGCAGAGTGGATTTACCAGCTCCGTTTGAACCAAGCAAACCATAAACACCACCTTCATTAAGCTGAAGGTTGAAATGATTGATAGTCGGTTCTCCTTTCCTTTTGTAACTGAATGAACAGTTTTTGATTGAAAGCATAATAAAATATGTTAGTTGTTTAGTGTATTAGTATAATAGTACACTGCAAAGGTATAACAATATTTTTTAATAACAAAAATATTTTTCAATTTTTTTGATAAAAATTTTAAAAGTGTTGTTTATGAGCAACCTAACGGAAGGTTGAAACGTTTAAATAATGTATAATGAGTCGGGAATAATATTTATTATTTCCTGAAAGACGTGAGATAGAGTAAAGGCTTTAATAATAAACTGAATAATAATTTTCCGACCCTGTTATTATAAATATCATTTGAAAGAAATTATGGATTTAGAATCAATAATATATAAGGACCCAACGATAGTGAATCCCAAGAAGGGAGATTTATTGCTTGCCGAACCATTGTTGGCCGAACCATATTTCAGCCGGAGTGCAATTCTTTTACTCGATGAGGATGAAAATCACGGGCACATAGGTTTGACCCTAAATAAAGTGACACCTGTAACTTTGCAGGATATTTTTCCTGATTGGTACGCAGGGAAGAATATTCGGGTGTACTGTGGAGGGCCGGTAGAGGCCGATAGATTATTTATGCTCCATAGTTTAGGAGACCGTTTCCCGGGTTCGGTTGAAGTGGCCCCGAATGTATATGTTGGAGCCAAGCTCGATGATGTGTTGGATTATATTAACGAGCATTCAGAGACGGAAGGCACAATCCGGTTTTTTCTGGGATATAGTGGTTGGAGCGAGGGACAACTAACTTCGGAAATACTCAAAAATACATGGGCTCTGAATCCAAATCCGAATTCCGGGGACCTGCTGACAGGCACAGGGGATATGTATTGGAGGCGCGAAGTGGAGCAATTAGGGGAGAAGTATCGGAGTTGGCTTGTAGTGCCTGTTAATCCTTCGGATAATTAGGCCCAGGTCACTTTTCCCACAGGAAGGAGCTAATTATAAGTTTTGACAACTTCTTAGGATAAAAAATTGGCGTAGTGTAAAAAATTTAATTTTTTGACACTACGCCGTGTTGTTATGGTATAGATAAACTGAATATTTCGAATTTGGCGTAAATATTTATTTTACTGCTTCAAGGCGGAGTACACGGCTTGACCAATCAGTCTGTTCCCCTTTAGGGAGGTCATGATTATAAGGAATCTCAAGTCCGTTGTCCATGAGGAATTTTCCGGTGAAAGTTTTACCTTCGAACGGAAGAGGTTTCCTATCGATGCGATTAAGTTCGTGAACTGTGTAGGACTTGTCGGGATCGAGACCATCCATGGGAATCATTGGCAGCATATCGTTGTAGAAAGCTCGCGTCTTCCACCAATAGAACACGGCATTATCCTTTTTCTTATCTACGTACATGAGAGATGCAACACCTTTCTCATCATAAGGTGATTGAAGTCGATAAAGATCGCCGAACTGCACAACGGGACGTATTTCCTTATATTCGGCAATGGCTTTTTTAGTCTGAGCTTTCTCGGCATCAGTCATTTCATCCGGCTGAATCTCCATACCCAGACGGCCACTCATTGCAACATCCGTACGATATTTTATCGGGATTATCCTTTGTGTCTGATGATTTGGGGAAGCACTTATATGTGATGCCATCGCAATGGCGGGAAAGAAATATGAAGCACCCCACTGCATGTATATTCTTTGCAAAGCATCCGTATTGTCGGAAACCCAGAATTCATCAAACCAAGGGAGAATACCATAGTTTGCTCTGGCTCCACCTGATGCACAGGCCTGAATGGTGACATCCGGATATTTATCTCTTATTCGGTCGAAAGTTTTGACAAGGCCTTTATGGTAATCAATGAAGAGGTGGTTCTGATTATCGGAAGTGAGGTATTGGGAGCCATGATTCTTTATATCCATGTTAGCATCCCATTTAATATAATCTATTTCAGGATATTTAGTAAGGAGAGTATCAACAATATTGAAAACGATATCCTGAACAGCCGGATTGGCCATGTCAAGAACGAGCTGAGTCCCTCCTCTTCCATAAAGAGGGTCGCGATGATCTGGTTTTATTATATATTCCGGATGCTTTTCAAACAGTTCTGATTTACTGTTGACCATTTCCGGTTCGATCCATATACCAAAGTCGATTTTATTCTTTTTTGCCTCTTTGAGCAAGCCGTTGATGCCCTTAGGAAGTTTACGTGTGTCAACAGTCCAGTCTCCAAGACCGGCTTTTGAATTATCTCGGGGATATTTGACACCAAACCAACCGTCGTCCATGACAAATAGTTCTCCCCCCATTTCAGAGATGTTTTTCATCATATTCGACATCTCCCTTTCGTTTACTTTGAAATAAACACCTTCCCACGAATTTAGCAGCACTTTTCTCTCTTTATCACCATGTGCGAGCTTATGATTGCGGGCCCAAGAATGAAAACTGCGGCTAACACCCCCGGTTCCTTCCTTGCTATAAGTCAAAGCCAGTTCCGGAGTAGTGAAAGTTTCTCCTGCCGAGAGATTATAATGAGAATCCTCCTCATTAATCCCGGCAAAGAAATAATGGTTATTGGAATTATCTGTGTCTATTCTGAGTTTATAATTTCCACCATAGCAAAGCGCCGCACCGATAGTGCGTCCATGGTTTTCAGCAGGTTTCCCATCAAGAGAGAACATCACCTCCGAATGTGCAGTATGGGAATTCCTTATACCATCACGGTTTTTAATAACCTTCATGCCATGCCCGAGTGGAGCACTTTCAAGTCGGCTTTCATTTTTTGCAGAGCCGTAGAGTTGAGATAACCAGACGTCTCCGCCGCGGATAGGGAGATGGCCGGAGGCAAATCTTGTGAGAGTTACAGGTCCGGATTCATTATTTGTTATTTCTGACCATGTCTCAATCACATCCTCTCCTGGATATGTTTTATAATTTATATCTACCTTGATTGGGTAATAAGTATCTTTGAGTGTAATTACGGTGAGTTCTTCTTTTCCCTCTTTCTTAACGGTGACCTCCTCAACTCTCAGATCGAGTGTCATATTCCCATCAGAATGAATGAGAGATAAAGCAGTCTCCGGAACTGTGATCATTCCGTAATCCGGATAAGCGTTGTGTCCCTTTCCATGAGCAGCAGTAAGGGCTTCAGCATCGTTTGAAGAAATTCTTCCTCCATAATAAAGATGGCGTAACTTTTTCCCTTTTTCAGCATTGAGAACTATGGAGGTGTTCTCCGTGTCGATCTTCACCGTTTCGGCTCCGGAAAACTCCGGAACCGAAAATGTGAAGAGGGTTGCAAGAAGTAAATTTAAGGACTTACAGTTCATAGATGTGAATAAAAATCTAATTATCTAAATTATGAGAGGTAATATAAAACAACTAAAAGCATTTTTATTTGTGTGCTTCCTTCAATAAATTACAGAATTCAGCAATGTTTTCCGCTGTGATATCCGGCATCGGATCTGAAGCAAGCGCTGTTTCTAAGGTGGTTTCCCCTGACAGGACCAGCACTCCGAGGGAACCAGCGTTTCTGGCCGTAGCCACATCAGTGTAGATTCTGTCGCCACACATTGCCACTTCGTCTGGTTTCAGACCTTCCCGGAAACAGATTCCTGAAAGCATATCCGGATTAGGTTTGCCAATAACTGCATCAGGTTTGCGTCCCGTGGCATATTCGATAGCTTTACATAGGGAGCCGCAATCCACCAGGATTGTGCGAAGATCCGTAGGACATACCCTGTCAGGATTGGTAGCTATGTATGGCACTCCTTCCGATGCAAGCCAGGAGGCATGACATAATTTTGGATAAGTCAGGGTTGTATCGAATGCTACTACAAGACAATCAGGTTTCTGATCGGGATCGTCTAGGAGGAGTTCGTAGCCTGCCTTACGGAATTCCTCCTCCATGCTCAGGGTGCCGACAACAAATAGACGTTTGGCATCAGGCATTTTATCCCTGAGAAAATCGATAGTGGCAACCGATGATGTATACATCTCTTCGGGAGTAGCTGAAATTCCGAGTTTCTCAAGTTTAGAAAGATAATCTTTCACACTCTTTGTCGGGTTGTTAGTGAGGAAAGAATATTTAATACCCAAATTTGTGAGATCTTCAAGAAACTTAAGAGTATATGGGAATAGTTTAGATCCAAGATATATAGTGCCGTCCATATCGAGTGCGACATGTTTTATTTTACGGCATTTATCCATCAGTTCCTCATGAGAGAAAGGGGACATATATTTATTGAATTCCATGTCGATAGGGGTTAAAGGTCAGTGTCTTCAGTGTGAGGGTCGTTGCCTTCAAGTTCATTGACTTTAAGTGCAGCACTTTCGAGGCTCTGGTAGAATTTGTTACTGCGGGCATAACCATCACGTGGAGCAAACCACATTGTAAGGAAAGTTATAGCTCCGAGGCATCCCACACCGATAATGATGTAGAAAACCATATTCCAACCCCAATGGTCGGCCACAATACCGATTCCGAGAGCAGATATGAATGAGCCTACATAACCGAAGATACCGGCAAGCCCATTGGCAGTGGCGGATGCCTCTTTTGTGGCGTGATTGGCGGATGCGATACCAATAAGAGCCTGCGGGCCATAGATGAAGAAACCTGCCATTGCAAGAATAATTATGGAAGCAATAACCGGAAGACCGGGCAGGAATATAAAGAGACTCATGAAAATTACAGCACTTGCCATGCAAACGAGACACATCCGGTGAGCTTTCCCTTTGAAAATATGGTCTGTAGCCCAACCTGCACCTATCGTTCCGACAATTGCGAAGATCTCGAATACACCTACTGACCATGCAGCATCCTCAATCGACATATTTCTTGCTTCCGTGAGAAATTTTGGTCCCCAGTCGAGGATACCCATTCTCATTACGTAGACAAAAATGTTTGCGATGCAGAGGGTCCAGATCCATCTGTTAGTCCAAACCATAGCCTTGAGGAATTTCTTGCGAAGTCCGGGAGTCGCGTTTACTTCCTGTTTAGCACCGGTTTTTGTGCCGGAAAGTTCAGGGAGGCCAACCGAGCGGGGATCGTCACGAAGTCCGAAATATAACCAAAGCGCGCCGCACACAGCAATACCTGCCGGGATCCAGAAACAGTATCTCCAGGCATCCCAATGTTGGGCGTAACCCATGATTGTCTTGAGATGTTCCTGATTAGAGGGGTCAAGTTTCAAGTTGTCGGCAATTCGAGCTATTATGCTGTGGTCGGAACTTAGGTCGGTACCCATCGTACCCATGATGTATCCGCAGACTACCACGGCAAGTGCAGCACCGATGGAGTGGGAGGTATTCCATATCGACATCTTTGTCGCAAGCTGAGATGGGTGTATCCAGCATGGAAGTAGACGAGCACAGGGAGGATATCCGACACCCTGAAAAAGCTGGTTGCAGATAATGGTCACAGCCATTACCATTATGAGCATATTGATGAAGTCGGGGCCTGCATTAGCTCCGGTTATCCAGGAACTGATGTTTACTCCAAATCCGAATGCGAGGTTTGAAAGAGCGCAGAGAAGCAATCCAATCGCCATAATCAAACGTGCGCTGAAGCGGTCTACAATAAAACCATTTACGAAACGGGATAGACCGTAGATAAGAGAACCGATACCAATCACCATACCGAAACTGGTGTTTGATATTCCATACTGCGCCGAGAGTCCCGGCATAGCAATGGAGAAGTTCTTTCTTACAAAGTAGTAAATCGCATATCCGATCATTGAAACAAGGATCGTACGGAGCTGCCAATGCTGGTATTTTTTAATTGTCTGTTTGTCCCAGCCTTCAAAGATATTTTCTTTTGCCATGGTATTATGGTCTGGTTTTAGCTAATTTCAAAAACTTATTAAGTCAACGGTTTAATTTAATGGTCTCTTCCACATCGAGTGCGTCAGCAATGATCGAGATGGGATTTTCCACATTAACTCCAGTGCTCATCTCTATCTGCCATTTGCAAGTTTCGCAATCTGTGGCAATGAGATCCGGTTTGGCTTCTCGGATAGCATCAAACAACTCGTTTCCTATTTTCTGAGAATATTCATAATTCTCCTTTTTAAAGCCATAGGTACCAGCGATGCCACAGCAACGTGAAGGTAATGGAATAAATTCTACACCCGGAATCATCTTAAGCAATTCTATCGAATAGGCATTCCACCCAAGCTTCTGCATATGACAGGGCGTATGATATGAGATCCGTTTTTTATAATCTTTCCTGAAAGCAAGTTTGATTTCACCTTCAGCAATCTTTCGAGCCAAGAATACAGAGGCAAGAAGGATATTGGGCCTTACATCTTCATTCTCAAGTCCGAGCAAATGAGGATATTCATCTCGGATTGTGAATACGCAGGTAGAACTGGTTGAAAGAACCGGCATTCCCTGTTCAACTGCCTTTCTTATGGACCGTAGATTTATCTTGGCGTCATGCGTGGCACGGTCGATTAATTTATTGGCTATTTTTGCCACGCCACAACATTTCTGTTTTTCCAATGGCAGGACACCATAGTTTGCCGCATTGAGAATTTTTATCAGGTCTTCTCCAAGACGGGGATTGTTATAGTTAACATAACAACCATGATAATAGGCAATGTGCTTTGGATACTCCCTCTGCTCCGGTTCGATTCTTTTCAATATCGAGGAGAATTTGCGGGAAGAATACGCAGGGAACGTACGGTGTTTGTCTACTCCAAAGGCATGAAGTGCCATTTTTGTCAAACCATTTTTCAAAACAGGATTAGCAATCGGAGCAAAGGCAGATGCAAAGGTTCCCATTACGTCGGTTTCAGCAAGAACGCGATCGCGCAGCTTAGGAGCGGACTTGTCGTATTTTATCCGGGCACTCTGAATGATATCGCCAATCTTGACATTTGAAGGACAAGACACTTCACATCTCTTGCAATTAAGGCAATATTTTAGAGCCTTGTCATAGAATTCCGGGCTTTTGAGGCGATAGCGTTCGCCATCGGGGCCGGCCATCTTCGGCCCTGGATAATCAGGATTTACGGCCATTACGGGGCAATATGCTGTGCAAATTGTGCATTTTATGCATTCCTCGAAATTGTTGGCACTTATATTTACTTGCTGATAATTCATTATTGGTTAGTTCTGTAAGTTGAAGAAAAAGTGTATTTTCGTAAGGTTAGAGGATTATTTGTGTTCAAGGTTTTTCATTGCGAGGTCTGCAGTGTGGATTCCTGTTATCAAAGCAGTGCCGGCTCCGGATTCTTCGCCGAGAGAGTCACAATCTGCAAGCAGAGCGCCTGCAACATAAAGATTTTTTATCGGTTTTCCCTTGATGAATGGATGGAATTCTTCATCTGTTACCACTCCGTAGCTCATATAGGGCTGGGCTGCAAAGAAATCCGTATCGTACCATTCACTTCTATTTTTTGGTGCATTTACATCCAGACCGAATACAGGTTCATTAAATCCTGAAGGGGTAGCCACGATTCCTTCACTAAAAAGGAATCCGGAGGCCAGGATATATGCTTCAGCTGTGAGGTGATCATCGCCAAGGTTAGCCGATTGCAGAGCAACTACTTTGTCACCTTCAATGAAACCTTTGTCAATATGGTCACCCAAAAGATATGTTCCGCCAAGATTTTCGAAATACCTCTGAAGAGCATTCTGGATTCTTACTCCGGATACAGAGACCGGAATCGTCGGAACTACATATATTTTATTGGCTACGAGCTCGCGCAGACGTGTGAATGGTTTTTCGGAATTGATTCCGAGCACAGCAGGAACGAGAACAAACTCATCATCTTTTGCTGATTTGTTAATTTTTTCCGCAAGTTCCGAGATTGTTGCCTCATCCATCTGTTTTGCAACAGAGACTGCCCTCATATCGAAATTGGATTTCCTCAGATGTGTCAGGCGGTCGAGGTCTATTGTTACAATACGGGGGGTAAATCCCTGTTTTTTCAAGTTTTCCGCCATGAATGCCGGATAACTTTCAAGAAATCCCTGAATAGAGACAATCATTACATTCTTAAGAGGGCATTCCTTCAGGTCAGAAAATGCTGTATAACCATCGAAAGTTAGCCATGATGGACGTGGCAGTCCGAAAGGAGTCAGAGTCCAGTGGTTCTTTTCCGGATTACCTGAAACGGATATACCTGCCTGAGAAAGGATAGATGGTATCAGGGAAGCGATCTCCTTTACATTGGAGATTCCAATTTTCTTATAGGGGTGGGAATCAGATAATGACTCCATCGCTTCAAGAGGTCTCTCAACAAATTCCCCATTCATTTTTCCAAGCAGTCCGAAAGAACCGGCACAGAAATGAAGCGCACTTTGGCCGGAAGAAACGACGGCGGTTTTTTTTCCATTGAGGGAGAGTCGGATGCCGGTTGCGAGTCCGCATAATCCGCCCCCTATCACTATATAATCGAATTTCATTGGGCAGAAGTGATGTTAGAGTCGTTTGAATTATCTTTTTCAAGGCCGCACACACCCTCGTAAATCCATGATGTGAAATAAGATTCGACGAGAGCCCGTCCCCACGCCACAGGAAGAATGCCTTTCCATCTTTCCTGAAGGAACGACTTGAGATCAGCGATAGCGCGGTCGTTTCCAAATTTGGAACCCAGAATTGCAGCAGCCCTGGAGGCGCAAATACCACCTTGGCAGGTGCCCATTCCGAGGCGTGTACGTCTGCGGAGATTTACAAGGTTGTTGACATGGAGGGAATCCATGGCATATTTTATCTCTCCAACGGATACTTGTTCGCATTCGCAGACAAGAGCATCGTCAGAATCGGTGACATATTTGATATTTCCTGATAGGGAGCCATGGCGTTCTCTTGCTGCGATCTGGCCGGTGCTGAGGCTGATGATATGTTTCTTCCCTGATGATGGTGATTGTTCCATTGGCTCGGAGCCGGGGAGGGGATCAATGTGAGTGGTGCATATTGCATCAACCCCCAATTTGCGGCAAATCATATCTGTGGCAGTTTCGGCCATCAGTCGGTAAGTCATCAATTTTCCACCCGAAATGGTTATGAAACCTTCAGCACCATCGCGAGTTGCATGATCAAGACACACTATTCCACGACTGATCTTTCTGCCGGTGGGATCAGAATCATCAGCGATTAGAGGACGAACTCCTGCATATGCACGGAGAATTCTTGTCCATGACAATGAAGGCACAAGCTGACAACCCTGGTTGAGAAGGAGATCGACTTCTTCTTGTGTCACTTCCATGTTGTCACATTGGTCGTATGGGATGCGGGAGGAGGTGGTTCCAATCAGGGAAATTGTATCTCCAGGCACAAGTATATCAGCATCCGCCGGTTTTCTACACCTGTTTATGACCATGTTGTTTACTCTATGCCCAAAAATCAGCAGAGCACCTTTAGCAGGGAACATGTTGATAGTAATTCCGGCTTTCTGAGCGATGCCATGGCTCCATATACCACCGGCATTCACAACTATTCGACTTCTGATTTCAGATTCATCGCCATTAATGGAATCCCTAACTTTTACCCCTATGATTGTGCTGTTTTCCTGTAGTAAATCTATCACTTCATGATAAGTAAGGATATCAGCGCCATGAATTTTAGCGTCGAGTACATTTGCGGTGGTAAGTCTGAATGGATCCACAGCTCCATCAGGGACGGAAACGGCGCCAATAATATCAGGATTTACAGCCGGCTCCATTCTGATCACCTCTTTGGGATCAAGCTGATTGGCTTCAATTCCTGCTGCGTTACATGCATCAATGAATGTCTTCTGATAATCGAGGTCATCATCCGGCAGTGTAACAAATAGTCCGCCTGTCTCCTCGACGCAGTGTGCAGCAATCTTCCGAAGAGTCATATTCTCCTTTATACATTCCGTTGCGGATTCATGGTCTGTAACTGCATATCTTGCTCCACTGTGAAGAAGTCCATGGTTGCGTCCTGTTGCACCAGCTGTAAAGTCGAATCTTTCGATAAGAAGCACTTTAAAACCGCGTTTAGCACAATCGCGAGCAGTTCCGGCACCTGTGGCCCCACCACCAATCACGATCACATCATACGGCTGTTTGTTCAGATTAGGTTTCATCGTTAGGCTTAAATATCAAAGAATATCCCGAATCAAAACATTAGGGAAAATTCGCAGTTCGTTTCGACGAAATATAAATTCTTTCGTTAATATAAGTTGTTAATTTCGGAACAAAAGTAATCATCTTTCTTTTAATAAGCAAATAAAAATGATAAAATTTTCAGATAAATTTTGCTAAAACTTAAGAATTAATACAAATATTGTTTTCTACGCTTAATTAATAGTCTAAAAACAATGTTTTGTAATATGAAAATAATATAATTTGGGATAAAAAATTTCTTAACAATATTTTTCAGCTAAAAATCTAAGTAAATTTTAATGTTTTATTAAATTTTTATTAAATTTGAACCGTAACTCATGAAACGCTAAGTCATCATATAAGGAAAACTATAATGCCGGTTTCGGTATTATACATCTATTATTGTTTAAGCATTCCACGAAAGTTATGCGAAACGATATGGTGGAATATTGATATAATTGTAATAAAATTTAATGGTGATTTGCTTGATTGAAGCGATTTGCACTTATGAAACTTTTATTCCGGTTAAAGAAGTGTTTCGCTTTATCATTCAATGAATGTTTGCGGATCTTTTAGGTCGCAGCTCCGTGTTTTCATCGGATTAATCCGAATGTTTACATTCTCTGAGAGAATAGGAAGTGTTTTAAGATACGCGGAAGACGTTTGTTATTAGCAGTAAAAGAGTTAAATACAATAATTCTAACACCTCGTAACATGACAAAAGAGGAGAGACACAATCTCATTATTCAAACCCTGCTTAGACAGGAGTCGGCATCCGTCGGCGAGCTGTCGCAGTTATTGCAGGTATCAGCCGTAACTATCCGTAAAGACTTAAGTGAGCTCGAGGGTATGAAAAAGCTTTACCGGAGTCACGGAAATGCAATATTAATTGATCCTTACATCAATAACCGAACTATCAGCGAAAAAGCAAAGCTTGCCAGTCATGAAAAAAGCGTGATTGGTTATTATGCTGCTGGCCTGGTTGATCGAGATGATTCTATTATTATCGCTTCAGGCACAACTATGCTTGCTTTTGCTCATAACATTGAGCCGAAGCACCACCTTACTGTAATCTCTGCTTCGTTGAAAGTTTCGGAAGTGTTGGGAGGTCAGGAAAATATAGATGTCTTGCAACTCGGTGGAACATTACGCACGAGTAGCCTTTCGGTTGTGGGGCGTTCGGCAGAAGATTTTCTTGAGGAGATGGCATGCAGCAAGCTTTTTATGGGTGTCGACGGATTTGATATTGGATTCGGCTTGACCACAACTGATATTCGCGAGGCCGACCTTAACAAGGCTATGATGAAAGCCGCTCAAAAGACAGTTGTTCTTGCCGACAGCTCGAAATTTGGCCGTAGAGGATTTGTCAAGATATGCGATTTTGATGATGTGGATATTTTGATAACCGATTCTCGCATTCCAGATAAGTCTGCAACAGCACTTGAAAGCCTGGGTGTTGACCTGAGGATAGTTGAAGCTTAATTACACACTTGTCTGTTTGGATTTCAAAATCCTGACATTACGGTAAATTAGCTCCAATAAGATACTGGTAATATTTATAATATTTATAGGTATAGATAAGAATGCGCCAAAATTCAAAGGAATTTTGGCGCATTCCCATTTGTACTACAACTAAATATTAACTTTAAAGTAACCGACATAGCCACAATAGCCATTACGCCGGCTGACTCACGCGCGAAGTATATTATGCTACATAGTCCATCTACTAAATTAAGGGTAGTTAAGCGATACTTGAATAAACATTTTTTGCGAGAGGGAGTATTTAGCGAGCCATTTAGCCAAATAAGTGATAAATTTCATTGCAAAACAATAAATTAATTTATATATTTGCGAAACGAAATGTATCCATAACATAATGAAAAGATTTTATATATCCATACTTTTAACCTTATTCGCAGCAATAGGCTGTTTATCAGGGAATGCTTACAAGCCAAAGAATAATCCTATCGAATTTGGTAAAAACAGATTGTCGATAATCACTCCGACCTTATTAAGGCTTGAGTATGCAAAAGATAGTCTTTTTATTGATCAGCCAACGTTGTTTGCATATGATAGAAGTTCGATGCTATCCTGTGATAGTATAGAAATCATTGAACTTGGGGATAATAACTATGAGATATTGACTCCTTCATTAAGGATCCGTTATAAGAATGATGGATTCCCTTTTTCCACGGCTAATTTAAATGTCTTTTTCAAATTGAATGGAGAGGAGAAGAAATTTACAAACAGATTCATATTGAAGAATAACTTAGGCGGCCCGGTCGAAACACTCGACAGAGTAACAGGAGAAATCCCTATGAACGATGGGATCCTCAGTAAGGATGGTTGGTATATCATTGATGATCAAAGAGGAGATTTAATAGAAGATGGTTGGATTAAGCCAAGAGATACAAAAAATCATATTCAGGATGAGTATTGCTTTATCTATGGAAATGACTTTAAATCTGCGCTTGCCAGCCTCGGGGCAATCAGCGGTAAAGTTCCGATGACAAGGAAATATATTCATGGCGTATGGTATTGCCGATATTGGGATTACACGTCAGATGAGTTTCTTGATATTGTGGATGGATATGATAAAAATGATTTCCCCTTAGACAATATAGTATTCGATATGGGTTGGCATACAAACGATGCCAAAGTTGGTACGGGTCATAACGGACATCTTAATTGGAACGGATACAGTTGGAATCGGGAACTGATTCCAGACCCGGCAGACCTTATCAGGAAATTGCATTCTAAGGGAGTAACCGTTTCCTTGAATGATCATCCTCATGATGGAATTCGTCCTCACGAGGATGTATATCCGGAATTTGCAAAAGCATTAGGAGTGGAGAATGGAGAAGTTCCTATTTTTGATCTTTCCGACAAAAACTATATGGAGAAGTTTTTCGAATATGCCCACAAGCCATCAGAAGATATAGGGGTTGATTTCTGGTGGCTCGACTGGCAGCAGAATTATCTATATCCATATGTTTTCGGTCATAATTCCTCATCCTTGAAGTGGATAAATGAATTGTATTACCGGGATTCAGAACGCAACGGTAAAAGAGGAGCGGGATATAGTCGTTGGGCAGGTTGGGGTGACCATCGCCATCCTATTCAGTTTTCAGGGGATGCTCAGGCTAATTGGCCCATGCTGGCATTTGAGGTGAAACTTACATCGTGCAGTGGTCAGGGTGGGTGTTATTACTGGGCCCATGACATTGGAGGATTCAGGGGGGAACCGAATCCTGAGCTTACGACTCGTTGGACTCAATTTGGTGCATTGTCGGCGGCATTGAGAGTACATTCAACAAAGGATAAGAAGTTGGACCGGCGCCCATGGATATCTGGAGAGAAGGAGACAGCTGCAATGAGGAAAATGTATCATTTCCGGTCTATGCTAATGCCTTATATCTATAGTTCTGTATGGCAAACTCATAATAGCATGGTTCCTCTCAATCGTTCTATGTTCATAGATTTTAGCGAACAAAAAGAATCATTTGAACAACCCCAGCAATTCATGTTTGGAGATGTTCTTCTTGCCGCCCCAATAACTACGCCGGGTGTAGGGGAGGAGAAAATAGCTTCTCAGAAGGTTTGGTTCCCGAACGGAGAAGTTTGGTATGATTATTTCACGGGAGAGAAATTTGAAGGTGGACAGACACTTGATATCTCAAAACCTCTTGATGAGTTTCCTCTATTCGTTAGAGGTGGTCATGTTCTTGTCATGCAACCTTATACTCCGCGCCCGGCTACAACTCCTTTGGAGGAGTTGGTTATAACGGTTTATCCCTCCGTGGATGAATCCGATAATACATTTACCCTTTATGAAGATGACGGGCTCAGCCTTGACTATAAGGATGGAAAATACACTACTACTGATATTAATTACTCGCAGAAAGGGGATATGGGGAAAATATCTGTGAAGGCTGCACAAGGAGGGTATGATGGTCAAATTGAAAGGCGATCGTATAAGATCAGAATGCCTAAAGCCGATATTAGAAAGAGTGTAAAAGTAAACGGAAAGGTATTGAAGTTGTCTAAAGATAAAGATGGAATTCCATTTTTGGAACTTCCGAAATCTGATATTCGCAAGCCGATTGTGATTGAATTCGGTTTAGCTTCTGTTTAAAAGTCATCAGGTAAATATTAAAATTAACCTATAAACATCATAAAAATGAGTAAGAAAAATTTATTACTTGTAGCAGTATTGTTAGCCGGGGCTACGATAGCCGCTGATGCAGCATCGCCCAAAGTTATTGCCCACAGAGGTTATTGGAATACTAAGGGAGCATCACAGAATTCGATCCGCTCACTTGTTAAAGCTGATTCAATCGGCTGTTATGCTTCTGAGTTTGACGTATGGATGACTCCTGACAGTGTTATGATAGTCAACCATGACCCGACGATCAATGGAGTAGTTATACAGAATACACCTTCTGCTGAGGTGAGAAAGCAAAAACTTTCAAATGGAGAGACTGTTCCCACACTTGATGAATACCTCCAGACTGCTGCTGGCCTCAAGACTCGTCTGGTGCTTGAACTTAAGACCCATGATAGCCGTGCCCGTGAGAAGGCAGCTGTTAAGAAGGCTGTGGAAATGATTAAGAAATATGGGCTGACAGATAGAACTGATTACATAGTTTTCTCAAAGGATGCTTTCAAGGAATTTATCAAGGTCGCTCCGAAGAGTTCTAAAGTTTATTTCCTAAATGGAGATTATACACCCGGACAAATCAAATTTAGTAAAGGAGCCGGTATAGATTATTCGCTGAAGGTTATGAAGAAACACCCGGAATGGATTAAAGAGTGTCATGACAAAGGGCTTGAAGTAAATGTTTGGACGGTGAATGAGCCGGAAGATATGAAATGGTGTATTGAGCAAGGTGTAGATTACATCACAACAAATGAACCGGAAACATTACAGAAGCTTCTAAAATAAGAAATACGTTGTCCTCAAAGAGGAAGGGAGGATAAATAATTGGGGTTGTGTTAAAAAACTTCTAAATTTTAACACGACCCCAAATTTTATTTAAGTAGTTGGTAAAAATTAATGAACAAATAAAACGATGATACTTTTGAGCAGGTTTTGCTGCGGAGAGAAGGAGCATACTTTCGTATGCGACTGAATGACAAGGAAAAAGATGCCAAAAAGAACAAGTTTTATTGTTCAAGATTATAAACTAACATATAAGTAGCTCACAAAAATTAATTAATGATAATAAAATGAGAATAATGAATGCTAAAACTGGTTCTTTTGAATTACTTTTGCCTTCGCCTTCAGTCACATAGCCCGCTATGCTCCTTCAGCAGTAACCAAAATTAATTCAAAATTACGGTGTTTTATCTATTCATTAATTTCTTCGAGCTACTTATCGATTAATTTTTACCGGATACTTACATGA
Organism: uncultured Sangeribacter sp.; assembly: GCA_964499025.1. GTDB lineage: Bacteria > Bacteroidota > Bacteroidia > Bacteroidales > Muribaculaceae > Lepagella. The sequence continues at coordinate 26,216 of CAZCJC010000036.1, forward strand.
TCATTAAGATCATTCTCCGTATCTGATTGATATAATATCCCAATCAACTATATCCCATAATTTTTTGAGATAGTCAGCCCTGCGATTCTGATAATCGAGATAATAAGCGTGTTCCCATACATCGAAAGTCAGAATTGGTTTTAATCCGTCAGTCAGAGGATTGGATGCATTTCCACCTTGTGTGATGAAAAGCTTTCCTTTGTCATCGGAAGATAGCCATACCCATCCCGAACCGAATAAGGTTGTTCCGGCCTCAACAAATTTTTCCTTGAAGGCATCAAAGGATCCAAACTGTTGATCAATTTGTTCACGAAGCTTTCCGGAAGGTTCCTTCATTCCTCCGGGTGCAAACTGGAAGAAATAGAAAATGTGGTTCCAGGCTTGAGATGCGTTATTGAAAAGTTTACCATCACTCTTGCAAATGATCTCTTCCAAAGACATTTCTGAGAAAGGTGTTCCTTCAATGAGAGTGTTAAGGGTGTCGATATAGGCTTTCTCATGTTTTCCATAATGAAAATCAATAGTAACAGGAGATATCACCGGAGCGAGTGCATCCGGAGCATAAGGAAGTCGTGGTTGAGTGAATTTCATAATATAATGTTTTGAAAGTTATAAAAATAAGTATGCAGGATAAGGTTTCCTGCATACTTATAACATTTCAATCAATTGTTGGGTTTATATCATTTTTAATAAACTTGGATGATATTATCCCTCTTATATTGTATTTTTTTCTTATTCCTCAATCGAAAATAGCGTCCCAATCTTTCCAGACCGGTTCGTAACCGTTTTTTCTGATAGCGTCGGCTACCTCCTGAGGGGATCTTTCATCGCTCACTTCAAATTGTTCAAGAGCCTCAGGTGTGGAAACATAGCCTCCCGGCTCAGTTCGGCTTCCGGCGCTCATTGAAGTAACCCCGAGGGTCATGATGTTATCCCGATATTTTGGATCTTCACGAGTTGAGAAAGATATGTCTACATCATGATCGAAAAGACGGAATGCAAACGTCAGGCGAGCAAGTTCACGGTCGGTAATTATCGATTTTGGCTGGTATCCACTCTCAGAGGGACGCATGCGTGGAAAATTCACTGAAAATCTTGATCGCCAGTATCTCTTTTGAAGATATCTCAGATGACGTGCCATCATCACAACATCCGGCCTCCAGTCCTCGAGTCCTAATAGAACTCCCATCCCAATCTTATGAACTCCAGCTTGTCCCATTCTGTCAAACCCATTGAGTCTCCATTCATAGATACTTTTCATTCCCCGGGGATGGTATTGTTTATAAGCCTCTTTGTGATAAGTTTCCTGAAAACAAACAACGCCATTCAATCCGGAATGGGTTAGTCGTTCATAAAGTGCAGTTTTCATAGGCTGCACTTCAATAGTGAGATTATGAAAATAGGGGCGACAAATATTCAGAACATTCTCAAGGTAATCAACTCCACAGAGAGAAGGATATTCGCCGGATACGATCAGAAGGTTTTCAAATGGTCCGAGTTTCTTTATTGCTTTGCACTCCTCTTCAACCTGCTGAGGAGTGAGAGTGGTACGTGTGAAAGGATTATCGTGGTTAAAGCCACAATATACGCATTTATTTGTGCAGGCATTTGAAACATACATCGGAATATAGAGGGATATGGTGTTTCCAAATCTCTCTTTCGTGTAGTGCTGGCTAAGTCGCGCCATCTCCTCCAGATAAGGATCAGCTGCCGGAGAAATTAATATTGCGAATTCCTCCGGCGTGAGAGGCTTCTTATTGACTTTGGCTTTAGCAAGGACCCTTTTTACGTCGGCTTCTGTTGCTTGGTCTACCAGACGTGTGGTCTCATCCCAGTCGTATTTGCCAATTTCATCAGCAAATCCATGTCCGAATACATTTTCACTCATAATTTACAGTCATCGGCAATATTCTGAGATATACGCATCGCACAGAAGTTCGGTCCACACATCGTACAGAACCGGTCGTCGGCATCCGGTGCGTTCCTTCTCGATTCGAGGTAATATCTTTTGGCTCTTTCCGGGTCAAGAGAAAGATTGAACTGGTCTTTCCACCGAAACTCATATCTGGCTTTGCTCAATGCGTCATCACGAACGTTTGCTCCCGGAAAACCTTTCGCGAGATCAGCTGCATGCGCTGCAATCTTATATGTAATCACCCCTTCGCGGACATCTGCAAGAGTTGGAAGTGATAGATGTTCTTTGGGAGTTACGTAGCATATCATTGCCGTTCCGAGGCTCGATATTGTAGCTGCTCCGATTGCAGATGTTATGTGGTCGTATGCAGGAGCAATGTCTGTAGTCAAGGGTCCGAGAGTATAAAATGGGGCATCGAAACAAACTTCTTTCTGCTTTGCCATATTCTCTGCAATTTTATTCATAGGCACATGCCCAGGCCCCTCAATCAATACCTGAACATCATGTTCCCATGCTTTCTTTGTAAGGTGGCCAAGCACTTCGAGTTCGAGGAACTGAGCCCGGTCGTTGGCATCATGAGTAGATCCAGGTCTCATGCCGTCTCCTAGAGAAATTGCAACATCATATTTGTTCAATATTTCGCAGATTTCATCGAAATGGGTATATAGGAAACTTTCCGAGTTGTGAAGTACACACCATTGAGTCATTATTGATCCGCCACGGGATACGCAACCGGTTAGACGATCACCTACTAAATTTGCATGCTCTTTAAGCACTCCGGCATGGATGGTGAAGTAGTCTACGCCTTGTTCGCATTGTTCGATGAGTGTGTCGCGATAAATTTCCCAAGTAAGTTTTCTTACATCTCCGTTAACTTTCTCCAGAGCCTGATATATTGGAACAGTACCTACCGGAACAGGACAATTACGGATAATCCATTCACGTGTTTCATGAATATTGTCGCCGGTTGATAGATCCATAAGTGTATCTCCACCCCAATATGAACTCCAAACAGCTTTTGCGATCTCCTCCTCAATTCCGGATGACAGGGCTGAGTTGCCGATATTTGTATTTAGCTTAACACTGAACGCAGATCCTATTATCATAGGCTCTGCCTCCGGATGATTGATATTTGATGCTATTATTGCTCTTCCGGCTGCTATCTCATCTCTGACAAATTCCGGCGTGATATAAGTCGCAATTCCCCTTTTCTCATTATCGAGGTTCTCTCTGATTGCCACATATTCCATCTCAGGTGTGATAATTCCTTTCCGGGCATAATACATCTGGGTCACACGTTTTCCCTCTTTTGCTTTTCTTGGCTTATGATCAATTGGGAATCTCAGGGAATCAAGAGTTTTGTCTGCCCTCCGCATTCGGCCATATTCACTTGTAATATCGGAAAGAATCTCGGTGTCCTCTCTTTCATCTACCCATTTTTCACGGATTCTCGGCAAACCTTTGTTGATGTCGATCTCAATGGCTGGATCAGTGTAAGGACCAGAAGTATCATAGACAATAATGTCATCATTGGGATATTCTATTCTTTTCCCATTTTCTATCTTCACTGTGGGATACTGATATATCTTCCGCATACCGACTTTCACACCAGGTAATTTCCCTTCTATATAAATTTTTTCAGAATTTGGGTAAGAGGAAAGATCTATATTTTCTATTTTCATGAATTTTGGATTTAATCATTAAGGAAAGCAGTTAAGGGACTCGTGGCTTGTGCGCATGAAGACACGGCACCCAGTCCGGCATTGAATGCAAGGCGTCCGGCAATTACAGCATCTTTGAATGCTTTGGCCATCAGCACTGGATCGCCGGCGACTGCTATTGCAGTATTAACGAGTACGGCATCCGCACCCATTTCCATGGCTTCTGCAGCATGAGAGGGAGCACCCAGACCTGCGTCAACAATTACCGGCACACGGCTTTGTTCAATAATAATTTCAAGAAGATCACGTGTCACCAGACCCTTGTTCGTGCCAATAGGAGCCGCGAGAGGCATGACTGCCGCTGAACCTGCTTCCTCAAGCAGTTTACACAATACGGGATCAGCCTGAATATAGGGGAGCACCACGAAACCATCTTTAGCCAACTCTTCGGTAGCCTTTAATGTCTCGATAGGATCAGGCATAAGATATTTAGGATCTGGATGGATTTCGAGTTTAATGAAGGGTGTACCAAATATTTCTCGACTCATTTGCGCAGCCAAAACAGCTTCCTTGGCATTCCTCACACCGGAAGTGTTTGGAAGGAGCTGCACATTATCCCTGTTTATATGTGTAAGCATATCGTCTGTAGCCTCGTTCATCATGTTGACGCGTTTCATGGCCACGGTTATCATTTGGGATTCTGACGCTTTTATTGCTTCCAACATAACGTCGGGAGAGGAGAATTTTCCCGTGCCGACAAAAAGTCGGGAGGTGAACTCTCTATCCCCGATTATCAATGAATCTTTCATATGTCAGGTTAGTTATAATGTTGCCGGGGCAACTAATAATAAATATCATTTAAACTGCAGGATTGTTAGACTTCTCATTAGGCGCAAGCAATTTGAGGAAGTCTGCCGTTTCTTTTGCAATGTCGTCAGCAAAAGCTATTGCTCCGCTAACAGCTATCCCATTACACCCGGCATCCATGAGCGTTACGACATCCTCTTTCTTAATTCCTCCGACGGCTACATGCGCAATATTGATTTCTCGTGCCTGCATCTCATCACATATATTTTTAATTCCCTCAATCCCAAGAACAGGCGAGAGATTCTGCTTTGTTTCAGTGAATCTGAACGGACCTATCCCGATATAATCTATATCCAGCGCCTTAACTGCCATTACATCGTCGATTGTATTTGCAGTTACTCCAATTACTGCAGCAGGGCCGAGAATGAGGCGTGCCTTCGAGGGTAGCATATCCATTTTTCCCAGATGAACACCTCCAACATCTGTGAGTTTTGCAAGTTCCACACGATCGTCAAGAATAAGAAAAACCTCTTTTTCAATACAAAGCGGTTTAACCTCCTCAATTACTTTTGTAATCTCTTCGTCAGTTGAATCTTTCATCCTGATCTGAATCCACCGGCAACCTCCTTCAATTACTTTCTTTATCTGCTCCACAACCGGGACAGGAGCAGAGGAATTGGTTATATATTGTAACATAACAGTATTATTTTTAATAAGTAGTTGTTAAAAATTAATCGATATATTGTAGTTGATAATCTTGAACAAT
>CAZCJC010000037.1:0-28915 GCA_964499025.1 uncultured Sangeribacter sp.
TCTAAAGAGCAGTTCGACTCTGCTATGGACTACATCCCCAAATCCATCCTATCCCAGAGACCGGCAGTCGATCATGATTGCCGGTCTCACCCTTTTTAAAACCACATGTTATGAAACTCCATATTGCCTGTGTCGTTGCCCTCGCAGCCCTCTGCGCCCACGGAGCGCATGCCGAATGGAACGACTCCATACGCTATCATGGCGAGATCGGCTTGAACTTTGCCGGCGGCGACCACACCCCTTTCTGGTTTGCTGCCAACAAATATGGTCTCTCCTCAGTCGAAAAGAACAACGCCTACCTCCGGCTCGGGGCATTCCACGACATGGATGAATCGAAACGATTCTCATGGGGAGCAGGGGTGGACCTCGCTGTGGCCGCACGCTTCTCCTCGGTGTTTATCGTGCAGCAGCTTTATGCCGAGGCTCGCTACCGGTGTCTCGACCTCATGGTGGGAAGCAAGGAGCTGCCTGGATTCATGCATAATTCCGACATAAGTTCCGGAAATCTTCTCTATTCCGGCAATGCCCGGCCGATCCCGCAGGTGAGGGCCGGAATATTCGACTATGCAGATTTCTGGGGTACAAAAGGATGGTTTGCCGTGAAAGGTTATATAGCATTCGGCAAATTCACCGATAACCGCTGGCTGAGAAACTGGGTCAATCCTGATTATAAGTATACACTAGGAACCCTTTATCATTCCAAAGCCCTCTTCCTCAGAGGGGGAAATTCAAAGAAATTCCCGCTTGAATTTGAGATAGGCATGGAGATGGCCACAGAATTCGGAGGAACAGTATATTATCCCGACGGGAAGACCTTAAAGATGCCTACCGGCTGGAAAAACTGGATAAAGGCTGTCATCCCCAAAGGGGGAGATGCCACCACCCCGGCCGGAGAACAGCTGAATGTGGAAGGAAATTTTCTCGGCACCTGGAATTTCTCCCTTGCTTGGAAACCGAACAACGCTCCCTGGAGCGTACGCGCCTATTACCAGCATTTCTTCGAAGACCACTCCATGATATGGATCCAGTATCCATGGAAAGATGGCCTTTACGGCATCGAAGCCACATTCCCTAAAAACCGGTGGGTCTCGGCCGCAAATTATGAATTCCTTTACCAGAAGGATCAGTCGGGTCCCGTTTACTGGGATCATACACCCGAAATCAATGAGCAGGTTTCCGGACGCGACAATTATTACAACCATTATCTCTACAACGGTTGGCAGCATTGGGGCATGGGAATTGGGAATCCACTCACGATCTCACCCATCTATAACGCCAACCACAGGATGATGTTCCTCTCCACACGCTTCTACGCCCATCATCTCGGTTTCAAGGGGAATCCGACCGATGAGATATCCTACCGGGTGATGGCCACCTACTCCAAAAGCTGGGGAACCTACGATTTACCCTTCGATGACCCCAAAAGCAACTTCAACCTTATGGCCGAGATCAGCTGGAAACCGGAACGCCTCAAGGGGTGGCAGGCCGATTTTGGCCTCGGTATGGATGCCGGTTCACTTATCGGCAACAGCTACGGCGTAATGCTGAAGATATCTAAAACAGGATGGCTATTCCGACCTAAAAACAGAAACAAATGAAAACAACATACAGTCGCTCCAACCGCGCCCACCGATTCAATCCACGTTCAGTGGCCGTGTGCCTTACCCTCCTCCTGCTTCTACCTATTCTCTCATCTTGCAGAAAGATGTCGCATAATGGGAAGCTTGACGGTTTCTGGCAAATACAGAGCATAGAATCCATATTCAGCGAGCTGCAGCCCGTCGACCCTTCCTCACACCGGTTTATCTGCATAAATCTCCATGTTGTCAACCTTGATGAGAGGGGTGTGCAGCGCACAGGAAACCTGCACTACGACAAAGAGGAGGGGAAAGTGACCATGGATTTCCCGTATGTGAATCTCACCAATGATCCGAATGCCCTGGCGAAATGGGGAATCTATGAGAATCCGGTGGTGTGCACGATAGTCAAGGTTGACAGCAAGCAGCTCATCCTACAGACCCCACAGACCACCATCACCTGCCGGCGATTCTAACCCCCACCTCATCTGCTATGCTGCTCCCTTACATGTTTCCCGGCATCTATGAAGCCGGATGCGACGAAGCCGGACGCGGTTGCCTCTGCGGACCCGTGAGCTGCGCGGCCGTGATCCTCCCTCCAGACTTTCATTCCGATGATCTCAACGACTCCAAACAGCTCTCGGCAAAGAAACGGGAAGAGCTGCGCCGAATCATCGAAAAAGAGGCCTTGGCCTGGGCGGTGGTGATGGTCGAGCCTGAGGAGATCGACCGAATCAATATCCTTCACGCTTCCATCGCCGGGATGCAGAGAGCCCTCGACCGGCTCGATATCCGCCCGAAACATATCCTTGTCGACGGCAACAAGTTCAAGCCCTATCTCGACCCGGTGTTAGGGATGCAGACACCTCACACCACGGTGGTGAAGGGTGACGGAAAATATATGTCGATAGCGGCCGCCTCCATTCTTGCCAAGACCCACCGCGACGAACTGATGCTGAACTACGCTGAGAAATATCCAGGTTACGGCTGGGAAAAGAACATGGGTTATCCCACAAAAATCCACCGGGAGGGACTCCGGAAACTCGGCCCCACTCCCATTCACCGCCTCACATTCAATTTAGGCATCTGAAGCCCTTTAAGACCAAGACCGAGGAAACTCCCCCCACAGACACTTAGAGCCACCCATCAGATTACAATGCTACTTGACATACACACCCATCACCCCTATCCGCAGCCGGAAGCTCTGATAAGCCTTCGGCTCCAGTCATCGGAATCCGAGGAAACAGAGTTAATTGACACTCAGTTATATTCCATCGGCATTCATCCCTGGGACCTTGCGAGGGAATATTCCGCTGCCGATTGGGAGAGTCTGGAACAGATTCTCCGCCGGCCCAATGTCAAGGCAATCGGGGAATGCGGGATCGACACCAAGATAACGGTGCCACTCTTCCGACAGCTAAACGTGTTCCGACGCCATGTCGCTCTATCCGAGCAATTGAAGAAACCCCTCATCATCCATGCTGTCAAGGCGGATGATATCATATGCGGACTGCGCCGCGACCTAAAGCCGACACAGAAGTGGGCGATACATGGATACCGCGGTAAGCCGGGAGGAGCCACTCAATTGCTCAAGGCAGGATGCTACCTGAGCTTCGGGCAGCAGTTCAATACCGAAACGCTCCTGGCAGTGCCGACCGACAGGATTCTTGCCGAGACAGATGAATCCGAAGCGGATATCCACAAAATCATAAAGCATCTCTCCGAAGTCAGAAATGAGGATTTGACCCATGCCATTAAAGCTAATTCAGAGATTTTTTGTAACTTTGAAGATTAGAATTGGTCTTAAATACTAAAACTTGATATGAGACATATCATTATCGCTATAGTATCTGTTATTTCCATGTTTTCATGCGCTCAAACGTTCGCCCTTAGGCTTGAGCCCATCAAATATGGCGACTTCTCCAATTGGGTTACGCGAGAGGTTGCTGAATCCAAACTGATGGGAGGAAAGACAAAGACTCTATATGAAATAGCCCCAACCCGAAAAATACCGGAGCAGAACAAGGCATACGTCAACGAAGGGGGTTCTCCTTGGGCAACCAGCAATGCCTATGCCAAGGTGGCAGGAATCGTAAAAGGCTCAGGCACAGTCTCACCCGCTGTGATCAACGGCAACAAGGTAGCGAAAATGGAGGCAAAGATGGAGGAGGTGAAAGTGATGGGAATCGTAAATATGGATGTGATGGTGGCCGGCACGATATTCTTGGGACGAATATATGAGCCGATCACATCTCCGAAAGGACCTTTCTCAAAGATGGAAATGGGAATACCTTACACCAAACGTCCGAAAGCACTCGTATTCGACTATAAGGTGGATATGCCCGCTACAAATTCACGCGTGAAATCCACCGGTTTCAGCAGCAAGAAGACACTCCCGGGACGCGACAACGCCGAAGTCTACGTGCTCCTTCAGAAACGATGGGAAGATGAAAAGGGAAATATTTATGCCCAGCGGGTCGGCACCGGAAGGGAACGTTACGGAAAAAGCATCCCCTGGACACAACAACATCAGCTCCCCATCCATTATGGGGATATCTCCGGACAATCCTGGTTCAGGCCCTGGATGGGATTGCTCAACGGCGATAAAGCCTACTATGCACGGAATTCAAAAGGGAAACTGGTGCCTGTGCAGGAAACAGGCTGGGCTCCGGCAGATGCCGTGCCCACTCATGTTCTTGTCATGGCATCTTCAAGCTGTGGCGAACCATACGTAGGAACCGAGGGTCTCACCCTCTATATCGACAACGTGGCTTTTGGATTCTGACAATCTTTTTAATTAATAATTAATGATTAATGATTAATAATTTTTGAGGCAACAATGATTATAAGACTTATACATCTTATAAGACTTATAAAACTTATAAATCTTATGAATCGAATAAATCTTATAAATCTTATAAGTTCTTTTGCCGCAAAAACCATTAACTATTACCTATTAACCATTAACTATTACCTATTCCCCATTAACCCCAAAAAACTACTCCAAATATGAATCTCGCCCTCATCGGATATGGCAAGATGGGCCATATAATCGAAAAGATAGCCAAAGATAGAGGTCACAATATTGTGAGCATAATTGACAAAGAGAATCGCGGCGACCTCCACTCGGACGCGTTCCGGTCGGCTGACTGTGCCATTGAATTCACCACCCCGGGAACAGCCCTTGAAAATATCAGGGAAGCCTTTGAGGAGGGGATTCCGGTAGTATGCGGCACCACCGGCTGGCTTGCCTCCCTCCCTGAAATAAAGGAGGCCTGCGCCAATGATGCCAACACATTCCTGTTCGCCTCCAATTTCTCCGTAGGGGTCAATATCTTCATGGCCCTCAACAGATATCTGGCAAAGATAATGACTGATTTCCCCCAGTACACACCCTCTCTGGAAGAGACGCACCATATTCATAAACTCGATCATCCCTCGGGCACTGCCGTGACGCTCGCCGATGATATACTTTCGGCCAACAAGCGTATCACCGGCTGGGCCGAACCCGGAGAGAACCCCAAGAGCCATATTGTCTCCGAAGAGGGTAAGATTATGGAAGTGAGCCATATCCGGGAAGGGGAAGTGCCCGGGATTCACACCATAACCTGGGATTCGCCGGTCGACACCATCTCCATCTCCCACAGTGCCAAATCGCGCGAGGGATTTGCATTAGGAGCGGTGATTGCCGCAGAATGGCTGGCGAACAAGAAAGGGTTCCACACGATCTCCGAAGTGTTCGATTTCTAAGCCTCATCAATTAAATTGAAATTCCAAGTTTCTTTAATTAAACCGAAAATATCAACCCTCCTCTCCTCTCTTCTCACCCAACTCCTGAAATACCACATCTCCACTCTTACTCAACAATGGAAACAAAACATAATTCCAACAACTCCTCACCCAATTTATCCACCACTCCAAAAAGTTTGGGAGAACGTCTGAAAAGCGTCAAGACCACACGCTGGATACGGTTTGCAATAGTCTCCGCGCTCTTCCTCCTATGGGTGGTGCTCATGGGCAACCCCTGGCTGCTGATAATCTGGCTGTTACTTGTCGATGTTTACCTTACTGCCTACATCCCCTGGGGATGGTGGAAAAATAAAAAAGGCCCGACCCGCGTAGTTATGGCCTGGGTCGATGCCATTGTTTACGCTTTGGTGCTCATCTACATTGTATTCGCATTCATTGGCCAACAATATGAGATCCCATCATCGAGTCTTGAGAAATCTCTCCTTGTGGGCGACAGGCTCTGGGTGAACAAAACGATCTACGGCCCGCGCGTGCCCCAGACACCGATACACTTCCCCATGGCGCAGCATACTCTCCCGGGCACCGACATAAAGAGCTATATCGAAAAACCTCAGCTCGAATATCACCGTATGCCAGGATTCCGCGAGGTAAAGCGTGGCGACATAGTGGTTTTCAACTATCCTCAGGGGGATACAGTAACCACAAAGATTCCAAATCCGGATTATTATCAGATCTGCTACGAACTTCGCCAACAGGGTCTGACTGATCCCGTAAGCTATATCAAGCAGAATCCCTCGATCTTCGGCGACCTCATATGGCGACCGGTCGACCGGAGGGAGAACTACGTGAAACGAGCAATCGGTCTGCCGGGTGAAAGAATCCGCATATCGGGCGATACGATCTACATCAACGGCACAGCTATTCCCGAACCGGAAAATGTGCAATATAATTACATCATTCCGGTAAAGACACCCATATCGGATGAGAAATGGAAAGAGCTCGGCGTAAGGAGCGAAGATCATGGTGATGCTCCGATCCATAATGAATTCACAGGATTCTCATTCTACGACGTTCCCCTCACCTATGCCATGAAAGCCGAGGTGGAGAAATGGCCGGAAGTTAGCGGACCGCTGAATAGGGAAAGTCACAGCGGATTCTATTCCTTGGGCGACATATTTCCGCTTGGAGCCGATTACGGCTGGACACGCACACACATGGGTGAATTCTGGATTCCCAAACGAGGCTCAACACTGCATCTCACTTCCGACAACTATCCTATCTACGAACGAGTTATACGCACCTATGAGGGGAATGATCTTGAATATCGCGACGGCAAATTCTACATCAACGGAGAGCAGACTGATTATTACACCTTCAAGATGGATTACTACTGGATGATGGGTGACAACCGCGACCGCTCAGCCGACAGCCGATACTGGGGATTCGTGCCCGAAGATCACATCGTGGGTTCTCCTCTGTTCATCATAGCATCCTTCGACCAGGAACGAGGATGGTTCGACGGCAAGATCCGATGGAACAGGATTCTGGCAAATCCCAACCCCGACGGCAAAAAAATAAGGGGGGAATGAGCCGGATGATTCCATTCGCTCCCGACATAAGGCTTACAAATGCCCTCTTAGGGGGCACTAATGCAGAATTTGGAGGGAAGGAGCTCGCCCGCACCCTAATCGGCGGGGACAGGATGCTTTCCGTGCCTATCGTCGGGGGGAGTGCGCGACTCCGCCACGCAAGGCATGACTTCTCCCTCATATTGATTTCCGATCACGGCAGATGGCGCCAGGAGCATCTGGGAGCATGGAATGCCATATATGGCAAGACCCCTTTCTTTCCCCACATCTTTCCGCAAATGGAGAAGGTATACCTTGAGAAGAGCCATTCCACACTCCGGGAATTCAACGAGTCTCTCTTCGAGATCGTCACCACCTTCCTCTCTCCCGAGGAGCTGATGCCGGATATCCGACACCTCAAAAACTCCAAACCGGTCCGTTATGCAGAGATTAAAGAGGAGATAGAAAGGAAAGTTAACTTAAATTATTCAATTTTTGACGCCATATTCCGTTTAGGAAGAAATTCCATCTGGATTTGCTCAGGAGATTAATCATATTGTTCCTGCCATTGCTGGCAGCCCTCTTTCTCCCTTCATGGTCGGTCTGCATGGCGCAGGATCAGGGGGAGAACGGGGAACTACGCCTCAAAGTCAAAGCCTACAAAGGATACAAATGGATTGTAGACGAATACGGGGATTCCTGCCGATATACCTTTATCCGCGATGTCTACTGCTATCCTCCCCTGAAATTCAAGAACCGGAAACAGGAGGAGCTCTATTGGCGCACGGTGAGGGATGTGCGCAAGACGCTGCCATATGCAAAACTCGCATTCTCCGCTTTGTGTGAGACCTACGAATATATCCAGACCATCCCCGACAAGAAGGAACGTGAACGTCATCTGAAACGTCTGGAAAAGGATATCTTCGAGCAATATAAGCCAGTGGTGAAACATATGACCAAGAATCAGGGGAAGATTCTTCTGAAACTCATCAATCGTGAAACCGACCAATCCTCCTTCAATATCGTCAAAGCGTTCTTAGGATCGTTCCGAGCCGGATTCTGGCAAACTTTCGGTCGGTTCTTCGGTATGAACATGAAAGCAGGTTTTCATCCTGAAAAGAACAAGGATGACGCGATGATCGACCGCATAGCCACCCTCATTGAGCAAGGGGCGTTATAATAAGCCGGGGATATGAAAATCACCTGAGGCCCTGATCAATTTCGCGGCCACTGCATCGAAATCGAAATTCCGGCGCAATCTTTCGGAATGTCTAAGGAGTTCACCCATCTCCTCCACATCATCCACCAGATAACCGATTTCCCCAAATTTGTTAAAAAAATATTCAAAATAGTCATTCCGCAGGGCTATCACAGGCTTGCGGAACCGCACTGCATCGAGAAGCGCACCGCTTGCGGTGAGCCGGTATTTATCCTTCCCATAGAAAAACAGGATATAATCAAGTCGCCTTACTGCCTTCTCAAATTCGGGATAGGGGAGCGGCTCGTTGGTGGCACCCGCCATCACTACCCCTGCCTCCCGGAAAGGGTGGGGATCACACTGAATATGACCCGAAGCATGGAAGGCAAGGGGAATTCGCTCCCCCTGCAGAAGCCTGATAAGCCGAAGATATGATTCACTCCCCTTATGCTCATTCAGGATTCCGACAGTTCCCACATTCAAAATGCCATGATTCCCTCTCTCTTCATCTTTGCCGCATGATTGGATTCCGGATTCCTCCTCATATGGATGATCTACTGCTACAAACCGCGAAAACATCTCCGGACTGAGATAGGGCATTAGATTTTTCAGCAACACATCGCCCAGGACAATGAACCTCATCCCCGGAGCCGGACGTCGACCGGATTTGAAATAATTCCTGACAAGTGAGGAAAGGAGTCGATTATGGAGCTTTCCCGTGCTACGCGGCAAGGAGAGATATTCCATCTCACTATGACAGCACATCACCACATCCCTTTTCAGAAAGCGGTTGAGCCTATCAATGATACGCAGCGAAAATGGATTTGAAAAATTGTAAAAAAGGATATCGCCCTTCCCGGAGAAGAGCAATATCCTTATATTGTGGAGTGCGGATAGAAGATATCGGAGAAACACAGCCGGCTTCCCGTTTCCCGCATACAGATAGAGATTTTTTACTTCCGCACAACCCGAAACATCAAGATTGGGAATGGCGGAGCGGGAGGCATAGCATATCACCTCATTCGGAAACTTCCCGGTCAGCGCACGCAACATTGTCTTATTGAAAAGCGCATGCAACGTCTTGACTGAAAATGAACCGATATACCTAATTTTCCCCCCCATAAGCAGCTTAGCCGGAAGACAACCGGTTAATCTTAGACCGTGAGAATCTCCTTCTCCTTTTCAGCGAAGGCAGCGTCGATCTTCTTCATGTATTTGTCGTGGAGTTTCTGCACATCATTTTCGGCATCCTTCTCCACATCTTCGCTAAGACCGTTCTTGACCTCTTTCTTCAGACCTTCGATAGCCTCGCGACGCGCATTTCTCACAGAGACCTTGGCATTCTCAGCCTCACCCTTGCTCTGTTTCACAAGCTGCTTACGGCGATCTTCCGTGAGCGGCGGAATGGAAAGGCGGATAACCTCACCATTATTTTCAGGGGTGATCCCAAGTTCGGAGTTGATGATTGCTTTCTCAATCTCCTTGAACATAGACTTCTCCCAGGGAGTAATGGCGATAGTGCGGGCATCGGGCACCGACACATTTGCCACATTCGAGATAGGAGCCTGCGAACCGTAATAATCTACTCTGATTCCATCGAGCAGACGGGCAGAAGCCTTTCCGGCACGGATATGGGAAAGAGTATCCTCAAGATATTCCACAGCAAGCTGCATGGAATCTTCCGCATTCTGTAAATATTCTTTAACTTCCATATATGATAGTTTTTAAGTTTTTTCAGTTTTCAGGAACACTTTTTTAATTAATAATTGATAATTAATAATTAATAATTGTTTGAGAGAGGGTGAGTTTTATAAATCTTATAAGTCATATAAGTCTTATTCTTATAAGTCTTATAAATCTTATAAATCTTATAAATATAAAATCGTATAATTTTGCTGCCTCAAGAATTATTAATCATTAATCATTAATCATTAATTAAAAGAGCCTGCCTCAAGAATTATTAATCATTAATTATTAATTAAATTTAATAGACCAGCGTTCCCACATTGTCGCCGCTCAGCATCTTCTTCAGATTTCCCTCGACATCCATGTTGAACACATAGATTGGCATTTTATTCTCCTTGCACAGGGCTGTCGCAGTGAGATCCATCACTTTCAATCCTCTTGCAAGCACCTCGTCATAGCTTATCTCGTCGAATTTCTCAGCTGTGGGATCCTTCTCCGGGTCAGCGGTATAAACACCATCTACCCTTGTCCCCTTGAGCATCACCTCAGCCTCTATCTCAATTGCGCGCAAAGCCGAGCCCGTATCGGTGGTGAAATAAGGATTTCCGGTGCCTCCGCTGAGGATAGCAACCTTACCCTCCTTCATGGCCTCTATTGCGCGCCACTTGGAATAATGCTCCCCAATCGGATGCATGGCGATTGCGGTAAACACCTTTGAGGGCTGGCCGATAGCTTCCAGCGCCGAACTCAAAGCCAGAGAATTGATCACAGTGGCGAGCATTCCCATCTGGTCACCCTTGACACGGTCGAAACCCTTCCCGGCTCCTGAAAGCCCGCGGAAGATATTTCCGCCACCTATCACTATTCCGATCTCCACCCCGGCCTGAGCCATCTCCTTGATCTGGGCTGCATAGGAATTGAGACGTGCCGTATCAATTCCCGTACCATGACCGGCTGCAAGAGATTCTCCCGATAGCTTGAGTAATATTCTATTATATTTCATGATAATCTCTATATTGTGATTCTCAAAGTTAATATAAAATTCCTTAAGTTGGAAATATTTTGTAAATTTGCAGCGATTATGGAGCAATTGGATAAAATACAATCGTTGCTGAGCGACGAGTTGAGGGAGATGAACGATATCATCTCCACGACACTCAACACTTCCAACGACCTTATGAACCGTGTGGTCACATCTTATCTTCAGAAAAAAGGGAAGCAGATTCGTCCGATACTGGTGATTCTGAGCGCGAAAATGTTCGGAAAGATGAATGAGGATGTGCTCCATGCAGGTGCAGCCCTTGAAATGCTCCATAACGCCTCCCTGATCCATGACGACATAGTCGATGAAACGGAGCTCCGGAGAGGGCTTCCGACTATCAACGCCACCTGGGGAAACCATATCGCAGTGCTTGTGGGCGACTTCTTCGTTTCAAACGCCCTCGCAGCCGGAATCAAGACCGGAAACATTTCCATAATCTCCGCTCTATCCGCCTTGGGAAAAGAATTGTCGCTCGGAGAGATCGACCAGATAGTAAATGCCCGCGACCATCATTTCGACGAGCAGAGCTATTTCCTCATGATCCGTAAAAAGACAGCCTCCCTATTCATGAACTGCGTCAAAATGGGAGCCGAGGCCGTAGGAGTAACCCCCGAAGAATATTCTCCCATGGTGCAGTATGCCGAGTTACTGGGGCTCTGCTTCCAGATCAAGGATGATATTTTCGATTATTCCCCTGGCTCAAGGATAGGGAAACCGACCGGCAACGACCTCCGCGAAGGGAAGGTGACACTACCCTTGCTCTATGCCCTCAATTCAGCTCCTCTTGAGGAAGCCGACAGGATGAAGGAGATGATCCGGAAGGGAGATCTCTCTTCAGAAGAGATCGATACACTCATAGAATTTGCAAAAGATAACGGAGGTATCGAATATTCTTTCGATGTGATGCGACGCATGCAGCTTGAGGCCGACGCCATACTCGACCGTTATCCCGACTCTCCCTCTAAAACAGCCTTCAGGGACATCTTCGAATTCATCATTTCACGCACCTACTGATCCCTAACCCTAATCCCTACCATCTAACACCTGATCACTGATCCCTAAGGCCTAAAACCTAATCCCCACATGCGCCTCACCCTAAGGAAAGATGAAAAACTAAGGCATAAAAGACTCGTGGAAGACCTATTCTCCTGCGGCGAGAGCCTTTATGAATTCCCGCTAAGGGTGGTGTGGCGCAAACTTTCACACCAGCAACTCAAGGATTCATTCCGGGCCGGGATTCCGGCAAAGATAGGGACAATGCAGATGCTCATCACCGTGCCCAAACGGAAGCTGCGTCATGCCGTGGACCGCGTGCTTATGCGCCGACGGATACGGGAAGCTTACCGGCTGAACCGGCTTCCGATCAAGGAAAAGATGATATCCCGGGATGGAGAAGAAATCCTCTGCATAGCTTTCATATATATCGCGGATAAGACTCTTCCCTATGCCACTGTGGAGGAGAAAATGAACAGGCTACTCTCAAAATTGAACCGGAGACTCTCCACCCCCTCGGAAAGCGGAAACTCCTCCACCCCACAGAACCATCAATGAAAAGGATCCTTATTCTGCTGGTAAAATTTTATCAGGGGGCCATCTCCCCCCACTTCCCTTCATGCTGCCGTTACACCCCGACCTGCTCCCAATATGCGATCGAGGCCATAAGCCGGCATGGGGCACTCCGGGGCTCCTGGCTCGCACTGCGCAGGATACTCCGTTGTCATCCCTGGGGAGGAAGCGGATATGATCCCGTGCCATGAACTCCGAAATAAAACCGACCATTCTCACGTTTCTATAGAGTGAGGAAATTATTATTGATAGCGTTGACCGGACTCCTTGTCCTCATCTTCGGGTCTTGCGGCACGAAGAAAAACACTGCTATGTCCAGAAACTGGCAAGCCTTCACCACGCGCTACAATGTATATTTCAACGGTAAAGAGCACTATAATGAGCAATTAGCCGGCATGGAGTCGGACTATGAGGATGACTATACGCGCCGTATTTTCACCCATCCCGCTGAAGCCCGGGCCGACGACAAGATGCCACAGCCCAAAGGGGATTTCAAGCGCACAATCGAAAAGATGCAGAAGGCTATCCAGCTGCACTCGATAAAAAAGAAACCGGTGAAACGCGGCTCCTCAAAAAAAGAGAAGGAGTTCAGGGCCCGCGATGAATTCAACCCATTCCTTCACAACGCCTGGCTCACAATGGGAAAGGGTCAGTATTACAACGGAGACTTCCCGGGAGCCGCCGCCACTTTCATGTATATCTCAAAGCATTTCACATGGCTTCCGAATGTGGTGACAGAGGCTAAAATCTGGATGGCACTCTGCTATTGCGCCCTCGACTGGACCTATGAGGCGGAAAACGCCCTGCATCCCGTGAAAGAGAAGAATCTCACTACCCGTGAGCTACGCGATCTATACAACCTGGCTAAAGCTGATCTTCTCATACGCTCCGACAGGTATAAGGAAGCCCTCCCCTTCCTCACCAAGGCTGCAAAGAATGCGAAAGGGAGTCAGAAAAACAGATTGTGGTTCCTTCTGGGGCAGCTTTACGCCAACTTAGGGGATAAGAAAAACGCATACATGGCCTACAGCAATGCCGGGAAAGGTCAGGGTATATCCTATCGCGCCAAATTCAATGCACGGATAAAGCAGAGTGAGGTCTTCACCGGAAAGAACATCAGCAAGGAGGTCAACGCCCTCAAGGCAATGACCCGTTATGCCCGGAATCAGGAATTCGCCGACCAGATCTACTATGCAATCGGAAATCTCTATCTCTCGTCGGGGGATTCCGTGAAAGCTATTGAAAATTATGGTCTTGCCGTAGAGAAATCAACCCGTAACGGTATCGACCGCGCCCTGGCCCAGTTAGCATTGGGCAACCTCTATTTTGCAAAGGGTGATTATGTAAAGGCCCAACCATGTTATTCAGAGGCTGTGCCACAATTGCCGGAAAATTACCCCGACTACAAGATGCTCAAAAGGCGCAGCGATGTGCTTGACGAACTTGCCGTATACTCGGGCAACGTCCAGCTACAGGACTCTCTCCTGCGTCTGTCGGAAATGACGCCCGAAGAGCAGAAAGCAGTTGCCCAGCGACTCGTGGATGAGCTGATTGCCAAAGAGAAGAAGGAGGCCGAAGAGGCTAAGCGCCTTGAAGCCATGCAGCAGCGTGAAGCCAACACGCCCCAGGGAATCAAGAAAAATGATGCCGCCCCTCAAGGTTTCACGGCAAATTCCGACAAGTCATGGTATTTCTACAACGCCATGACAAAATCGCAGGGTAAAAGCGAGTTCCAGCGACGTTGGGGAGCCAGACGTCTCGAAGATGACTGGCGACGGAAAAACAAGGCCACATTCTCACTCGACGAACCGGAAGAGAACACCTCCGAAGAATCCGCCGAGAATCAGGAGGATCCGGCAAAGAGTGATCAGGAGCAGGATGATAACGGAGAGGCAAAAGGGAAAGGGAAGGATTCGGCTGCGGATGCTTCAGATCCTCATAACATAGAATATTATCTTTCCCAAATCCCATCCACACCCGAAGAGAAGCAGAATGCCAACGACATTATCCAGGAGGGTCTATACAACATGGGCCTTATCCTTAAGGATAAACTGGAAGACTACGCAGCGGCCAAAACCGAATTCCTGCGGCTTGAGACACGCTATCCCGATAACGTCTATCGTCTGGATGTCTACTATAATCTCTACCTGATGGCCGTCCGTCTCGGCGACACGGCGCAGGCCGAAGAATGGAGGCAGAAAATCCTGTCGGAGTTCCCCGATTCACCCTATGGCATGGCCATGCGTGACCCGAACTATTTCGATAATCTCCGCAGGATGAATCAGGTGCAGGAGGATATGTACGAGAAAGCCTATCAGGCATATCTCGCCGACGACAACAGCACCGTTCACCGTCTCACCGAAGAGATGGAAACCGATTTCCCCCTCTCGAAGATTCTACCCAAATTCGTATTTATTGATGCGTTGTCATATCTCACCGAACCGGATAACGACAAATTCAAGGAGAGGATATCGACCCTTCTCGAACGCTGGCCAGAAACAGATATGACCCCCATCGCGGCAAACATAATGAACGGACTCCGGGCCGGCAGAGTGCCTCATGCCGGAATGAGCAACACAAAAGGGATGATCTGGAGCATGAACCTCACTAACGACTCCGTGCCTTTGGGAGATGACGGACAACCCGCCAATTTCGAGCGCGATCCCAATACCCCGCAATATCTCGTGCTCGCTTTCCCGGTAGACTCCGTCAACGCCAATGCCCTTCTCTATGAGATGGCTCGCTTCAACTTCTCATCGTTCGTTGTGAAGGATTTTGATCTCGAGCCTATGAGCTTCGGGGAGATAGGATTGTTGATTGTCAAAGGATTCAATAATCTCAAGGAATTGGAACATTACCGCTCCGTTATGACGCGTAACGGTTTGGAACTTCCGGAAAGTGTACATCCCATCATGATAAGCAAAGCCAACTTTGAACTTCTGCTCCGCGAAGGGCGTTCATTCGATGACTACTTCCGGTTTGAGGCAGAGCCTCCCGCACCGGCCGACCTCCCTGCTCCTGAGCCCCCCGACGGGTTCGTCCCGGAGGATGAATCGGCCCCTGATGAAGCTACCGCTACGGAAGAAGACCTTACCAAGCAGGAAAAAACTGAGACAGAGGAAAAAGCCGAGACGGAGGAAAGCGAACCGGGAGAGGCTATCCCGGAGGAAGTTGATCCTCCAAAAACTGAACCTGAATCAGCAGAACCCGAATCAACGGAACCGGAAAACACACAGAATACACCACAAGAAATTAACGACCATGTCAGATAAAATTCTCTGGGCGGACGACGAGATAGATCTCCTTAAGCCGCATATACTCTTTCTGAAGGCTAAAGGCTATGAAGTCACCACCGTATCTAACGGCCGCGATGCCCTCGATGCGCTCGACAAAGAGCCATTCTCCCTCATCCTGCTCGATGAGAACATGCCCGGAATCTCCGGACTTGAGACATTGGCCCTTATCAACCGGTCGCACCCCGATATCCCGGTGATAATGATAACAAAGAGCGAGGAGGAGAACATCATGGACCAGGCCATAGGAAACCAGATAGCCGATTATCTGATAAAGCCTGTTAACCCCAACCAGATACTCCTATCTATCAAGAAAAACCTCCATAGCCGTGAGATTGTGGCCGAGCAGGCATCTTCGGAATATCAGCACGATTTCATGCGCCTGTCGACCATGATCAATTCCGCCTCATCCATTTCCGAATGGATGGATGTTTACCGCGAACTGGTGAGATGGGAGCTCAAACTCGCCGAGACTGATTCCTCCATGTCGGAGATGCTGCTCATGCAGAAACGGGATGCGAATTCCAATTTCTGCAAGTTTGTGAAACGCAACTATGAAGACTGGGTCACCGGTGATGATCACCCACTCATGAGTCCGGAGATTTTTCATCGCCGTGTCTTCCCCCTCCTCGACAAAGGTGAGAAGGTATGCTTCATACTTGTGGACAACTTCCGTCTCGATCAATGGAAAGTGGTGCAGCCGATCGTTTCCGAATTCTTCAATGTCAACGAGGAGTTATACACTACTATTCTCCCCACCTCCACCCAATATGCCCGCAATGCCATCTTTGCCGGGCTCATGCCTCTTCAGATTGAAAAGATGTTTCCGCAGTTCTGGGTAGATGAGGATGAGGATGAGGGACTCAACATCCATGAGGAACAGCTTGTCAAGACCCAGCTCGACCGCTTCCGCCGCAAGGAGCAGTTCCGCTACACAAAGCTCAACGACTCCTCGGCCGGCGAAAAATTCCTACAGACGCTCGCCTCCTCCAGGGATGTACCCCTTCAGGTGATCGTGCTCAACTTCATCGACATGCTCTCACATGCCCGAACGGAATCAAAGATGATCCGCGAGCTCGCCAACAGCGATGCCGCCTACCGATCGCTTACAGAGAGCTGGTTTCGCCACTCCTCCGCCACCGACATATTCCGGCGTCTCGCAGAATATGGCTACAAGGTGATACTAACCACCGACCACGGCACAATCCGTGTAGACAATCCGGTGAAAGTGGTGGGTGACAAGAACACCAACACCAATCTCCGGTATAAGGTAGGTAAGAACCTGAGCTACAACTATCGGCAGGTTTATGAAATGCATGATCCCAAACGTTTCGGATTGCCGGCACCCAACCTTTCGAGCAGCTTCATTTATGCCTGCAACGAAGATTTCTTCTCCTATCCGAATAATTACAACTATTACGTGCAATATTATAACGGCACATTCCAGCACGGGGGAATCTCTCTTCAGGAGATGCTGGTTCCTCTCGTGACAATGACCCCTAAATGATGAAAATCCTACCTCTCTTATTATTAGGCCTCACCTCATTGGCCCCGCTCCTTCCGGGAACCGATATCCGGGAGGTGGAAGACCGTGCCGCGGCCGGAGAACCCGCCGCCCTTGCGGCTCTCCGTGACTCAGCCGCGCATGGCTCGACAAGGGCCATGAATTTCCTCGGTTATCTCTATTGGCAAGGTGAGGGCGCGCCGCAGAAACGCGACTCGGCATTATATTTTCTGGGGCGTGCAGAAGAGGCAGGAGACCTGAAGGCTGCCGCCAACCTCGGACACCTCATGCTGGTCGGCTCCCAGGAGATTCCGGCCGACACACTCCGTGCGATAACGCTCCTCAACAAAGCGGCCAAACGCGGGCTCCCCTCCGCCCTGCGCGAACTTGACGATTACTTCTCTAACAATCCGGGAGACAGCCTTTCGGCAGGAGCCTTAAAGACCATAGCCGACGCCTACTCCCATGGTCAGGTGCTCCCTTACAATTTCCACCGCTCCATCAGGCTCTACAACCGGGCCGCAGAGTTAGGAGACTCCGCCTCCCGTCATATAATCGCCGAGCTCCTCGAAATCTTCCCCGACATTCTTTCAATCAAGCACGAATAAAGGTTTAAAAGATTCGATCAGCCTAATAAAAAACTACCGCCGGCACGAAATCCATTGACTTCGTGCCGGCGGAAAAATTCTATCCGCATTTCAAGAATGCGGTCGGAATGATTCGGATGACAAGGAGCTATTTATCCCACACCTCCATTCTATTGAAGGGTAAATGGGAATGAAACCTCCGCAGTAGACTCAACAGCCACGCCATCTTCTGTGGCCGGTTGCCAGTTAGGCATCTTCTTGACTACGCGCACAGCCTCAGCCTCCAGATCGGGATCAACCATACGTTTGATCTTGATATTTCCGATAGTTCCATCGGTCTTGACAGTGAAGGAAACCACCACGACTCCTTCCACTCCATTCTCCTGGGCAGAGGCAGGATAAACCACATTCTTGTTAATAAATTCCTTGCAAGCCTTCTCTCCTCCCGGGAAAGATGCTTCCTGACGGGTTGCCGCTCCGGCCGAGGCCACGAGGCCCACCACCATCATTATCAAAGCTAAGATTTTTTTCATATTCTGTAGTTTTCAATATTAACCCGATTCTTATAAAACGGGACTTTCTATTAATTATGACACACCCGGGGAGGAAAAGTTTAATCTTTCAACCCTCAGCTTTTTTTATTAACTTTGCATATTGAACCTGTTTATACCCTTCTACGGGAATGGTTCGCAAGCTCTACATAACGGAAAATAAATATAAAAGAAGAATATATAATATGGAATTGAACGAACAAGAGATAGTGAGAAGGCGCAGCATGGAGGCCCTACGCGAACGCGGAATCGAGCCCTATCCCGCCGCTGAGTATCCCGTAACCGGTCATACAGTGGAAATCAAGGAGAATTTCAGCGATGAGCTTAATCCTCCGCGCGAGGTTTCCGTAGCCGGCCGAATCATGAGCCGTCGCATCATGGGTAAGGCCTCCTTCATGGAGCTTCAGGATGCTGATGGCCGTATACAGGTATATGTAAGCCGCGACGACCTCTGCCCCGGCGAGGACAAGGATATGTATAATGTTGTCTTCAAGAAGCTTCTCGATATCGGTGATTTCATTGGTGTGAAAGGATTCGTGTTCCGCACCCAGATGGGTGAGATCACCATCCATGCCAAGGAGATAACAGTTCTGAGCAAGAGTCTCCGTCCCCTCCCGATCGTGAAGATGAAGGATGGCAAGGCATACGACGCATTCACCGACCCCGAACAGCGTTACCGTCAGCGTTACGTTGACCTTGTGGTGAATCCGGGCATCCGCGACATTTTCCTCAAGCGCACGAAAATGTTCAATTCCATGCGTGAATACTTCAATTCGCACGGCTATCTGGAGGTAGAGACACCTATTCTCCAGTCGATTCCCGGCGGAGCAGCCGCGCGACCGTTCATCACGCATCACAATGCTCTCGACATCCCCCTTTACCTCCGCATCGCCGATGAGCTCTATCTGAAGCGTCTTATAGTCGGAGGCTTTGAAGGAGTCTACGAGTTCTCGAAAAACTTCCGCAACGAAGGTATGGACCGCACACACAATCCGGAATTCACCTGCATGGAGATATACGTATCTTACAAGGATTACAACTGGATGATGGAATTCACCGAGAAAATGCTTGAGAAGATCTGTCTCGATGTCAACGGCACTACCAAAGTTCAGGTAGGAGACCACGAGATTGATTTCAAGGCTCCATACAAACGTGTCACCATGACCGATGCCATAAAGGAGAAAACCGGTTTCGACATAACCGGTAAGAGCGAGGATGAGCTCCGGACCTTCTGCAAGGAGAACGGAATAGATGTTGATCCCTCGATGGGTAAAGGAAAGCTCATCGACGAGATATTCGGCGAGAAGTGCGAGGGCACTTATATCCAGCCCACCTTCATCATCGATTATCCGATCGAGATGTCGCCCCTCACCAAGCGTCACCGCGAGAATCCGGAACTTACCGAACGCTTCGAGCTTATGGTAAACGGAAAAGAGCTCGCCAACGCCTACAGTGAGCTCAACGACCCGATCGATCAGTATGAGCGTTTCGTGGACCAGATGCGCCTTGCCGACAAGGGTGACGACGAGGCAATGATTATTGACAAGGATTTCATCCGCGCTCTCGAATACGGTATGCCCCCCACATCCGGAATGGGAATCGGTATGGACCGTCTCGCAATGATGCTCACCGGTCAGACCACCATTCAGGAAGTGCTCCTCTTCCCACAGATGCGTCCTGAGAAGAAGCAGGTAAAGGAGAATAAAGAGGAGAACGCAGAAGAGACAAAAGAGTGATCATGGCCACCAACAGGATAGGAAAAATAGCGGTAGCGGGAAGCGGAAGCTGGGCCACGGCATTGGCCAAGCTTCTGCTCCGTAACTGCGATCGCATAAGCTGGTTCATACCGCGTCGCGACCGCATCGAAGATTTCATCAATCTGGGCCATAATCCGGCATATCTGACAGATGTGAATTTTGATGTGTCGCGCATTGATTTCTCCGACGACATAAACAAAGTCTTCTCCGAAAACGACAGCGTGGTTCTCGCCCTCCCCTCCCCTTACATGCGTGAACCGCTGGAAAAGATTGAAGTGGACATATCGGAGAAAAATATCATATCGGCGATAAAGGGAATCGTACCCGAAACCGACATGATCGTCACCGACTGGATGATGGCGCGCTTCGGATGCAAGCGCCACCGCATGCTCGTGATCGGCGGTCCCTGTCATGCCGAGGAAGTTGCACTCGAACGTCTGAGCTACCTCACAATCGGGTGTCTCGACCATGCGAAAAGCGTTGACTTCGCCTCGATGATCGGAGGTCCGAGACTGAAGACTATCCTCTCTCCCGATGTGGAGGGAATAGAATACGGAGCCGTGCTCAAGAATGTCTACGCAATCGCCGCAGGAATCATCCACGGCATCAAGGCCGGCGACAACTTTATGGCGATGACAGTATGCAACGCCACGCGCGAGATGCGCCGTTTCATCGATGCAGCAGCCCCAATGCACGACCGCGACATAGACCGCTCCGCATATCTGGGCGACCTTCTTGTAACGGCCTACAGCCGTTTCTCCCGCAACCATAACTTCGGAGCAATGATCGGAAAAGGGTATAGTGTGAAAGCGGCCAAGATGGAGATGGAGATGGTAGCGGAGGGATATTTCGCCACAAAATGTATCCACGACATAAATCGCGAACTGAAAGTGAAGATGCCCATCATGGAAGCTGTTTACAGCGTGCTTTATGAGAAAGCGCGACCTCGCATCGCCATTGAGCGTATCGCCGACAGCTTCAGATAACCGGCTCAACCCTCCTATAAGTCACCCCTCCTCCGCTTCCCCGGCAAATCACCCCATCGCAGGCTCCGCTCCGGATAGCTATCCTATCTCAAGCTTCCCTCCGGCCGGGGCGGCAGAATTCCGACCGGAACAAACAGCACAGCCGACTCAACCCTCATGCGGCCTCGCTTGTTATAACAGAGGCCGGCCCCCAAGACCCAAGCCGATTATAAATTTTATACGATTTATAAGACTTATTCGATTTATAAGACTTATTCGATTTATAAGACTCTAAAAATTTATCTTGAAATTACTAATCAAAGTATATTATGAAAACATTAGATCTTAACATTCAGGATGCCGTATATTTTGCGGAGAAACAATACAATGCTCTCGCAGCCGAGAGTGAGAAAGCACTGACAACTCTTGAGGAGGGTACAGGTGCCGGCAATGACTTCCTCGGCTGGCTTGATCTCCCTTCAAAGACACCTGAGACCCTTATCAATAAAATAAACGCCACAGCCGAACGCCTTCGTGAGAACTGCGACTATGTGGTTTGCGTCGGAATCGGTGGAAGCTATCTCGGAGCTAAAGCTGTGAACTACGCCCTTGCCGACAGCTTCGCCGACTATTATGCTCCAAAACCCAAAGAGCCGAAGGTGCTCTATGCCGGACAGAATATCGGTCAGGATTACCTTGCTGAGCTCCAGAAGTTCCTTGAGGGTAAGAAATTCGGTATTATTGTAATCTCCAAATCAGGCACAACTACCGAACCGGCAATTGCATTCCGTCTGCTTAAAGCTCAACTTGAGCAACAGGCAGGAAAGGATGCAGCCAAGAATCTTATCGTGGCCATCACCGATGAGAAGAAGGGTGCACTGCGCCAGATGGCCACAGAAGAGGGTTATGAGACATATGTAATCCCTGACAACGTCGGTGGCCGTTTCTCTGTGCTCACTCCTGTAGGCCTTCTTCCTATAGCTGTAGCCGGCCACGATATCAAGAAACTCCTTGCCGGGGCTGCCGACATGGAGCGCACCACACTTCATCCCTCACCTGAAAATCCGGCCCAGATCTACGCCCGTCTGCGTAACGCCCTCTATCAGGATGGTAAGAAGATCGAAATCCTCGTTAATTTTGATCCCAAGCTCCAGTATTTCTCAGAGTGGTGGAAACAGCTCTACGGAGAGAGCGAAGGTAAGGATGGCAAGGGTATCTTCCCTGCATCTGTAAACTTCACCACCGATCTCCATTCAATGGGACAGTGGATTCAGGATGGTGAGCGCACAATCTTCGAAACCGTGATCTCCATACGCAAACCGGCCATCGACCACCGCGTACCGATGGATGCAGCCGACCTCGACGGCATCAACTATCTTGCCGGCAAGCAGATCGACGAAGTAAACAAGATGGCAGAACTCGGCACCAAGATGGCTCATGTCGAGGGTGGTGTTCCAAACATCAAGATCGAAATTCCGACCCTTGATGAATACTCACTCGGACAGCTCATATATTTCTTTGAGAAAGCATGTGGAATCAGTGGGTACATGCTCGGTGTGAACCCCTTCAACCAGCCCGGCGTGGAGGCTTACAAGAAGAATATGTTCAAACTCCTCAATAAACCCGGTTATTAATACGGTTAAGGAATTTAGTTATAGATAACAAATAACGCCGCGTCAGTCACTTCAAAATGACTGGCGCGGTATTTTTTTTGCAGACGCATTCTATTTAACAAATTTTAAGACACATAAGAAAAACAGTGCCATTCGGAGCTCATTTTATGGTTTCTGCACTGGTTTGAAACCATTCCACCGATTCCATTTTGCCTCTTGAGAATAAGAATTTAAATCTGCATTTGATCAAGTGGCTTAAATTGCACATTCTTCATGCGTCATTTGATTAAAACAAAACAGGTTTTCAAAATTGGTTGAGCCCCCGAGGACTCAGAAACATATTGGAAATGAAGTTGACAAAGATAATTTTAACACTCGGCATAGGTGCGTCCACATGCCTCGTCTACGGAGAGAGCCGGTTTGCGACCGCTACCTCCGTTGAGGAGGTGGTAGCCGACCGCAATATGCAGCGACCCGCTAAATGGAGTTTTGAAGACTGTCTTGACTATGCTGTAAAGAACAGTACGGAGGTGAGGAAAGCCCTCCTTTCAATTCTTCAGGCGGATGAGGATATAGGAAGTGCCAAAGATGCGTGGCTGCCGCAGGTAGGATTCTCTACAAACCATAGTTTCACAAACTACCCCGTTTCATCCGAAGGGAGGACCTCGAACGCTTACGGAAGTTCTTACGGAGTAAACGCCTCATGGACGGTTTGGGAGGGAAATATACGCAAATACCGCCTGCAGTCAGCAAAAGTGCTCCGTGAGCAGCAGCTCCTGGCCGGAGAGGATGTGGTAAAGGAGCTCACCCTGGGAATCCTTCAGGCTTACCTGAATATAATGTATGCAAAGGAAACCGTGGAGATCGCATCGCAGACTCTTGAGATAAGCACCTCTCAGACCGCCCGGGCCAAGCGACTTATGGAATCGGGACGCACCTCCAAGGTGGAATTTGCTCAGATTGAGAGTCAGATGGCTCAGGACCAATATAATCTTGTCCAGGCTGAGAGTTCTTTAGCATCAGCCAAACTGAGTCTCAAGAAGATCCTCACTCTCGGGCTTGATTACGATCTTGAGATAGCAGATCCAAAGCTCTCGGATGAGGATATTCTCAGTCTCCTTCCTGCAAAGGAGCGTACATTTGAGCTCGCCATGCAATGGCTTCCGGGAATCAAAAGCAACGAGCTCAGCAAGGAGATATATGCCAACGACATAAAGATTGCCAAAGCCGGCAACCTGCCCAACCTCTCTCTTCAGGGGGGAGTAGGCACAGGATACACCTCGGGAGGGAAATCCTGGGGCTGGCAGATGGGGAGGGGTCTGAATGAAAATATCGGCCTGACTCTGTCGGTGCCCATCTATGACGGAAACTCCACGAAACGGGCTGTGGCAAAAGCCAATCTCGCATCGCTCGAATATGATCTCAACCGGCAGCAGCTTATTGATGACCTTTCGCAGACCATCGAATCCCTCTACATAGATGCCACAAATGCCAAAGCAAAATATCTGAGCGGACTCAAGCAGCTCGAAGCCACACAACTCACGGCCAACCTTGTCAACAGGCAGTTTGAACTCGGGTTGGTGAATCCGCTGGAGCTTCTCACAGCCCACAACAATCTCCTGAATGCCCGGCTCGAACTGCTCCAAAATAAATTCATGGCCATTCTTTCCAACAAGACGATAAATTACTATGCAACTTCGGGAGTCACCCTCCCCTGAACACACACAGACCGAAACCGATGAACTCATTCCGACCGATTGGGGGATGAATTCCAAAAGATGAACCAAGACAGAGACAATTTAAAAAGAGATGAGGAATTTTTATAAATACTTGATGCTGACAGCCCTGGCGATAGCCTCGGCCTCATGCTCGGAAAAAGAGAAACATGAACTCGAGACATACACTGTGGAGCCCACAAGCATGTCGGAGGTAGTTACAGCCACTGGAACGATGGAATCGGTGACACAGGTGGATGTCGGCACGCAGGTCACCGGAATCATCGACAAACTGTATGCCGACTATAACGACACCGTACAGAAAGGCCAGCTACTTGCGGAGATCGAGAAAACCTTGCTCGACAGCGAGCTTAAAAGTGCGGATGCCAACATGGCCTCCGCCAAGGCGAGCTACGAGTATGCCCGCAAGAACTATGAGCGCGACAAAGCCCTCCATGAAGAGCAGCTGATATCGGATTATGAATTCCAGACCACAAAACGGGATTACGATGTGGCCCGCCTCAACTATGAAAAGACCCAGGCCGACCGTGTGCGTGCAGCCAAGAACCTGAATTACGCTGAAATCTACTCCCCCATCGACGGCATCATAATCTCCCGAGAGGTTGAGGTTGGCCAGACGGTGGTGTCAAACATGAATGTAGCCAACCTATATGTTATCGCCGATCTCGACAACATGCAGGTTGTCGGAAATGTGGATGAGGCCGATATAGGTCAGGTCAAGGTAGGGCAGCATGTAACGTTCACCGTCGATGCCTATACCAACGATGTATTCGAAGGGACGGTTACCCAGGTCAGGCTCAATCCCACCACAGAATCCAACGTCGTCACCTACGAGGTGATTGTAAAAGCCCCCAATCCCGATCACAAGCTGATTCCGGGCATGACTGCTAACCTCACAATCTATACCCTTGAACTTAACGACATAACGGCTGTGCCGCTCAAGGCCCTCAAATTCCAGCCTCAGGAAGCGGAAGAGGGGAGCGGACTTCCGGAAGCCGTGGCAGCGAAAGAGCTGAAAGGTCCGGCGGTATGGGTGTTACGCGATGGGAAACTTATTCAGACTACCGTGGAGACAGGGCTGAGCAACAGCGTTTATCAGCAGATTCTTTCCGGCCTGAAGAATGGCGATAAGGTGGCGCTGCAATACAACGTGATCAAGGGGAAACCTAAAGGTGGCAAAGCTGAGGAGAATCCTTTCATGCCAAAACCGCCGGGATCCAAGAAAAAATAACGCCGATGAGTAAAGAGATAATAAAGATAGAGAATCTCAAAAGATATTTCAAGGTAGGTGATGAGACGGTCAAGGCGTTGAGGGGAGTATCTTTCACCATCTACGAAGGGGAGTTCGTGACTATCATGGGCACATCCGGATCCGGAAAGTCGACACTCCTCAACACTTTGGGCTGCCTCGACACACCCACATCCGGGGAATATCTGCTCGACGGAATCCCTGTGAAAGGTATGGGTAAAAATGAGAGGGCAAGAATCCGAAACCGGAAGATCGGTTTCATATTCCAGAATTATAATCTCCTCCCGAAAACCACTGCCCTTGAGAATGTGGAACTCCCCCTCCTCTATAATTCCTCTGTCTCGGCCAAGGAGAGGGCCGAAAGGGCTGAAAGATGCCTCCGGGAAGTGGGGCTTGGAGAGCGTCTGCTGCACAAGAGCAATCAGATGTCGGGAGGGCAGCAGCAACGTGTGGCAATCGCACGCGCGTTGGTTAACAACCCGGTAATAATTCTTGCCGATGAAGCCACGGGAAACCTCGATACACGCACATCCTTTTCAATCCTCATGCTCTTTCAGCGTCTTCACCGCGAAGGGAAGACAATAATATTCGTGACCCATAATCCGGAAATCGCACAATATTCCTCAAGAAACATCATGCTTCGTGACGGCCATATCGTGAGTGATGAATATAATCATGATATCCGTTCGGCCGAGGAGGTTTACAACAGTCTTCCGGTGGAAACCGATTAGACTCCGGGAATTCCTTAAGAATATGAATATACAGAATCTACTCAAGATAGCTCTGAAAGCCCTCAACAATAACAAGATGCGCTGCTTCCTGACCATGCTCGGCGTGATCATCGGAGTTGGAGCCGTGATAGCCATGCTCGCCATAGGCCAGGGCTCGAAAAATTCAATCAAAGCCCAGATCTCGGAGATGGGAAGCAACATGATCATGATATTTCCGGGTGCTGACAAACGTGGTGGAGTGAGACAGAGCAGCGACGACATGCAGACCCTGAAACCCGCCGATTATGATGCTATAGTCAACCAGTCCACCACAATAGCCAATATCACCCCTACGGTCAACGGGTCGGGGCAATGGATCTACGGCAACAACAACTATCCCTCCCAGGCTCAGGGGGTCAACACCCAGTTTCTTGATATCCGCCAGCGGAAAGTGGCTCAGGGCGAGATGTTCACCGAAGAGGATGTGAAGAGTGCCGCCAAAGTATGCGTTTTAGGAAAGACACTCGTCGACAACCTTTTTCCCGATGGCACGGATCCTATTGGTAAAGTTGTGAGATTCGGCAAAATCCCTATGACGGTTATAGGTGTTTTGGAAGAGAAGGGATACAACACAATGGGGCAGGATCAGGATGACCTGGCTCTTGTGCCCTACACAACGGTAATGAAACGCGTTCTCGCCACCGACTATCTCCAGGGAATCCAGGCATCGGCCATTGATGAGAACCGCACCGAGGCCACCATCGCCGAGATAACCGATATTCTGCGCACGCAACATAAACTCCGGGAGGGGGAGGAAGACAACTTCACCATCCGGTCGATGCAGGAGCTGGCGGAGATGATTTCATCCACCTCCTCGATGATGACGGTGCTCCTCGCCGCCGTGGCAGGAATCTCGCTGCTTGTGGGTGGAATCGGAATCATGAACATCATGATTGTGAGCGTTACGGAAAGGACACGTGAGATCGGTATGCGCATGAGTATCGGCGCCACAGGACGCGATATCATGATGCAGTTCCTTATCGAAGCAGTGATAATATCGGTCACGGGAGGATTATTGGGAATCCTCCTCGGAGCGGCGGCCACCTGGATGATCTCCATATTCGCCCACTGGCCCGTGCAGATTGATGCCTCATCGGTGATACTTTCATTCCTGGTGTGTACCATAATAGGAATCATCTTCGGATTCTATCCTGCGGCGAAAGCCTCAAATCTCGATCCGATTGAAGCAATCAGATATGAATGATGTGAAAAATTACAAATTCAGGATACATATGGCAGGAACGGCAACAGTGATTCTGTTGTCATTCCTGCTCTTTTATTCCCCCACTGTCCTCACGCTTTTCAGCAGGGGTGATGAGCCGCACGACTTGCTGTTGATGAATATCGTGATGGCCTCAACCTACACCCTGATATTCTACCTCAACTATTTCCGGATCGTGCCCGACACAATATTCCGCAACGACCGCAAGCTCCTCTTTTTTCTGGTGAATATCATCCTTGTGGTGTTGGGCTGTATGCTCGTTCCGATATGGTTTGAGAGTCACGGAGGCTTGCCGCGCCCCCGCCATCTTGAGGGGACACAGATCTCATCGGGACAATATGTGATGGGATACTTCCGGTTTGTGATCCGCGACGGGATAATGATGATCCTCGCCATAGCCATGGCCTATGCCCTGCGACTTTCGGAATGGCGCGAATCCATGAGACGGCGCGAACTCGAACTCAATGCCGAACGTCGCCAGATAGAGCTCAAGAGCCTGAAGGCTCAGCTCAACCCGCATTTCCTTTTCAATTCCCTCAATAATATCTACGCCCTGATAGCCATCTCTCCCGACAGGGCCCAGAAAGCTCTCCATGACCTTAGCGGAATGCTGAGGTTCATGATCTATGATGCTGCACACTCCGAGGTGCTATTGGAGAAAGAGATGCAATTTATTGCCGATTATGTAGAGTTGATGAAACTCCGTCTCAACGATACCGTGAAACTCACCTGTGAGATCGACAGAAAGGGTACCGAAGGGTTGGCCATCGCTCCACTCCTTTTTCTCACTCTTGTTGAGAATGCCTTCAAGCACGTGGGTCGGCAGCATGACTCATCATTTATTTCCATCAGGATATTGCTAAACGAGGGAAACGTGATTTGTGAAGTAACGAACAGCACTTCCGATGAAGAGCACCTGCAGAATCTGAGTCGCAACGAATCGGGTATAGGCCTAAGCAATGTTGAACGACAGCTCAAGCTCCTCTATCCGGGTCATGCCACCCTTTCCACATCTAATCGTGACGGCATCTTCACAGCAATGATCACCATTGACAAGGAGGCGTTGCCAATTTTCATGCCTAAAAGCACCGGCAACCCCGGAGAATCGGAAATTATATAAGCCAGGGCCTTATTCTTTTTGACAAATCTCAAAAAGTGATTAAATTTACCCTCAACTTATTGAAATCACTTTAGAGCCCATCTCATAAAAATTTGAGAGTCCCTGCGGCGGATTTGGGCGAGTGATTTTCTCAAGTTGAGGAAGGAATGATGCGGGCATCA
>CAZCJC010000038.1:0-28492 GCA_964499025.1 uncultured Sangeribacter sp.
AATGGCGCCCATTTGAGAATCAAATGGATAAGAAGGTGACATAGTGCCATTTCGCGCTTGAATGTGCGAATGTAAGAAAAATAATTAGGTTTAACAAATTTTATCAATAAATAATTAAAAAATATGCGAAAATGAATAATAACGGAATATTACATCTATAATTCTGCGGACAATCTTCCCATCCCTGGAGGTTTGAACTTAAATTTTGACGCTGATTTTGGATCAAGTATTTTAAATGAGTTCACTATCTTGGAAAACTTACAAATTTTAATCACTTCTTTATTATCTTTGTGAGAAAATGTGAAATGAAATGAAAAATAGCAATATCAAGGTAGTTTATCTTCATGGGATGGGAAGTTCCGGAGAATCGGCCACAGCCCGACGATTGGCGAGATCACTTCCGCATGGTTATGAGGTGGAGGCTCCGGATATTCCGGTGCAGCCGGAACTGGCGGTTACTTTCCTCAAACGGCTTGCAGACTCTCTGGGCCCGGATGATGTAGTGGTCGGCACCTCGTTAGGAGGCCTCTATGCCCAGCTCTTCAGGGGCTGGAGGAGAATCTTGGTGAACCCTTCGTTCCATACGTCGCGCCATTTGTCTGAGAAGGTGGGTCAACGGCTCCCTTTTCATACCCCACGCAAGGATGGAGCCACCGATTTCGAGGTGAATGATAAGTTGGTGAAGAAATATGAAAAAATGGAGTCGAAACAATTCGACCCCAAATTCGGATTTTTCAATAAGCGGCGCAAGGATTCAGCAGATCAGGTGATTGCATTTTTCGGAACCCGCGACACGGTGGTTAACTGCAAGGATGAGTATCTTTCTCATTATAGCCGTTATGCGGATTTTGACGGGGAGCATCGTCTTGATCCTGATACCCTTATCAGGCTGGTGGTGCCTGAGGTGGTAGGTGGTAGGTTTTAGGCTATAGGCGTTAGGTTTTAGGCTATAGGCTTTAGGATATAGGATAAAGACCTTAAATATCCTAAAATCTAACGCATAAAATCTAAAACCTAACGCCAAAAGCCTAACCCCTAAAATCTGACGCCTAACACCTACAGCCTAATGCCTACCACCTAACACCTACAGCCTACCACCTACATCTGCTGATAGTCTTTGGCGAGGCCTCCGGTGCCAGTCTCTTTGTAGAGGGAGGGGAGGTCGTGGCCTGTCTCTTTCATCACGTTTACAAGTTTATCGAAACTTACCCTGTGCACACCATCTGAAAAAGATGAGTATATGTTTGCATCAAGTGCGCGGGCGGCTGCGTATGCGTTGCGCTCGATACATGGAATCTGTACCAGCCCGCACACCGGGTCGCATGTCATGCCAAGATGATGCTCCAGCCCCATTTCGGCTGCATATTCAATCTGCGCGGGAGAGCCGCCGAATAGCTGGTTGGCGGCCGCAGCAGCCATTGCGCAAGCTACTCCCACTTCACCCTGACAACCGACTTCGGCTCCCGATATCGAGGCGTTATGTTTGACAATATTTCCTATGAGGCCGGCTGTGGCGAGCGCGCGGAGCACCCGGGTTTCCGGGAGGTCACGGCTTTTCCAGAGATGATAGAGCACACCGGGCACCACTCCGCAGGATCCGCAGGTGGGAGCGGTGACGATCACGCCTCCGGAGGCATTCTGTTCGCTAACGGCCAAGGCATATGAGAATGTGAGTCCCCGGCTTTTAAGGTTGTCGCGGTAGCCGGTGGCTTTCACGTAATATTGTGCAGCTTTCCGCCGGAGATTGAGTGGCCCGGGCAACCGGCCTTCGCTGGCTATGCCGAGTTCTACGGCATTCTTCATGGCTTCCCACACGTCGTGGAGGTATTCCCATATCTCAGGGCCTTCACATTCCTCCACATATTCCCAATAGCATTTGCCTGTGTGTTCGCAATATTCAAGGATATCGGTGAGCTTATCCATGGGATAGATATCCTTTGACTCAAGGTCGGCATCTCCTTCAATCTTAATGGCACCTCCTCCGACACTGTAGACTGTCATCTCGAACAGTGGAGCAGGATGCTCTCCGAATGCGCGGAAGAGCATTCCGTTGGGGTGGGCGGGAAGGAATATGTCGGGGAGCCATGTAATCTTAACCTCCTTTCCGGCTTGCCGGAAGGTGTCTTCGATTGCAACATCGGTCATATGGCCTTTACCGGTTGCGGCCAGACTTCCGTATAAAACTACTTCGTAATCGGAGGCCTCTTTTGGGGCGCGATCCAGAAATACTTTCGCTGCCTGACGGGGCCCCATTGTGTGGCTGGAGCTGGGCCCGGTGCCGATTCGATATATTTCCTTGATTGATTTCATCTGTTATTTTTTAGATTTTTTCTTCTTTGTTGGAATCCGCTCTCCTTCGCTGAAGCTCGGAGCCGGAGACAAAAATTTGAGGCGAAGTTAAATTGAGGGTATTATTAAATTATATTTAGGGGTTATATTTATAGGGGAATTTTTAGTACTATTTTTTTAGGAGAGTTTTTAGGACGGGAGAGTTTGTGAGGATTGTGGCTGTTGAGAGGGGCTTATCGGGGTAGAAGGCCGGAGGAGTCGAGGAATACTATGAAAATCGCGGCAGGACATATCCACCTCAGGAAGAAGATCAGGGGCTTTAGCCAAATGAATCTGCGCGTGCCCGGGTCGGTGAGTTCGGATTTTATGAATCTGCGGTCGATCCACCATCCTGTGAAGATTGAGCAGACCATTCCCCCGATGGGCATGAGGATATTGGAAGCTACGTAATCGAAAAGATTGAAGAAGTTCATGCCGAAGATTGAGAGGTCTTTCCATGGCCCCATGCTGAGGGCGCAGAGCAAGCTGAGCAGGAGCGTAAGGCCGCATGAGATTGAGGTTGCGGTTTTTCTTCCCATCTTTTTCTCTTCGGAGAGAAATGATATGGATATTTCGCTCATGGATAATGTGGAGGTGAGCGATGCCAGGAAGAGGAGCAGAAAAAATAGGGTAGACCATATTCCTCCTGCTGTCATGCGATAGAAGATGTTGGGAAGAACTTCAAAAACGAGTGTAGGTCCGGCCGTGGGAGAGAGGCCGTAGGAGAAAACTGCGGGAAATATTATGACTCCGCTCAGTATGGCAACCAATGAATCGAGGATCATGGTGGTGAGGGCTGTCTGTCCGAGTCTCGTCTTGTCGCTGAAGTAGGAGGCGTAGGTCATCATGCATCCGACTCCGAGACTAAGGGAGAAGAATGCCTGACCCAGCGCTCCGAGAAGGGTGGAGGGTGTGATTTTTGAGAAATCTGGCCTGAATAGGAAGTTGATGCCTTCAGTAAATCCCGGAAGGAACAGTGAGTGGACGCAGAATATCACAAGGAGAATGAAGAGCAGGGGCATGAGGATGTTGGATAATCTCTCGATCCCTTTTGTGACACCGCGCATCAGGATTGCAAAGTTGCAGAGGGAAAAGATAATTGTCCAGATCACAGGTCGCCATCCGGAGGTGAGCATCATAAACTGGCTGTGACCGGCTTCTTCAGATGAGAAGTCGAGCATGCCGAAAAGTGATTCAAGGCAATATTCCAGCGTCCAACCGGCAACAACGGCATAAAATCCAAGAATCAGCATTGAAGCCACGATTCCTAAATATCCGGCCCAATACCAGGGGTGTGCCGGATCGAGCTTACGATATGCACCCAGGACATTGCTGCGGGTTCCGCGACCCATTATGAATTCGGCTATGAGTACCGGCACTCCTACCATCAGGGCAAAAGCGAGATAACATATCAGGAACGCACCCCCTCCGTGTACGCCCGCCTCATAGGGGAATCGCCAGATGTTGCCTAATCCTACCGCCGAGCCGACTGTTGTGGCTATCGCAGCGAATCTTGAGCCGAACACGGCCCTGCCGCCATTTGGTTTGCCTATATTCATAATAGCGGTTGGTTAATAATCGAAGTCATCGAATGAATCAAAACCATGATGAGTATCAAAGTCATCAAATCCTGAGTTGGAATTGAAGTCGTCAAATGAATCGAAACCGTATTCATCATCATGATAAGATGAGTAAGGATATCTGGAATGCGTTGAAGAGTTACAATAGTCATGGTCGTATTCCGATAGATCATCCATGATTTCGTCATCTTCAAGTTCCGGATCAAGGAGTGATGCTTGATCCGGGTCAGAGTACGACGAAGCCATGTGATTATGATTCCTTACGTTATTGGTGGTATAATCATCTGTTTCAACCGTAAGGTGGGCTGTTGAGGCGCCGGGGACATCATTTTTTCCGGAAGAGTATCGGGAGAAAAGATTTTTCAGGAATTTGAATATGAATATTGTGGTGATTATTTTTTTGATATCCATTTTGAGTCAATATTTTATCCCATATCTATCTGCAAAGATAATTAAAAGTTTCAATATTTCAGCAAGTTAAGGATGGGAATAAATTAAAGACGCTGCATCTGACCCATTCTGACGCACCTTAAGGGGCTGAGCCAAAATTAACATTTTGACACAGCCCCTTTTCGCGGAAGTTGTCTTACCAGGATTCGAACCTGGACAGGCAGAACCAAAAACTGCAGTGCTACCATTACACCATAAGACAATCAATAAGCTTCAGGCTCCCCTCCCGGGGATTGGGGAATTGGTGGGGTAGGGAGAGAAACCTCGAAGCAGTGCAAATTTAATACTTTTTTTCTGACCCTGCAAATTTTTAGCCTTTTTCAGACTCTTGGTTTGATCGGGAAAGAGATTTGAAACGGTTTTTGTCGCGTTTATATTTCTTATCCAGCGACCCCTTTAGGGCTTCGGTGAGGTCTGTACCAGTCTGGTTTGCC
Source organism: uncultured Sangeribacter sp. (assembly GCA_964499025.1). Taxonomy (GTDB): domain Bacteria; phylum Bacteroidota; class Bacteroidia; order Bacteroidales; family Muribaculaceae; genus Lepagella. The sequence goes on from CAZCJC010000038.1 coordinate 4,793, forward strand.
AGACATATCACTACCCAAAGCACATCTGCCAATTCCTCTGCCAAGGCTTTTCGGGGGTCGTCCAGATCACCGGGTTTTGCCACTTGCTCACCATAAACACGTGCTATTATGCGTGCAAGCTCGCCTGTCTCTTCGGTGAGAAGAGCCATATTTGTGAGTTCGGAGAAATATTTTCCTCCTACTTCCTTTATCCAGCGGTCGACAGCTTCTTGTGCTTCAGCTATTGTCATCATATGATTGATAGGGCACGGAGTTCATCGAGGATCTCATTGCCGGATAGCGATCTGCGGCGTGAGAGGGTTCGAGTGAATTCCTCAATGGCCGGGTGGAGACGGGGGTTGCGGAAGATACGGCTCATATAGGAGCGAGTCTTGTTAAAGAGGGTCTCGATCTCATCATCTTCCAGCGAACATGATTCGCGTCCCTCTTCAGCTATTTCCTGATGGATAGTCTCCAGAATATCTGCCGGAACTTCCTGCCCGAGACGTACGAGTGACCGGGCCATGATGTTTGAAAGCACCATGGCAGATGTTATATAATAGTTGTGAAGGAGGTTATCCCAGGTTGATTTGGGCGATATCGAAGGGGATCCGGAGAAATAATACTGGTTGGAGAAAGTCACCATCGGGCCGTCGGTATCGAGGGTTACTTCGGCTACGCGGTCGATGGCATCAAGGGCAGCCAGGGAAATAGCCATTCCGGCAAGTCCATAGGCCTTGTCATCTTCATTGAGATAGGAGAGGGTTATTATTTCGTTACTCATTTTTGAAATCCTTTTATTTGATAACGCGCAGGAGGGGGTTTGGTTTAGGGGTTAGGGGTTAGGCCTTAGGTTTTAGGCGTTAGGTTTTAGAAGGTGAGGCCGAAACCTGCGGTCACTGTCAGGCCCTGTTGGGGGAGACCGGGGAGGAGATCGTCGTGTCGGTTAAGAAGGTTATTGCCCTGCACCCAGATGTTGAAGGACTCGGTGAAGGAGTAGGAGGCCCCGAAGTTGAGTGAGCAGAGATCGGGGAGACGGTAGGAAACGGCTTTAGAGTCGTTTGCAATCATCTCACTGCGATAGTAAGCGATGGTGTAGATGTTTCTTACTCCGCGGTAGTTGTATGCAAGTTTAAGCTTAAGTCCGCGCCAGGGATTTGTTTCGGCGGAGAAGTCGGCTATCCAGCGAGGACGGTCGTAACCATTGAAATAACCCGACTGTCCATTTTGAGGCTGATAATTGGCAGAGGCATTTACCTTAAGAATCTTCCCGAGGTCGTAGGAGAGATGAGCACCGAGGCTGTAACCGTGCATATTAAGGGTCTGGTTGGAGGAGTAAGTGTAGGTTGCCGTGCTCCCTCCGATTTCTCGGGGGAGGTTGCCGTAGGGAGAGTTGTGAAGATTCAAAAACTGCTGATACCATCCTCCAAGATATTCTCCTCGCGACACCCTGAATGCGAAGTCTATGCCGAGAGAGAAGCCGGCGAATGGACCGAATGAGGCTCCGAAGCTTCCGTCGAGTGGTGTGTATACGGGTCGGGAGGCTTGCAGCCATGGGGTCTGGTAGTAGTCGAGCTGATATCCAGCAGCGAGTGTATGCAGGCGGCTTCCTCCGAGGAGATGAAGATACAGGGCTGCGGGCCCGGCGAGGTAGTCAATCTTTATATCGGGAGCAACATGCAGAAAGCTGTATCGGTCGCCCTCGTCTCCGGCATTTATGGAGAGATCAATATCGGCTCCCACCCTTACGTTGAGCCGATCGCGGGTGAAGCGATAATAAGGGGTGAGCGTGATCATCCCGTAGTTGTCGGGCGGAAAGGGGGAGAAGCCTCCGACTACATCCTTGTCTCCACCATATAGGAGAATGTTGATGTCGGCATCAACCCCGACAGATGAACCTGAGGATAGAGGAAGGTTGACAGAACCTGCGAGATTGATATCGGTTTCACGGCCTCCGGATGCCCGATAGAGATTTGAAGGATTGCCGGGATATATTTCTATTGGGTCGTAAGCGGATCTGTATCCGAAATATCTAACTCCGGCTTCGGCCGACCATGTCAGATTGTCTGTCTTGTCGGGAGACTGCCATATGAATCTGGCGGCAATATCGTTAAGGGTTTGTGTCGGCACTTTGGGAGCTTTGTCACCCTGAGAAGGGGATAGCCACATGGGATTGTAGCCGTAATAATTGAAATTTCCTATATGCCAGTCGATAGCTCCGCTTAGCCTGCCTCTTCCGTCGAAGTCATGAGATGCATAGAACCCGAGAGTCTCATCGTAGCGGTATTGTTTGGTATCCTCCATCATTTCGGAAACCTTGGGTCGCCACAAGGATGTGGAGTTGTGCTGGAGGCGGAATCCGAATGTGGTTTGAGGGTCGGATATGAACCGGTATCCTGCGCTCAATGTGGAATTCAGCCACGAACCGGCTCCAAGTTCAACATAACCCCGGGATTGCGACCAGGCCCGAGTATCGCGCCAGCCGGTGGCAGGGAGAGGGAGAAGGGTCGGGGCAAAGGAGGTTGGTACACTTTTGCTATCGTAGGATAGAGGCGTGGATTCGAGAGTGAATCTCACGGCTTTTGGGAAGGTGTTGATTCTGTCGAGCCTGAATATTTCGGGCACATACTTCCCCTCTACACTGATCGACTGATTGAACTGAGCAGCGGCCGGGAGGGAGAGAAGAAGTGAAATCGGGAGGATATATGATTTATGCAGTTTCATGTCAACTATTTGCTACTTATCGAACATCAATATTTATCCGGACTGTTATTTTCGGAGACTATGGCGGTTCATTTCTTTGAATTAAGTGATTTCAAACGGGTTGTAATGCCGTCGATTATCTCTTTCTCCGTTCCCGGATAGTTCTCTTTCAGACTTTGAAGATATTCTTTGGCGAGGTAGGATTTTCCGAGTCCTTGGTAAGCGTCGGCGAGAATGATGAAGCCCTGCGCGAGACGGAACTGATGGGGAGTGCCGGTTTCTGTGAAATCAAGCATGGCTTTTTCCGCTTTGTCAAATTCCTTGCGTTCGAGATAATATCTTCCGAGTTCCACGGCTGCTTTGGCTCCAGCTTCTCCGGCGGGATTTACGGCAAGTGCGGTGAGAATTTCAACACCTTCCTCATCGCGGTTCATGCTCATCAGGGCGTTGGCTTCGATGAGGCGCATCTCTTCTGCCGTTTCTGCCTGGATACCGCTACTTGTGCGGGCCTTGCGTGCATATTCGAGGCGTTCCGAAGGGTTGATTGAGGTTCGGGCCACTCCTGCACATGCATCGGCTATGAAATCGGTTTCTCCTGCCTTCTCAAGCTCCTTATACACAGGGGCAGCTTCCCCTTTTCGCTCCGGCAGATCATATTCAAGTATCTCGGCTTTCATCAGCAGGGCCTCCGGATACTGAGTAGAGTGGGGGCGCTCGGAGATGAGGCGATCCAGAGTGTTGGCGGCTTCTTCAAACTTCTCATCGCTTCGCAGGGAATAGGATATGTCGAGAAGAGCCTGGGCCAGGTACTTCCCATCGGGATAGTCGCGCACATAGTTGCGCAGGAGAGTGATATTGGAGGCATTGTCGGCATATGCCGTTTCCGCTCCATCGAATGCCAGCTGTTCCATTTCGCCTGCATCCAGCTGCTTGGCTTCGGGGACGGTGCGTAGGAAAGCAGCATATTCCTGAAGGGAACCTCTGGACGCGTAATATTTCTTGAGGTCATCATTTGCGATAGAGGCTTCTTCGCTGGAGGGCCAGGTGCGGATGATCTCTTTATAACTTTCTGTGGCCTTATCCATCTTCCCACCTTTTGCGTAAGATATTGCAAGATTTATCATGGCCTTCCGGGCTTGTGCCGAACGAGGATAAGAGGATGCCAGTTCGCTGAATGCTTCCGCCGCTTTTGCCCCATTGTCAAGAGCCTCATAAGTCAGAGCCTTCTCAAGCAATGCATTGGGCATCCATTTTGACTCAGGATATCTTGTCTGCATGTCGGTTAGCTCAGCGAGTTTCCCCTTGATGTCGCCGGCAAGGCCACGCATCACGGCATGGCGGTAGATGGCATAATCGGCATCGGATGTTCCCTCGTCGAGGGCACGCTTGTAAGATGTCTGCGCGCCCTTGTAGTCGCCGGTGTAGTACAGGCAATCGGCAAGCCTGATCAGCGCGTCAGCCTGAAGAGTCTTCGGAAGAGAGGGTTTCGTCTCGGTGGCTTTTGCGAATTCAGAAGCCGCGGCCGAATATTTCTCCTGCATATATTCCGAATATGCAAGGTTGTAGAGTGCCAGGGAGCGGTTGGATGAATTCGGTTCGGTTTTTAGGAATGTTGAGTATGCAGCAGAGGCCGCGCGATAGTTACCCAAAGAGTATTCTGCGTCACCAAGCCATATATGCGCCTGTGAAGCCAGTTTGCGGTCGTGGGAAGCCAGTTTGATTGATTGCTTGAGATAATCGGCTGCATCGGTGGCTTTGCCATTAGTCAAAGCTTCGATTCCCAGTTCGTAAAGCACTTTCTGTTTTGCAGCCAGCACACTTGCCGAAGGATGGGAAATCTTATTGATGCTTTCAAGGGCTTTTGTGTAGTTGCTTTCATTGTAATAAGCTGAAGCAAGGTATTCCTCCACTTTCGGAGTGTATTCCGATGCGGGATACAGTTTTATGAAACCTTCGAGGAGATCTACGGAGGATGAGAAAGGTACCTTGCCACCGCGTGTCACTGCAGCCACATAATTGTATAGGGCCGTCTCGCTTACCTCTTTGTCAAAATCCATACGGGCGGCTTTTTCGAATGCCATGGCCGCTGCATCATCATTCCCGGTCTTGACATCGCATTGACCGATATATAGCCATGCGCTTTGAGCCAGATCGTTTCCAAGTTCGGTAAGTGTGGAGAAACGTTCCGCAGCCTTTTCCAAATCGTCATCGTTATAGTCGGCAACAGCAAGCGCGTATACGGCATCGGGAGCTGGAGTGAGATCCGGGGACGATACATATCGATCGAGATAGTTGCGTGCCTGGCGGTAATAGCCGAGCTTGAAATAGCTCAGGCCGGTGATGCGGTTGAGTTCCGGAGCGAGTTCAGGCTCATTGAGTCCGGCCAACAGCCGGGGAGCATTGTCAATGACTGTTTTATATTCTCCCCTCTTAAAATCAATCTGTGTTAGGTAATATTGAGCCTGTAACCCCTTCTCTCCACTCCTGACCTTGGAGAAAAGGTCGTAGGCTTTGTTGTAATTACCTTCAACATAGTCGAGATAAGCGGAATAGAATGTGTATGCTTCCCGGTAGGGACGGTGGTCAGCTATATTTTGAAGCATGGATTTCGCTTCAGCATAGTGTCCGGTCTTGATGAGAGTGAGGGCCCTGCGGTAGGAGTAGAGAGGAAGATCCGACCGATTAAGTCTACTGTAATCCACGTTATTATACTCGGCGAGGGCTTCCGGCCAATCATGATGGAAAAAATAATAATCGGCAATGGAGAGTCGGGCTTTAATAGCGAGGGGGGATGCCGGGTATTCCCGGGCGAAGGCGCGGAGCAGCTGTAGACATTCATTGTCACCACGTTCATAGTAGGCCTGCGAGAGCATGTATACGTATTGCTCCTCCTCAGCAGGAGATAGCAATACGCCCTGTGTGTGAAGTTGGGAGAGCTGGTCGATCACCCCGGGATAGTTGCCTGCGTCCAGCATGGTGCGGGCGCGCTCGATGTATCCTCCTGCAAGAGGGGAGAGACGTTCCGGGGAGGCACTTACCTGAGCGGAAGCCGTGGAAACGGCTCCTATCGCCAGAGTGCCGGCAATGAGAAAGTTCTTAAACAGGAGAGAATTTTTTTTATGAGAACTCATATTGTGAATATTTACGGAGATGAATGGGAGGATGCTATTTAACTCTGTAATAACGTTCTTTTATGATGCCGTGGCGGAAAGCATAAAGGAGTTCGGTCAGCTCATCAATCTGAGCCTGCAGTTCGGTTCCTTTGTCGGTGTCGCGGACACGCATACGGTGTCTTGACAGCTCCACGATCTGTGTTGTGGAAACAATGTCTCCCCCGGTGCGGATGGCCTCCTCAGCAGAGGTGAATGGCTCATGCTGTACGAGTTGGAACCCCTGGCTGTGGAACACGAGCGTGTAGCCAGCTATGCCGGTGGTGTGATGATAGGCTTTTGCGAAACCGCCGTCGATCACCATCAGTTTGCCATTTGCACGGATTGGGCTTTCCCCCTTCCCCGCTCTTACGGGCACATGTCCGTTGATGATGTGGCGGTGCTTTCCCTCTACCCCGAAGGCATCAAGAATCATGTCGCATATCTGCTCGTTGTCGCGAAGTTTGAAATACCACCCTTTCTCTTCGGCGTGAGTGGCGGGATCATCAATGAAGTATCGTTCGAACGTGGCCATTTTCGATTTGTCGAAGAGCGGCGAATCCGGGCCACACCAGAGATACCAGAAGTAGTCGCGGGCGAATTCCCTGATCTGAGGAGAGGAGTCGTCGTTAAATGCTTCGCGCATTGTCATTCCTATCTTGTGCATCAGCTGGCGCCCTTTGTAGGGGACACCGTTCACCTCCACCTCTTTTAGGGAGCCGTCGCTGTTGAGCGGCATAGAGGCGTGAAAGAGGAGATTGGAATTGTAGATACCATACATGCAACCGTTTGAGAGAAGACAGTCGATATGCTTGTGGAGCTTGTCGCTGACGCTGAAGGAGTGTGTGAGTTTCTCCACCAGTTCTTTTTCCTCTTCATTGAGCTTAGTTGGCTCGGTAGGATCTATTGTGGGGAAATTTGTATCGTTCAAGGGATATTCCACACCGTTGAGAGTAATGGTGCCCTTTTCGTAGTTGATTTTTGAGAGGAGATCGCGGTCTTCCAGCCCCCATTCCGGGTGCTTGTGTGCCATTGCGGCTTCCAGCTTGAACTGGATTACGGCGATTGCCTTGTGCATACGGGCAATCAGGAGGCGGGATTTGTCGGAAATGTCTTCATTTTCAGCTATTGTCGGCATGAAGCGTTCGCAGGGATCGTTTCCGTAGGTCTCCATGGCGAAAGTGGCAAGGGGCACAAGGTTTATTCCGTAGCCGTCCTCGAGAGTTGTCATGTTGCCATATCTGAGGGATAACCGCAGCACATTGGCCATACAGCACTCGTTTCCGGCTGCAGCTCCCATCCACAGAGCATCGTGGTTGCCCCATTGGATATCGAAACGTCCGTAATCGCACAGGATCTCCATAATTATGTGGGCTCCCGGTCCTCTGTCGAAAATGTCGCCGAGGATATGAAGCTGATCAATGCTCAGGCGTTGGATCACGTAACAGAGAGCTGTAATGAACTCGTCGGCCTGTCCGGTGGAAATGATGGTCTCTATGATGCGGCTGAAATATGCTTGCTTGTCATCATCGGATGGGGATTCATGCAGGAGCTCCTCGATGATGTAAGCGAATTCTTTGGGTAGGGATTTTCTCACCTTGGAACGGGTATATTTCGAGGATACCGACTGACATACGCGGATCAGCTTATGGAGGGTGATGTTGTAGAAATCTGTGATATCCTTTTCAGAGGCGTGGATGAGCTGAAGCTTTTGCTCGGGGTAATATATGAGCGAACAGAGCTCGCGGATCTCGGATTCACGCATTGTTGTTCCGAAAAGTTCGGTCACCTTTCGCTTGATGTTGCCGGAAGCATTGCGTAGTATGTGCCGGAAAGCCTCGTGCTCGCCGTGGATATCTGCCACGAAATGCTCCGTACCCTTGGGGAGGTTAAGGATGGCCTCCAGGTTTATTATCTCCGTTGAGGCGGCACTGACATTCGGGAAGGTCTGAGCGAGGAGTTCAAGCACCCTCCTGTCGTTTTCCACCTGCTGCTGGGTTATGTGGGTAGGTATGGGGGTCATACAGAAATAATGGAATCAGATGATAAATGGAGAAGTCCCGGTATCCATATGAAAACATTGGTAAATTCCAGGAAAGCACCTCCAATCTGCAAAGATAGTAAATACTTTTCAGTTTCGCACGCCCTATTCCGTTTTCCTCCGGAAATATTGCGACCACCATCCTTTATGAGCCTGCCCCTGTTTTTTAGAGAGAAGATATTACAATGGTTCGGTAAAATTTATAATTGTCATCCTTGCATCTTTCCATCCCAAAATAATTAGTAAATTTGCAGAATATTATCACACTGAACTTATATAAACTTATTTAACCTGATTTTGGAGATGATTTTCTCCCTTCGGGATCAATATTTAATATATTAAAAATAGAGAATAATGGAAGATCTGCTGGCTCTTAAAAAGAAAATTGTGTCTGACGGACAGATAGGAACAGAGGATGTAGCCTTGTTGCGTGAAAAAATGTTCGATGGAGGGATGACAATTGAAAAGGGAGAATTTCTTTTTTCGTTGAAGGATACGGTTTTAAAAGAGAAAGTTTCTCAAGATTTTAAGCAGTTGTTTGTAGATTCTATTTCTGATTTACTCTTAGAAGATGAGGATAGCCCCGGCGAGATAGATGAGACTGAGGCCAAGTGGCTCAGGGCTAAAATACAGAATAATAGGTTTGATGCTTACGACAGGGCGTTATTAAAAAATCTCAAGAGCCGATCGATTAATTTCCCGACTATTCTCAATTATAAGAACGCGGTGACACGAAGATTTGAAAAATGTCTTTATTTCACCCGTTATCTTACTCTTTTGGCAGTTTTTGGATCTCTTATATCGGCAATAGCTTTATTTATCAAGGGTTCCATCATCGTTGTTGATGCATTGATAGAGTTTATAAACAATATTGGCAGTCCACATTATGAACATATGCTGGAAATGTTTGTCTCATCAGTAGATGTCTTCCTGTTTGCGATGGTGCTCATAATATTCGGTACGGGTATATATGAATTGTTTATAACAAAGATTGATCCTGTGTTGCAGAAAGTTGATGGCCGGCCTTCATGGATGCAGATAAATAATGTGGACGAACTTAAATCTTCGTTGGGGAAAGTGATTCTGATGGTACTTATTGTCACCTTCTTCAAACATTCAATTGAGGTTGAGTATGGAAATGTCAACGATCTGCTGAAGCTCGGGGTAGGTATTGTTTTAATTGCCTTGGCTTTATTCATAACACACAAATCCCATCAGCATTAAATTAGATTCCATTTAATAAAAAAATTGGCTTCACGGCCGATGGTCGGTGTGATTATATTTCGATCAAGATGCATATATTGGCATGAACCTGAGCTGAGGTATGAGCATCAATATCCGGGAACTGTCACGTTATTGTTGCTATTTGGGAGGAAATAGGATTTAGGTGATTAAAATTAGACAACTCATCATTATTTAGATGTTAGTGAATGAACAATATTCCGGTTTGACCGACGCGGAAGTGTTGGAGAGCCGTAGAAAGAATGGTGTCAACATTCTGACACCGCCGGAAAAGGATCCGCTGTGGAAACGCTTTCTTGAAAAGTTCGGAGACCCACTGATTATCATTCTCATGATAGCGGGCGTACTCTCGATAGGGATCTCCTGCTATGAATTCTGGGGTCTTGGACAAGGTGCCGGAGTATTCTTTGAGCCAATCGGGATATTCATTGCAATTCTCCTTGCAACCGGTCTGGCGTTCATCTTCGAGCTGAAAGCCGACAAGGAGTTTGCCCTGCTCAATCAGGTTAATGATGATGAGCCGGTTCAGGTTATCCGCAACGGTAATGCCATGCAGATTGCCAAGAAAGATGTTGTTGTCGGTGATATTGTCATTCTCAACACCGGAGAGGAAGTTCCTGCCGATGGAGAACTGCTTGAAGCCGTGATGCTCAATATCGACGAGTCAACCTTAACAGGGGAACCTATCTGCCATAAAACCATCATCGAGGCAGAATTTGACCCTGACGCGACATTCCCCAGCAATCATGCTATGCGCGGCACCAAGATTATGGAAGGACACGGCATTATGCGAGTGCTCGCCGTCGGTGACAAAACCGAAAACGGCAAGGTCTTTGAAGCTGCACAGATTGATGATAGTGTCAAGACCCCCCTCAATGAACAGCTCGACGGACTCGGCAAACTGATTACCAGAATCTCTTACGGTTTTGCCGCAGCGATCATCATAGGGCGTATCGTGATGTATTTCATAAATGTGCCTGAGTTTGAATGGGTGTCATTCCTTGCGTATTTCCTCCAGACTCTTATGGTGGCCGTTACGCTTGTGGTAGTTGCTGTTCCTGAAGGTCTGCCGATGGCTGTCACCCTGTCGCTGGCTTACTCAATGCGCCGCATGCTGAAGACCAACAACCTCGTGCGCAAGATGCATGCCTGTGAAACAATGGGAGCAACAACCGTAATCTGTACCGACAAAACAGGTACACTGACTCAAAACCAGATGCAGGTTGCAGAGGAGAAATTCTTTGGCAATCCCTCTGACGATGTCCTCATTGAGGGTATTGCGGTCAATTCCACCGCCCAGCTTGACTTCTCCGGCGACAAGCCTTCCGTGCTCGGAAATCCGACGGAGGGAGCATTGCTTCTCTGGCTCCAAAAGCGCGGTATTAACTATCTTGACGTAAAAGACAAAGCGCAGCGTATTGAGGAACTACCGTTCTCGACTGAGCGCAAATATATGGCTACGGTTGTTAAGTCGGCATCCGGCAAGACTATCCTCTATGTGAAGGGAGCTCCTGAAATCATCTTCGGAATGTGTAAGAACACTGCCGGAGTTACCAAGAAAGAGATTGACGCACAGTTGCTGGAATATCAGAATCAGGCGATGCGTACTCTCGGCTTCGCTTATCAGGAACTAAATGACAAAGACAAGACTATAGACAACAATAAGGTGGTAGCTGAGAACCTTACGTTCCTCGGAATCGTGGCTATCTCCGACCCCGTCCGAGTTGATGTTCCCGATGCGGTCAAGGAAGTAATTGACGCCGGTATCAAAGTCAAGATTGTAACCGGTGACACTCCCGGAACAGCGAAAGAAATCGGTCGTCAGATTGGCCTGTGGAATGATGCAACTGATAATGAACGCAACATAATCACAGGTACTGAGTTTGCAGAACTCTCCGATCAGCAACTCAAAGAGCGCGTTGGCGATTTGAAAATCATTGCCCGTGCCCGACCAATGGATAAGAAACGCCTCGTTGAGGCTCTTCAAGCCAATAATGAAGTAGTTGCTGTAACTGGCGATGGCACAAATGACGCCCCGGCTCTCAAAACCGCACACGTCGGACTTTCAATGGGCGACGGTACATCTGTGGCAAAAGAGGCTTCAGATATTACCATCATAGACAACTCATTCTCCTCAATAGGTCGTGCCGTAATGTGGGGTCGCTCACTGTTCCAGAACATTCAGCGATTCATTCTCTTCCAGATGACAGTGAATGTCGCAGCTTGCTTCATCGTTCTCTTCGGCGCGTTCATGGGTATGCAGTCACCACTGACAGTGACGCAGATGCTCTGGGTAAACCTCATTATGGATACCTTCGCTGCAATGGCTCTTGCCTCACTGCCCCCGTCGCAGTCGGTCATGAAAGACAAACCCCGTTCACGTGAAGCATTTATTATCAACCGTCCGATGTGGAAATCTATCCTTGGTGTAGGCGGAGTATTCTTCCTCCTGCTTCTCGGACTGCTTTATTACTTCGAGCATACCGACATCACATCTCTAACTGAGGTTGGCAAAGTCGCAATGGGTGCCAACACCGGTCTGAGCGGTTATGAACTGTCACTATTTTTCACGATCTTTGTCTTCCTTCAGTTCTGGAATATGTTCAACGCACGTGCTTTCGAGACCGGACGCTCGGCATTCCACTTCAAAGGTTGCGGAGGTTTTGGACTTATTGCCCTTGTAATCCTTATTGGTCAGATACTGATTGTCTCTTTTGGTGGCGATTTCTTCAATGTCGAGCCGCTGAAACTCATTGACTGGGTAATAATCATCTGTGGAACCTCCCTCGTTCTATGGATTGGCGAGTTCCTCAGACTCTTCAAAAAGTAAATCATTTTTTAATGGCGCACCGGGTTTGGTATTCGGTGCGCCACAATAATATTGCAATATGATCCAGCTCAAGCATTCCAGTTGGAAAATAGATAAAGCAAACGATGTATCAAGGTTTATTAAGGCACAAGAAAATATGTATGAGACAGCTCTTGCTGAAGTTCGCAATGGCAAGAAAGAATCTCACTGGATTTGGTTTGTCTTGCCACAACTACGCGGATTAGGACATACATATAATTCCACCTATTATGGATTGGAAGGACTCGATGAAGCAAATCTTTATCTTGATACACCTATCCTAAAAGATCATTTGTATGAGATTATCAATGTTTTATTATCATTGGCCACCAATAATCCAGAGTCGATTTTCGGCAAGTTGGATGCAATGAAACTTAAGTCCTCAATGACACTCTTCGATATAGTGTCACCCAATGATGTATTCGCTCGTGTTCTCGACAAATACTTCAATGGTCAGCGAGACAATAAAACGATTTCATTACTATCAAATAAGCCTAAATGATTCATATTATTGAATATTAACTACTTGGTTGCCTCTATGGTCAGTCTATCGTAGATGCTCTCAGACTTGGAAGTGAGTTAATTAACAAGTATGATATCAGCAAAAAATTATTCCGTCGTCTTTTCAACAAGAACATAGAATAAAAATCAGAAATTCATAGGAACAATGTTACCAGGGCTGCCCAATACTATAAATGTCCGCATTGCGGAGAAAAGAAGGCAATGATGTCGCTTGTGAGTGGTAATACCTTTGGAGGCTCTCTCAGAAGCGACGGACGATGTTTATATCCAATGTCTCCTCGAATAAATCCATGACTACAATGATTGACGCAGCATTTGGGGAAAAGTGAGTCAGAATTAAAAGAAAAAATGATATGAAATATAGATATTACAAACGGGTGTTAAAGGATATTGGGCCAATAATCCTAAATAATATTGGATACATTCCAACAGCTTTGCACGTTTGGCACACACTTAAGAATGCCAAGATGATGCCAGTCCCTGATTATGAGAGTTCCTTTTGTGTGGAAGGTAAACCGCATCTTAAACATAAAGAGCGTAAAGATATAATAGGTCGGGCGAACTGGTTGTTAAAGGAAGTGTTGGTTAAAGATCCAGAGCAATTGATAAGGAAGATGCCTGAGATTATCGGGCGACAGTTCCAAGGAGAATGGGCTATTTACGCATGTTCAATGACCGCTTTTGCTCTGTGCAATATCATTAAGCTGTTCCCTGATACCAAGGATAAATATTTGCATCGCTTGCCTGAGCTCATAGATTTGGTAAATACTCCTACCATACGTTTCTATGATACTATGTGGTGGAAGGAAGATGCTATGGAAACACTCGATGGTAACAATAGCCACATGACGTATCTGAGCATTCTTGCTTGGATGATAGGTCAGTATCGTATGGTTGGCGGGGATGATGGTTATGATGAATTGCATAGAAAGCTATGCGACACTCTTAATCGGCGAATGCGACAGTCTCGCGACTTGAACCTACCGTCCTTTCCTAATGGTGTGGTCTTCCTTCCTGATATGATGTTCTGCCTTCTTGCATTGAAAGATTATGGTAAGCTTAATAATGGGGAGTTTGAGGACACAGTATCGCTTTGGCTTCATATGGCTAAAAACCACTGGATTGATAAGAAAACAGGGTTGCTATATTCTAGCTATTATAGAAATCAAACTGCAGGAAGAGTAAGTGGGGCATACGCGGGATTAAATTGTACAGGGCTCGTTCTGCTCGATGAAGATTTTGGCAGAGAGCAATTCCAAATAATGAAACGAACGCTCGGAGTTCAGTTTGGAAATGAATTAAAACCATACATAGGCATAAAGGAATATCTCCATTCCTCATCGAAAATTTCTTTTGATATAGATGCCGGGCCTTTGATTTATGGATTAAGTCCTTCCGGAATCGCATTTTCTATGGGAGCCGCGACCTATTTGGGCGATTGGAGCTTTAGAAAGGGACTGTTGAGAACCGCTGAATTAGGAGGGCATACTGTGAAATCAAGGAGGACTCGACATTATAAGCTCGCAGAAATCATGTTAACGGGAGAGGCGATTACTCTTGCGATGAGGACAATGGTAAATTTTGATGAGATCAACAAATAATGAATTTGTTTGATTATCTTTACATTCTCTGACAAATGGTATTAAGAGAAGTAGCACTAAACAATATTTGATGGCCTTATGATTGAAATGCTTGTAAATGACTGTCTTCATTACGACTACACAAGCATCGGCTATCATGACTGATCCAAGTAAATTCTAATACGTAAGGAATATGATTGAAAGATTTGTCAAAGCACAAAATGATGTTTATATTAGTGCTTTGAAAGAAATAAAAAATGGAAAGAAGCTGACTCATTGGATGTGGTACATCTTTCCTCAGATTAAGGGATTAGGAGTATCCATGAATTCGATTTTCTTTTCAATTAAGGATATTGAGGAAGCAAAGGAATATCTTGCCCATCCTTTACTTGGCAAGAGACTCCGAGAAATAACCACTGCTTTGCTTGAATTGGAGACAAATAATCCTACTGAGATTTTTGGATCTGTAGATGCTCGCAAACTCCGGTCATGCATGACTCTCTTTGACGTTGTGGAACCTGAGTCTGTTTTTGATAAAGGGCTTATGAAATTTTTTAATGGGAAAAGAGATAAAAGAACATTGAAAATTATGGCCGACCAGAAGAATCCTATAAACGATATTATTATAAAAAGCGCCAATAGGACCGATGGGATGCCTTACAACAAGCGCTCATTAGTTCTGATTGGTGCAATCTGTGGTGACATTATCGGTTCATGGTATGAATTCTGTTCAACTAAAAGGTTGGATTTTGAACTTTTCACGGACAGGAGCCGATTCACAGATGATACAGTATGTTCCGTTGCTATTGCGGATGCGTTAATGAACAGTAAAGACTTTGTCGGGAAACTGAAATATTGGTGTCGTAAATATCCGAAAGCAGGGTACGGAGGTAATTTTAATTGGTGGTTCAGACGAGATGACCCACAGCCATATAATAGTTGGGGTAATGGGTCAGCGATGCGGGTGAGTGCAGTCGGAGCTTTCGCAAATTCCATAGATGAAGTAATGGCATTGGCTAAGGAGTCGGCAGAAGTCAGTCATAATCATCCGGAAGGTATTAAGGGTGCCCAAGCCACAGCCTTAGCCATATATCTTGCTCTGGAAGGCTGCTCAAAGGAGGAAATCAAAGAAAAGATAGAACAAACCATCGGATATGAACTGAGCAGAAAGTATAATGACATTCAACCCCGATATACTTTTGATGTAAGCTGTCAAGGATCGGTGCCGGAGGCTATTATAGCGTTTCTCGAAAGTTCTGACTATGAATCTGCAATTCGTTTGGCAGTTGCCTATGGCGGCGATGCCGACACTCAAGCGGCTATTACCGGGGGAATTGCTGCTGCTTATTATGGTGAAATTCCGGATTATATACTTAAAGAATGTCTCAGTCGGCTACCACTTGAAATCAAGGAAGTTATTGTAAAGTTTAATAATCTAAAAAGCAATGGATAATTATAATTGCAAAAGAGATAAAATGTTGGGATGCCTATATGGTCAGGCTATTGGTGATGCTCTTGGATTTGCATCCGAAGCAATGACAAAAGAGGATGTTAAGGCAGTTTATCCAAACGGAATCTCTAAATACTCGGACATAATCCAAGATGATAGACGTAAAGGATGGCCAATCGGCTTCTGGACAGACGATACGGAGATGATGTTATTGATTCTAGATTCAATAGTTGAAGATAATGCCATAAACCTATTGACTTTGGCTAAGAAATTTCTTGATTGGTATGACGTGATCGGCTATAAGGTGTGTGGTATGTTGACTAGGAAGACTTTAAACTTTGCTCCACCATTATATGCAAAAGATCCAGAAAGCATTGCAAAATTCGTTTGGGAATTGAAAGGTAGAGATAACGCGCCTAATGGCGGATTGATGAGGACGGCTATTGTAGGACTGTGGCCTAAAGGAAGTGTGTCTGAGAATGCGGCAGATATCTGCAAAATGACCCATTATGATCCCCGATGTGTTGCTTCTTGTGTTGTTACTTCACGCATTATATTCGATTTAGTTTGGCACAACCGGGAATTATCCAAAGAAGACATTATCTCACTGGGTACACCATATTCCCCGGAAATATCAGACTGGGTGGAATTAGCACATAATTCTGAATCCATAAGTATGCTGAAATTGGATGATCCCGAAAGTATGGCATATACTTATAGAACACTTGCCGCGGCTCTATGGTGTTATTGGCACGCAAGGTCCTTTGAAGAAGGTCTGTTGGCAATTGTCAACGAAGGTGGCGATGCCGACACAAATGGAGCAATTGCGTGTGCTATTCTTGGTGCTAAATTCGGATACGATTCAATCCCGACATATTATATCGAGAATCTTTATAACGAAGAAACATATCGTGCCAAAGTAACTAAATTCATCAGTTGCGTATTGAATGAGAAAGAGTAAGAGAATAAAGCGAGCACTGTTAATCTGCGCAACATTACTATGTGCGATTGTTATTGTAACGATTGTATGCGATCGAAAGGTCTATTATAATGCCAAAAGCAAGCTATATGACACCGTTGAGGATATACCACACCGAAAGGTTGGTCTTGTGCTTGGAACATCGCCCATCTCTACTTGGAATGGGCGGAGGAACTATTATTTTGACCATCGAATAAAAGCCGGAGCCGAATTGTATAAAGCAGGGAAAGTTGATTGGCTTGTAGTCAGCGGTGGCGATTACAGAAATACAGAGAATGGATATGACGAACCGGTAGCTATGCGTGATTCTTTGATTAAACAAGGAGTTGATTCAGCCCGGATTGTACTGGATTATGATGGCACAAGAACTCTCAACTCATTGGCAAAAATGCGTGATATTTATCGGCAGGACTCAATTATTATCATTTCTCAGAAATACCATAATGAGAGGGCATTATATCAAGCAAAGCACCTCGGTATTGAAGCTATCGGCTATAATGCCCACACTCCGGGCAAACGTACTTCTTGGTGGCGTAATCGCGGACGTGAAGTGTTGGCACGAGTTAAACTCTTTATGGACATAGCAAAAGGGCTTCATCCTGACATCAAGGAGTCGATGGTTACTGATTTTACAGCCACTAAACCGAACTATCTAACTGTATCGCATATTGAAACGAAATATGGTGATTTGATTTGCTTGAAACCCGATATGAGTGTTCTGTCAATGGACATGGTTTGCGGTGAAATCCCCTCTGCCGACAATGATTCAATAATCTTGGCATTTGCCGGGGCATTTACCGGAACTGAATTTGATAAGGGACACGCCAATATTGCTGGCGATCATGTCGCCGGAGGGAAACGATTTAGAGGCTATTCGTGCAAGCGCAATACCGGTGCATTCACTTGGTCGCCTGTCTCCGGGAAGAAGTTCCTATTCAAAGATTATTCATCTGCGTTAGATAAAGCTGCCGTATAGGGAGGAATGGGATTTGCGCAGGAGATGATGATACACAATGGCAAAGCAGTTAAGACAACTCGTCCATTAGGAAACAGGAATGTATTCCGCGCTCTTTGTCTTGACTCAGACAACAACCTGGCTATATATGAGAGCCAAGGAACCGTAACATTCGGAAATTTCATTGATGCATTGCTGTCACAAGGTGTGAAAGAGGCCTTGTATACAGATATGGGACAAGGCTGGAACTATTGTTTCTATCGCCTCAACGCCAACGACGCATCCCCGAAATACCTTCACAATCGTCCCCTCCCTTATGCCTCAAATTTCGTAATTCTCAAAATCAGATAAATTGATTATGATTGTAAAAAGCTGGATCATCCCTAAAGGATTTTGTGTCAACTTGATCGGAACTTTCTGGGCACGAGATACTTCGTGGATTGACAATTATGTCATTAATCACAAACGGATTCACATGGCGTAACAGCGAAAATTACTCTTTATCACTTTTTATCTATTCCTTCATGCTGCTATGTACCTGACCCTACTATTTCATAAAGATATACTTTTCTACAAGAATATAGCAATGTTGGAGAAATGGTTGATTAACGTAATTTAGAACATATAATTCTTTCTAATTATCAATAGACTATGAAATTACCTAAATTATACTGGCTTATACTAATAATGGTTTTCTGTGGTTGTCGTAGCCAAGTTAATGAATTGATTGAAATACGGAAACTTCAAAAAGAAGACCGCGTTTTTCTTTCCAGAGGTAAAATGTCACAAACAGACGGAATAGATAATGCCTCACAAATACGAATTGAAGAACTAGTCAACGATATAAAATCGTGGAAATGTGAAGGGCAATTCTTCCCATGGGAAGATGTAGCACTAAGCCTACTCAAACATCCTGAAGACATCAATTTCAATTCAGGACTATGTGAAAGGTGTAACGATACAATTATAGCCCTTAAATTTGTATCTCCACGTTGGACATGGACAAAACTATGTGGTCGTGCTGGCGATATGAGAATCTGTCCCGGATGTAGAACGCAGCTAACATTTGATTTAAAAGTATCAAATTGATCTGGTCCGTTATTAAATCCACCCTGTAGCTCCCCAAATTTAGAAAAATTAAAGGAGGAATGTTATCGCTAATTCGTGCAGCATCGACTATATGGAGAGTTATTCATGGCTATTATATTATTGATGTAAGTGGGTTTTTCTTATATTCTAATAAACGGGACTTATGGGCCTTAATAAATAAAATGGCTAACTTTGCATCACATAGTATAATCAGAAACGGATAAGAGATTAGTGGGATGAGGATCAGGAAAGCGACGAGGGGGGACGTTGGGGAGATTCTGCGAGTATTTGACGATGCGAGGGATTATCAGCGGGCGTCGGGATTTATTCAATGGGCGGATGGATATCCAAATCATGTTAACATCTGCGAGGATATTGATAAAGATTCAGCCTATGTGTTGGAAATGGATGAAAATATTGCGGGATATTTCTTTATTGCTTATGATGATGTTGGCTATTCAGGATTAAAGGGGATGTGGGAAAATGATGGTAAGTTTGGTGTGATTCACCGGCTTGCCGTTGATGGAAAATATCGCGGACTAGGTTTAGGAATCTTAATGATTCGAGAGGCCGAACGTTTGGCGTTTGGGAATGGTGCCCGCAGTATGAGGGTCGATACCGGCGAGGCTAATTTCATCATGCAGCGAATTATGGCTTCTTCCGGTTATAAGTCAAAAGGTCTTCTTGAGTTTCCCTGGGGACCCAGATTGGCGTATGAGAAGGGTATGGCGGAATATTAGTTTTTCACTTTCTTTTGTAGGGGCAGGAATTTAGATGGTCATCAATAAAGCCTGTGGCTTGCAGGAATGAATAGCATATCACCGAACCGAAAAATTTGAAACCACGTTTGCGCATATCCCTGCTTATGGCATCGGAGATAGGAGAGGATACAGGAATATCCTTGATGTGCGGAATGTTATTTATGATGCGTCGCTTTTCAGGAAAGAAGGATATGATGTAGTTGTAAAAGGAGCCGAATTCTTCAACAATCTTTTTAAAAAGTCGTGCGTTGGCGATCGCGCTATGAATCTTGCCCCGGTGTCTAACAATGCCGTCAAAGTGAGTCAACCGTTCTTCATCCTCTTCTGAGAGTTCTGCCACCGCGTTGTAGTCAAAATTACAAAATGCTTTTCGATAACCTTCTCGTTTGCGGAGAATGGTTATCCAAGAAAGGCCTGCTTGTGCTGATTCAAGTATCAGAAACTCAAACAGTTTGTTATCATCGGTTACAGGTTGTCCCCATTCCTGATCATGATATGATACATACAGTGGATCTTCCCCACACCAGGGGCAACGGTTGTTTGTCTCAATATTCATATCACAAATTTAGATAATTTTCAAAATATATAATGAAGTTGTCTAAACTAATTTACGAAAGTTAAAAACCGTCTTCAATAAATTCTTTTATTAACCTTTCCGGATCTTTCGGGCTGCTTTTCCCCTTTTCATCGGTGCCAACCGTAAGGTTGCCACCTCTTCAAATGAAAAAAATCATCTCCAAAATATCACGGAAATGTTAATAAAAAATTAGTTTAGACAACTTCAATAGAAAGATCAAATTTGAAAACGGAAACATAGCTCTTTATGTTTTTGAAAGGTTTGCTTCTTTTGCTTTGAGATATCGCGGCAAGCCCCTTCAGCCGAACCTGAAATTAACTCAAAATAACCGCGTTTTATCCATTCATCAGTTTCTGCGTAAGTATAAAAGGTGAACTTTGGACGGAGTTAAGACGTTTTTATGATGTAGGGATGGTAATTCCCGAGCGTGTCTGAATGTTGCCCGGAAGTCAAAAATTCTAATTGGGAACCTATGATACGCGGATATAAAAACTTATGTACTATGAAAAATTTTATTGGTTCTCATTTTATTTACACCTATGCGAATGGCTGGATGTATGAATTGTATGTGAAAAATGAAAACACTGTGGATTATCGAATTCACAGCGGCATGGTAGGGGGTCGATGGGTTAGAGACCAGAAAGCTGATATCGTAAAACTTACAGATGGGGTTTATAAGATTTCCTGGACTGAGCCGACAGGAACCGATGTGAGTCTTAATTTCATGCCTAAAGAAAATAAACTTCATGGCGTTATATTCTTCCCTAAATGGGTTCAGGAACATCCTGAAATCACAGTATGTTATCAGAATGAACATATTCCGTTGATGGAGGAGAGTAGGGCAAAATATGACAATTATCCCAAATATGTAGTTCCCGAATTTGGAGAAATTTTTTATTCAAAAAATGAAGGGATAAATAATGAAAAGGTAATTTCTCAAGCTCCATACAAGGGAATGGTAGATGATATGGTGAGTGGCAAACTTGTATTCGAATAAAAATCAATCCGTCTTCAAAAAAATAATATAGAGAATAAATCAGAATGGGTATATGGGTTGACAGCTGATATTTTGTTCTCGTTCATATTCATGTAATACATCTATCGGCTTCAATCAATGAGCCTTCAATGCCCGCAAATTACCATAAGACTACCGGGGGTGTGCAAGAATAAATTTATTCTTGCACACCCCCGTGGCTGAATGATATCAAATGATATGCAAGTTTCAAATCTGCTTATATATTTGAAAAGTAAGTTTATCAATAAATGCTAATATTCATTTTGCCTTTGACAAGTTTCTCTACCTCTTTGGCCCACTATCATTGTTCATTATGCTTATTCGAACGTAATACTAATCCATTCGATCACAATCTTAAAAAAATAGTAGCATAAATTAAAATTCTTTATTATCCCAATTATTTAAAATCACTATCTTTGTCCTGAAAGATAAGAACAGCCGAATTGGATCATAAATTTTTAAGATTAGATTTGACATTGTTGAGACTAATTTTATAATGCATCGAATTATGACTGCTTTCGGATAAAAGTCAAAAGGCATTCTTGAGTTCCGTGGGAATTCAGAGTGATAAGTGAGAAATTGATTTTCGTGTTAATCATCTTACAATAGAAATGACTAAGGATTGGTTTCCAACTTCACTTCATATCTTTCGAACAGTTCAGATTTCAGCATTCAACATTCTTAAAACAGCAATATATGTTAAAAATAAGAATTCTCACATCTCTAATTCTTTTTGTTGTTTGTAGCTTAGAAATAGGGGCTGCCGGGATATTTTCCCAGCACGTAAATGAAGTTAAGGATGGTTATAATTTCATTTTATATGAGCCGGACAGTATTGGATCACCCCTTCCTTTGATAATTACTCTCCACAGCCGAAGTGCGGCCGGTAATAATCTTAATGATGTTGACATGTTCGGAACAATTGATGCGTTGCATTCCGGTTTAGAACTTGATGCTCTGGTTCTGGCACCTCAGGCTCCAGGGGATAGATGGGAAAGTGACAAAATCATGAAAGATGTTGACTGGATAATAAAAAATTACAATGTTGATCCCAATAGAATTTATGCTATCGGTATGAGTATGGGAGGAAATGGAGTGGCTGATCTCGTGGAGTCATATCCAGATAAAATTACCGCTGCAATCGTTTTGGCAGGTTGCCTCACCAAGGATAGCGTTACGAATCTTAACAAGGTACCACTTTGGGTGATACGTGGGCAAAATGACCGGGAGGAGGCCATTGCGAGAACGGAAAAGATGGTTAATGAAATGCTAATGCAGCCTGACAAGGCTCCGAGATTAGTTTATTCAAGAGTCAGAGGGCTTGATCATCGGCAGCATGAACGTATACTCTACATCCCAACATTTTATCACTGGTTAATGTCTCATTCCTTAAAAGATCCAGAGCGTTCGGTAAAAATTACCTTTGATGTCACCACCAAAATGCTGAAAGATTCTTTTAAAGGGATGAATCTTAGAGAAGGCTCGGCGGCTAAAAGAAAAAGTAGGTCACATCGCCATGGTCGTGGACCCCGCAGATGGTAGAAATACACTTTACAATTTCGGAAGATATTTGTAATGAGATAAAATATCGTTAATTGATAATATACCGATTAGTGGGGAAGGGTGGAATTGATAGTGATGAGTGAACAATAGTTTTCAGGGATTGTTTTTTCTTATGAAGATCGGAGATTCCGATAATTTATTTTAAGAATAATTTATAAAAATTTATTACTATGAAAGCATATTTTGAAGAGACTATCAAGAAGTCAAATCCAACATTAATTGCGTTTATTCATGCTGCCGGTCAGGATGCTGTAGAAGTTAAGTATCTTACAGAGGAGCTGAAGGCTAAATATGGAGACAAGGTTAATATCCAGCGTGCCGATGTTTCGTATAATCATCACATCGCTAATAAGTTCCGCCTGAGCAAATATCCAACCTGGGTGCTTTTCAAGGAAGGGGAGGAGCTTATGCGTGAAAGCGGAAGCAAGACCATTACAGAACTTTCTGAATTAATAGAACGTGCAATGTGATTTTAGAAGAATAAGTTATGAATAATTTTACATTTTCGCGCGGTCTTACCCGCATATGGTGGGCACCTCTTATTACAGGGTTGATTTCTGTGGCCATTGGTGTATGGTGCTTGTGCAGCCCAGTTTCTTCCCTAAGTGTCCTGGCATATGTATTTGCGGCCTGTATCATTGGTGCCGGTGTATTCAATACGATGTTTGCTGTTGCAAATTCAAAGTATAATCATGAGTGGGGCTGGAGTCTCGCTTTAGGATTGTTTGAGATCATTGTAGGAGTTTGGCTGTTTTGTCTTCCACAGGCAACCCTTATCACCACGTTTATTTATACGGTAGGTATCTATCTGGTATTTGTAACTGTAACTGCCATATGTGCCACATTTACTTTGCATAGTGCCTCCACAGATTGGACAGGCTGGTTACTTGCATTCCTTCTGTGTACACTCGTCTTTGCTATAATTTTTATGGCTGGTCCGGTTGGAGGAGGCATTGCAGTATGGCTATATATAGGTATATCATTTATTTCTTTCGGTATCTACCGCATGATACTTGCCTTCAAACTTCGGAAGATCAATAAATATCTTAAGTAGTTGTTAAAAATTAATCGATATATTGTAAGCAGCTCACAAAAATTAATTAATGTAAATAAAATGAGCTTAATGAATGCTAAAACTGGTTCTTTTGTATTGCTTTCGGTCTCGTCTTCAGTCACATAGCCTGCTATGCTTCTTCAGCCGAAACCAAAATTAATTCAAAATCACTGCGTTTTATCTATTCATTAAT
>CAZCJC010000039.1:0-27665 GCA_964499025.1 uncultured Sangeribacter sp.
ATTTGATTGTTTAACCGACTAGTAACCTCCAAAATTTTTAGTGGACACTAGTGAAATCAAATGCTAAAAAAATCCTGCAAATCGAAAGCTGGCTTTCGATTTGCAGGATTTGTGATTTCCTATCTTTTTAGAGTTCACGGGATGCTTAACTACAATATTACCCATCCTCAACTTTAAAACCTATGGACATTGTTTTTTGTGCCATAATTTTATATTTTTGCCGATATTACGTGCATACTGACTCCAATCACTATTATCATGAATCCCAATAAAATGAATACCGGCTGGTCTACTACTATTTATGCCTACTCGTTGCCGGCATCTGTTATGTCGTGGCAGGCATTGTCCTCTCTGTAGAACTTGCCGCATCCGGGGATGGTTCCGGATATCCGTTGGTTAAGAAATTATTATTGGTTGCCGCAGGATTCACGGTTCCGCCGCTGCTGTGGAAATACTCGACACGAAACGAACCGAAAGAAGACACATTGGATGATAGGATCTTTATAACTTGGATTGGCATTATACTCGGGTGCACCGCTATGGGAGCCGGATTCGTGGAAGTCGGCAAAATCAAGGCAGCGATCGTATTTTATTACTCAGGAGTTGCTGTTACGGCCGCACCTGTCATATTGTGTTGATTAAAGTAATGAATAAATTCTATAAGTTTATCAACGACGTTGACATATAGGGATCCGGAACTCTATCCCCATTTTCTCAGAGCCTCTTCTGCACACCTCATCCGCTCCTCATGGGTCAGGCTCTCCCTTTCATCTCATTTGACATCGTCACTTGGAAAAGGGAATCTCCAAAGTTAGCCCATCGTAAGCGGCATGAACATTAGAATGTAACCTTTTTTCAAGATCTGTATGAAGACCGACCTCATGATTGAAATGTGTCAGATAAGCCTCTTCGGGACATAATTGCTCAATTAATTTTATCGCTTCTCCAATTGATTGATGAGCAAAATGGGGTTTATCCCTAAGACCATTTACAATCAAAACTTTTAAATCTTCCAGTTTCCATTTTTCATCTTCCGGCACATACTTGACATCTGTAGCGTATGCAAAATTACCGATTCTATACCCATATATCGGGAGCTTCCCATGTAGGACTTCTATGGGAATAATGCGCAGGCCCTTTATGAAAAATGGCTTATTCTCTATTATATGCATTTCAAATGTCGGGACACCCGGATACGGTTTCTCTTTGAAAGCATAATCCAGACGTCTATGAAGATCGTCATTAACGTCCCTCCTTACATAAATTGGCAACGCTCCATTTCCACAGAACGGTCGAAGATCATCAAACCCTCCAACATGATCATAATGGCTGTGTGTAACCAAGACCGCATCTATATCCACAAGTCTCGCCCTAAGTGCCTGCTCCCTGAAATCAGGAGAGGGATCAATCAGAATGCGCATTCCCATTGTCTCTACAAGTATAGAGGCTCTCAATCTTTTATCATGTGTATCGGATGACGTGCAGACTTCGCATTCACACCCAACCTCCGGGACACCTTTTGATGTGCCACTTCCCAAAACCGTTACCTGGATATTAGTATCAATATAATTAACCTCCGGCTTGAGCGTGACATAAAATTTTGTGCGAACCCTCATGATTATTTCATCAGCCAGCTTCCTCACATCCCCCGCTGTTGCGTCTCCCCTATTGACAATTACCAATGGTTGCGTGGGATATACCTCTGCCCCTCCGATCACCTTGCCTTTCATTCCCGATTTATCAATAAGCCACGCAGCCGACAGTTTAACACAATCCTCCTCAGCCGGGTAGGCCGGAATATCAGGATAGTCCTCTTTGAGGCTTTCATATAGAACACGCGACACAACCGGATTTTTGAAAAAACTACCGGCACTACCTATCTCCTCAGGTTCCGGCAACTTCTCTTTTCGGATTCTTGTTACCTCCTCCGCAACCTCCCTGATGGTTGGGAGATGTCCCAATGAATTTTCTAATTTTTTTAGGGGTCCATACTCAAGATTACGTGCTTCCCCATTCGGCCTCAAAATAAAGGATACTCGCAATATGAAATACCTACCTTTACCCTCACGCTTGAAAAAACTGTCACGATACCCGAATTGACATTCCTGATTTGTAAACCTAACAGTTTTACGAGTCTCGATATCAAAACATTCAACTGCATGTATGACATCCTTTGCCTCAACACCATAGGCACCGACATTCTGAACTGCAGAAGCTCCTACTTCCCCGGGAATATAGGCAAGATTCTCAACACCACCCAAATTCTTGTCGAGACACCACCTGACAAAATCGGTCCATTTCTCGCCAGCTCCCACTATGGCATACACAGTATCCTCATTCTTACGATATTCTTTAAACCCCTTTATTTGTGAATGCAAGATCAAGCCATTGTAATCATGAAGAAATAGAAGATTACTTCCTCCTCCGATATGAAGAACCTCATTTTCAAGAAATTCAGGCTTTCTTGAAAGCGCAAGCAATTCTTTTTCTGAAGAATATTCTGCAAAAAATTTTGCTTTTACCGGAATCCCAAAGGTTGTGAATTCCGTAATATCCTTATCCTTGATAATTTCAACCATTGTCAGTTAAACTTTATGTTCGGTATTGCTGGTTAACAACTTAATTTATTCTATCTAGAAATAAGCAAGTTAGATATTTAAGCTAACAGTCATGTTTTAATTTTGGGCGAAGGATTCCTTTCCTGAGAAAAAAGCATAGCTTGACATGATCCTTCAGTCGAACCGAAATCAACTTAAAATAACTGCGGTTTAGCTACTTATTAATCTCTGCGAACAAATAAATTTTGAAAACTTACTTATCTGTTAATACCGGATTATCCCTTAGGATGATATTCCATTCTAATTCCTGAAATCAACAAGAAGTCCATCCTGGAAACGCAAAAACGAACCATTTGGATATTGCCACAAATCAATCGTGGAATTCCAATCATGACCGGCATTAACGTCAGAGGGATTCCCTAATGACAATTTGCATTCCTCCTTAGTCATGCCAATCCTGACTTTTCCCTCCTGTATCAGACTCCACACCTCGGGAAGAATAGAAGGATAATTATTTTTCTGGTCGGAAAGATTAAAGAGAGAAGGGAATGTTCGGCTTTCAACACCTGAATTCCTGAGATTCATAAATAAAACGGCCTCTTTCCCAAACTCATCCTTTATTTCAAGACGTAAAGGAAAAACCATACTTCCGGGTAAGACTTTCTCTATTGTCACGGGAACGAACTTTCTCCCCCTGATCTTATTCCCTTCAAGATCATACCATAGCTGAGATCGCGTCCAGACTTTCATACCATCCATCAATTGGGCAGCCTTGTCAACTAAATCAAGATCTATCAACATCGGCACATCCATGCTCGATATTTTTGTTTCAGCCGCTTCAAGAGTCCTCCCTGTAGAAAAACGATAAAGTTGGCCATTATCAGAGAATACCAGAACGGCCTCATCCGACCCATCCGGCGTAGTTTTTGTAGCTACTCCTTCAAATGCTACAACCTTTCCCTCCAACTTCTCACCATTGCTTCCCGTATCAAAAGCATCAAATACCACCGCTACCCTATCATCTGAAATTAAAAAACGCTTCCCTCTTTGCCATTCATTAAGCATTGGGGCTCGTAATGCTTTTATAAATTCCTCCTCAGGTGTCGGGGCAAGAGTCTTACGGTCATTTTTGGTAAGACTTATTGTTTTAGTTTTCTCAATCCCTGTCGAACACCCTGTAAATGCAAGCATTATGAACGTCAGGAAAAAAAATATATATTTCAACGACATACCGACTTCATTAATTTCTTTCAAATTTAGTGAAAAAAAATGAGGAATTCTTTGTCATATCAAAAAATATGTATTACCTTTGCACTCGCAAAACGGAAAAGATGTGAGAAATCACATCGTATGGCGGGATAGCTCAGTTGGTTAGAGCGTCGGATTCATAACCCGGAGGTCTCGAGTTCAATTCTCGATCCCGCTACTTTTTAAGGCGAGCCGACAGGTTCGCCTTACTTCATTTAAACCTTACTTCTTTATTTATCCATAACTGATCAGAAATTACTTTCCAATGGCTACAATGTATGAAACAATCATGAACTTACCTTTATTCAAAGGTGTAAGTAATGAACAGGTATCGGCTTTTCTTGAAAAGACACATCTTAAATTCACAAAATATTCTGCAGGAGAGACTATAGCTTCGAGAAATGAGCCTGTCAAGGGTATTAAATGCATTATTTCCGGAGATGCCTCTGCCAAATATAATTTTGCTGATGGATCCAATCTCTTCCTTACAGAAACTATTTCCGGCGGCCACATCATCGGAGCCGACCGCCTCTTCGGAATGGACACTACCTATAATTCTGACGTAACAGCTCTAAATCAGGTAAGCGTGATGGAATTCAACAAGGAGCAATATCTTAATCTGCTTAATTCTGCTCCAATATATCTTTTGAATTATCTTAATTATCTGTCATACAGAGCTCAGAAAAACTCTGATATTACCATTTACTGCCCTATGGGAGAACTGGGATCAATATTAAAATGCTTGATCGAGATATTCACATCACGTCGGGCTAAAGCAATTTCATTTGAATACGACCTCCCCACTCTTTCAAAATTTACCAATCTAAGTGAGTCAAAGATAGTTGAAGAGCTGGAACTTCTATCAAAAAAGGGTGCAATTGAAAAGAATTCAGAAGGCTTGAGAGTGATCGACAAGGAACTCCTTTAAGTTATTTTACCCTAAGCTAATTGGGAACAGACATATATTTAGCCACTTGTTTTGATAATCAATAAAGAATCCGTATCTTTGTAGGAACAATAAAAAATCTAACTAACCTCACACATATGGCATCTAATACCGGAATGAAAGCGCGTCTGATAGTGATGAACTTCCTTGAGTTCGCTATCTGGGGTTGCTATCTTGTTTCAATGGGAATATATCTCGGGTCGATAGGACTCGGCGACCGCATATTTTGGTTCTATACCGCTCAGGGACTCGTGTCTTTATTCATGCCTGCCCTCGTTGGAATCGTGGCAGACAAATGGATTCCAGCTCAGAAAATGCTTAGTCTCTGTCATGGTCTGGCCGGAGTATTCATGTTTCTGGCCGGATGGTATTGCATGCAATCGGGAGGGAACGTTGATTTCGGAATTCTCTTCACTTTCTACACTCTGTCGATAGCATTCTTCATGCCGACAATTGGTTTAGCAAACTCTGTAGCATTCAACGCGTTGAACCGTGCAGGTCTGGATACGGTAACAGCTTTCCCACCTATCCGGGTTTTCGGAACAATCGGTTTCATTTGTGCAGAACTTTTCGTAAACTTTACAGGATTTCAATCCACCTACGCTCAGTTCATTTCTTCTGCAGTATGCAGTTTCTGTCTTATGGGCTACGCGCTGACAATGCCACCTTGTCCGGTGAATCCCTCATCCGGCGCATCACTTACCGAGACCCTCGGACTTACAGCATTCAAACTGTTTAAACATCGTACGATGGCCATATTTTTTATCTTCTCCATGCTGCTGGGAGTATGCCTTCAGATTACAAACAGTTATGGCACGATGTTTATCGACAGTTTTCATGACATAGCAAAATATGCCGATACCTGGGCTGCCAACAACGCCACTGCCCTCACTGCTATTTCTCAGGCAAGCGAGGCACTTTGTATTCTTCTCATCCCATTCTGCCTAAAGCGTTTTGGGATAAAAGGGGTCATGCTTATGGCGATGCTTGCCTGGGTGTTCAGGTTTGGTTTCTTCGGCATAGGAAATACCGGCTCCGGACTCATATGGCTCGTGCTGTCATGTATCGTATATGGTGTGGCATTCGACTTCTTCAATGTGGCCGGAGGTCTTTTTGTTGACCAGCAAACTCACCGCACAATTCGTTCAAGTGCTCAGGGTCTTTTCATGATAATGACAAATGGAATCGGAGCAAGTGTGGGAACATTTCTTGCCGGCACATTCGTGGTCAATCGAAATGTCGATATGTCGGGAGCTACTTCCGCAGCGGAAAATCTTGGAGGATGGCAAACATCCTGGTTTATATTCGCAGCATATGCCCTCATCATAAGCATTCTCTTTATCTTCATCTTTAAAGCTCCCAAAGAGCCCAAACCGGATTCTCAAGAAGTTCTGGCAATTGCTGCCGGAGACCCCGAAGGGATGATAGGAGAAAACAATATTGACAACAACCCTGCCTGACCCATTGTTATGATTCGTTTTTACTCACCGGAAATAGAGACCGCTTCAGTGCTATCAGAAGTAGAATCTGGACATTGTTGCAGAGTGCTCAGGATGAAGGAGGGTGAAATTATTTATGTAGTTGATGGTAAAGGTCACACATTCGAATGTGAGATTACTTTAGCTCATCCTAAACATACAGAGGTTAAGATTTTAAATAAAGAGTTAGAAGATAAACACTGGACTCCATCTATCACACTTGCACTGGCTCCAACAAAAAATATCGACCGGATGGAATGGTTACTCGAAAAGGCGGTCGAAATTGGTGTGGACCATATAGTGTTTTTGAAATGCCGGAGAAGTGAAAGGAAGGATATTAAAACTGAAAGGCTTGAAAAAATTCTTGTCTCTGCCATGAAGCAGAGCATGAAAGCAACCATCCCGATTTTCGATGGTATGCAGGATTTTAAATATTTTATAAAAAATCTTCCTGATGGAGAAAAATTCATGGGTTATTGTGCTGAAGAATTTCCCCGCCTCGAACTTGTCAAGGAGTATTCCCCCGGGCACGATGTGGTTATTTTGATAGGTCCCGAAGGTGATTTTTCCCCAGAGGAAGTTAGTATGGCGATTGATTCAGGTTTCAAACCGGTAACTTTTGGGAATACGAGGCTACGCACTGAAACAGCAGCTCTGTATGCCTTGTCGGCGATCCATGTTATCAATAACCTTCATGACAATAGTTCCCAATAACTGAAAATGGAAATGGATTTCGATCTTTTAAAATATCTCTCTTCAAGTAAAACTGGAAATTTCTTTCTTTTAGCCGGTCCCTGCGTGATTGAAGGTGAAGAAATGGCGCTTGATATTGCCGAAACTTTATGTCAGATCACTGAAATGCTCAATATCCCTTACGTATTCAAGGGGAGTTACAGGAAAGCCAACCGGAGCAGAATGGACTCTTTCACAGGAATTGGAGATGAGAAGGCTCTGAAGATATTGAAAAAAGTCAGAGAGACTTTCAAAGTTCCTGTTGTCACTGATATTCATACTCCCCTTGAGGCTCAAATGGCTGCCGAATATGTGGATATACTTCAGATACCCGCATTCCTTTGTCGTCAGACTGAGCTTCTGGTTGCGGCAGCAAAAACAGGCAAACTGGTTAATATCAAGAAGGGACAGTTTCTGTCACCTTCATCAATGAAATTCGCATGTCGGAAAGTAATTGAATCCGGCAATGATAAAGTTGCTGTTACCGAACGAGGAACATTTTTCGGTTATGGAGATCTGGTAGTTGATATGAGAGGACTTCCCATTATGAAAGAGGAATGCCAATGCCCGGTCATTATGGATATCACCCATTCGCTACAACAGCCTAACTCAGCCGACGGTGTGAGCGGAGGGCTGCCGAAACTAATTTCTACAATAGCCAAATCCGCCCTTGCTGCCGGTGCTGACGGCATTTTCATGGAGACCCATCAGAATCCCGCAGTGGCGAAGAGTGACGGAGCAAATATGCTTCCTTTATCGGAGGCCCCAGAATTACTCAGAAAACTCACGGAGTTAAAAATGGTATTGAATCACATATAAATTTTTCCCTGATGCTTCTTTCCCGGAGCTTGATAAAGATGTTAAACTATGAAATTTAAATTTAATTCCTTTATAATTTCAGTAGCACTCGCACTGACATTCTCGGCATCTGCTCAGCAGATTAATCCGTTGACAAAAGCTGTTCTGAATGGATATCAGAAGATTCTTAATGAAAATCCAAAAGATTATCAGACTCTCTATCAGCGTGCCACTCAGTATTATAACCTGTCAATGTATGATGAAGCACTTGTGGATATCATCAAGGCGCTTGATTACACACCGGAGAAAGAGAAAGAATTGCGCATTAATGATTTCTCCTTGCTTGCCGATATATATATACAGACTAAAGAATACGACAAAGCCCTGAATGCAGTGGATAATGCCCTCGCACTTTCTCCGGAAGATTATGCTCTGCTATATAAGAAAGGCAATATCGATTTATACCTCGATCATCCGGCTGACGCATACAAATCATTCTCAGCAATGCAAAGATTGAGAAGTCGGAGCCAGGAAGCATTTTTCGGGATGGCTCGTGCTGACATTATGATGGATAAAAAAGAGGAGGCGCGCGAATTCATAGATCAGGCTGAGAAAGCTGATCCAAGCAATTATCTCACTTATTGTCGCATTGGTGAATTATACGAGGAGATGCACGAATATGAGAACGCAGCAGCCAATTATCTGAGTGCGTTCAGTCTGGCGGATGCTAAATCATCGCGTCCGCTCGAATCTTTATTCTCCCTTGCCAATCATCATTATGACGCAGTAGAAGCAGCTATCCAATTTGCCATTTCCCGCACATCTAACACATTGGCTTTATATTTCCTTCAGGCAAACATTGCCTACAACAGTGGAAATTTCCAGCAGGCATACAACGGATTTACCAATCTGCTTGCCTCTCCCGACGGCCAGACTGCGGCAGTCTACGCTACTATGGCAAAGACGTGCCTCGCTCTTGACAAAATGTCTGAGGCCGGCACTAACGCTGATCTTGCAGTGCTTAAAGACCCCTCTCTTCTTTCATATTTAACAAAAGCGGAAGTAGAATTAGCAGCCGGAAACTATTCTGCAGCTCTGCTCGCTTCTTCAAAAGCCCTGAGAGTGGATCCCAGCTCCATTAATGCCCTGGCCTATTCGGCCCTCGCTAATATGGGATTGAAAGATCCCAAAGAGGCACTGCAAAATCTGAATGAGGCAATAATGACTGATCCTTCATTCACTTTCGCACGTATGCTCAGAGCATATCTAAATTTTGAAATGCTCGATGAAGCGAAAGAAGCAATGCTTGAATATACCCGTATCGGAAACTCGGAAGAGGAAAGTTTCGAAGGCATAGCTTATAAAGCTCTTGCACAGTGTCTGGCAGGAAAAAAATTGGATGCTGACGAGACAATGAAACGCGCAATCCGCAACAAGGAGAACAAGACAAAAGATGATTATTACTGGGCTGCTGTTTATTATGCACAGTCAGGCGATCTGGAACTGGGTAAGGAAATGATCAACAAAGCACTTGATTTGGGATACCAGAATCTTTATAACCTTTACTCTAACAAGACTGCTAACCTAAATATTGCCCCAATACGTCATCTTCTCCCGCGCCAATAGCAGGGGAGTTGATTTCCCTGTTGCCACCCACTATTATTATATCTATAAATAACCCATAACTGTAACTTATGAAGAATGAACGAATGAAAAACGCGATTGCCTTAATGTCACTGACTGTGGTCGCGTCAGGGAGTGCTGTTGCTGCTCCTAAGAAAGCAAAAAGCACTACTGCCGACTCTCAGAAGCCCAATGTGCTTATAATATATGCAGATGACCTGGGATATGGTGATTTACAATGTTACGGTGCAAAGAACGTAGATACTCCCAATGTCAATCGTCTTGCATCTAACGGTATCCGTTTCACTAATGCATATGCTACGGCTGCTACAAGTACCCCCTCCCGCTATGCCATGCTTACAGGTCATTACAGCTGGCGTCGTCCGGATACAGATATAGCCCCGGGAGATGCCGGTATGATTATACGTCCCGAGCAATTTACGGTTGCCGATATGTTCAAGTCAGCCGGGTATTCAACTTGCGCCATCGGTAAATGGCACCTCGGACTCGGAAATGAGACAGGTAAACAGGACTGGAATGCTCAACTTCCGGCTGCCCTTGGAGACATTGGTTTTGACTATTCATATATAATGGCGGCAACTGCCGACCGCGTCCCTTGTGTCTTCATTGAAAATGGACATGTAGCTAATTATGATCCTTCTGCCCCGATAGAGGTTAGTTACAAAGAGAATTTTCCGGGTGAGCCGACAGGAAAAGAGAATCCGGAACTCCTCACGAATCTGAAACCGACATTCGGACATGATATGTCGATCGTAAACGGAATAAGTAGAATCGGATATATGAAAGGTGGCGGGAAGGCACTATGGAAGGATGAGAATATAGCCGACTCTATCACTTCTCATGCTATTAATTTTATACATCAGAATGGTAATAAACCATTCTTTATGTATTTCGCTACAAATGATGTTCATGTTCCCCGTTTTCCTCACGACCGTTTCAGAGGCAAAAACAAAATGGGACTCCGTGGTGATGCCATAGCACAGTTTGACTGGAGCGTAGGTCAACTAATAAAGACTTTGGAGGAGATGGATATTCTTGACAATACAATAATAATCCTATCCAGTGACAACGGTCCGGTTCTTAATGATGGTTATGATGATCATGCCGAGGAACTTCTAAATGGCCATTCACCCACAGGACCGCTTCGTGGCAGCAAATATAGCCTTTATGAAGGAGGGACACGTGTTCCCATGATCGTTCATTGGCCTCAAGGAAATCTCAATAAGGGTGAGAATCATACTGTTCTTTCTCAAATTGACCTCCTCGCATCTTTTGCTGGCTTCCTTGGAGTAAGTATTCCTAAAGGGAGCGCGCCCGACAGTTTCAATCGTATCGACAACTGGCTGGGACGCGATCTTACCAATAGACCATGGATTGTGGAACAAGGTTATGACCATACCCTTGCATTGCGCACCCCGGAATGGAAATATGTTGAAGCAAGCACTTTCCCTAAGATGAAACCTCGTGGAGCTTACGTGGAAACAGGATGTGCTCCAGTTCAACAGCTATTTGATATGTCTAAAGTGTATGAAGATAAAAATGTGGCAGCTGAGCACCCAGAAGAAGTAGGGAAACTTCATCTCCTGCTTGAGATGATCCGAAATAATACCTATAATCTCCTACCTCCAAATGAAATGCCCTAAATAGATTGCAAATAATTAATGTTTGGATCCGGCCCTTTACGCCCCTATATACGGCGGAGATGGTCGGATTCCTTTATTCCCAAACTAAACAGGGAATCTTTCATCATTAATAGAACTTTAATCCGCCGAATACGTTTTTTAATTAGGATGTTAAAATCATATCTAATAAGTAAGTTTTCAAGCGCAGATTATATAATTATATCGGTGAGTGGCTGTTCATATTAACACATAGATAATTATAAATATTAATTTGAACAGATACTTAAATCAAATGATGATACCGACAATTAGCTATTCTTGAACTCACTTGGAATATATAAATAAAATCAAAACAAAATGGAAACAGTTAAATTTCAGGGAAATCCTGTAAAAACAGTAGGAAATCTTCCGGAAGTCGGTACTCAGGCTCCTGATTTCACTTTAGTTGGTCAAGATCTTTCAGATATTAAATTATCCGACTTAAAAGGTAAAAGGGTCGTTTTGAACATCTTCCCAAGCCTTGATACTGATGTATGTGCCGCTTCTGTGAGACGTTTCAACACTGAGGCTTCAAAATTACCTGACACAGTTGTTTTATGCGTATCTGAAGACCTTCCTTTCGCGGCTGGAAGATTCTGTACTGTCAACGGAATTGAAAATGTGAAGACAGCTTCAGGATTCCGTTCAGATTTCGGAAAAACCTATGGTGTCGAAATAGCAGAAGGTCCTTTGGCCGGTCTTTATACAAGAGCCATACTGGTACTTGACAAAGATGGTAAAGTTATTGGTAAAGATCTTGTGGAAGAGATAACCCAAGAACCTAATTACAATCTTGCAATCGAACTTTTAAAATAAGAAGAATCGGAATATAATAAAAATGGCAGGTGAAATCACCTGCCATTTTTATTATATCAATTTATATGTTTATTTCAATTTCAGAACCTGTCCACTCTGAATTTTATCAGAGCTTGCAAGATTGTTCAGCTTTCTTAAACGAGTAGTAGAAAGTCCATAGCTTCTTGCGATTGATGATAAAGTGTCACCTTTTTTAACAGTGTAGGTTGATTTTGATGCAGACGCCTTCTTATATGGATTTTCTTTTTCAGCCTGCGCCATATTCTTTGAAGGTGCATAATTACGCGGCTGAGTGTAGGTTGATTTTGAGAATGTATAAGTATCAGTATGTGTTGTCTGATTAGCAAAATCAAAAATTGCAGAAGGATTTATTGCATATCCCATGAAACGGGTTTCAAAATGAAGGTGCGGACCGGTACTTCTACCTGTGCTTCCACCCAATGCTATCGGCTGACCGGCCTTAACCACCTGCTCCGGTTTAACAAGAGCTTTATTTAAGTGGCCATATACAGTTTCAAGCCCATTAGGATGACGGATGATCACATAATTTCCATACCCTTTAGCCTCATATGCCGTAAGACGAACCTTTCCGTCGAATGCAGCATAAATAGTATCGTTACTGCGTATTCCCAGGTCTATACCCTTATGCATACGTCCGAATTTTGCACGATATCCATAGTTGGATGTAACTCTACCGGGACAAGGCATAAAATAGCCGGTTACGTCAATAACTTTTGAATTTGGAACATCTGATTCCTTAAAAGGATTGACTCTTTTGCTGTTCCAGCCCTCGGTATAAATATCCGGCTCTGGCTCAAGATCCTCAATAAGGTCGATAAATGTGTTTTTCTCAACCAGTCTAATCTGGTCCTTACTTTTTGCCTGATTGGCAAGAAGCTGCTTGTGCATGTCGGAATGAGCCGACTTAGAAATAATTTGCTGGGCTGACACTCCGCTAAAGGTGAATGCCATTATAAGTGCAGCTCCAAATATACGTTTTAAATTCATAATTCGCTTTTCTGTCTGAAGAGAGATTAATATGAAGAGAGTTGATTGTTAATTCTCACCGGCTCCATAGATGAAACTCATCGTTGCCGGAGTCCAATCAAAGATTTCCTCTGGTTTAAAGAATCTTGCAAGTTCTATTTTTGCATTCTCAACGCTATCGCTTGCATGAACAATGTTTAGCTGACCACTCATACAGAAATCACCTCTTAAGGTGCCCGGAGCGGCCTTTCTACCATTTGTCACACCGGTCATTTCACGGAATACACTCACAACCTCAACCCCTTTAAGGCACATCACTATAACAGGAGATGCTGTCATGGATTCTACAATTTCCGGAAAGAATGGCTTATCTACCAAATGTGAATAATGCTCACGGAGGATTTTCTCATCAAGTTGCATCATCTTGATTCCGGAAATAATTAAACCGCGCTTCTCGATCCTTGAAATAACCTCCCCTATGAGTGCACGTTCGAGAGCGGAAGGCTTAAGTATTACCAGTGTTTGTTCCATCTTATCTTTACAATTTTTAAGAACTTATCATTCTTTTCACTCAAAGGTAACTATAATGAATGACTTATCCCAAATTTTTTATGTTATTTTTTCTAAACTTTTTTACCATTCATCATCTTTGCCCTCCTAAGTATGTAAAATTAGGGCTTTTATGACAAAAACATGTTTTACAACATATTTTTAAACAATTTGCACACCAACTCCTGCGATGTGCAGAAAAGAGAAAATTTCATTGTTAATTTTTGTTAACGCAACTTTAAATCCCATACACTCATCACTATTACGTTCTCGAACTAAACAGTTCCTGAGTTGAGTTTAGATCACATCCAAAAGATATCTCCCACTTTGGATTCATTGACCGGCACAACATAATATCCGATAGTCCTGAACTATTTACCTTAAAATATTGTACTATTATTATACCGCTAAACTATTCTGACATTTTCATATCCTACAGCTTATGCTACCACTATCTTTCAGCGTTCTTGCGGAAGCTGCCAAATCCGTTTCGGCAGCTGTTCCGGGAATTCACCTTTCCGATACAACCGAACAGAGCTCATATTTCATTGCCAGAATCCTCATGGATACGGTTGAATGGATTTTGGGCCTTATAGGTCTGCAGAACGACCACAGTCTTTTCATATGGATTTACTCAATTCTTGTATTCTTAATAGCGATCGGAATAGGCAACCTTGTTAAATGGATTCTTGTGCAGGTTCTCAACAGGATAAGCCCGCATGTTAAATCTGATTTATACGGCTATCTGGTTCAACGAAAATTCTTCACTAAAACTTGTAGGATTATTCCGGCATTAGTATTTATTATCCTTATTCAGTTTACACTTAGCGGCCGCCAGTCGCTGGCATCCTGGTTCTCAAGAATATCTTGGATCTATATAATGGTCATTCTGGCGGTGGCTTTCAGTACTCTTGCCGATGTTATCTGGCAGCATCTTGACGCGAGGGAAAACAAGAAGAAGCTTCCACTCAAAGGCGTGGTGCAACTAATTAAACTTATCATATGGATTATATGTGTGATAGTAATTGCAGCCATTCTTCTTGATAAATCGCCGGGGTCTTTGCTGGCCGGACTGGGAGCATTCTCCGCAGTTTTGATGCTCGTATTCAAGGATAATATATTAGGTGTGGTGGCTGGAGTGCAACTCGCAGAGGATGATTCATTGCACGTAGGCGACTGGATAGCCCCTAATGGCTCCGATGCGAACGGCACAGTGGTAGAAGTGGGCTTGACAGCAATAAAGATTGAGAACTGGGATAAAACAATCTCAACAATCCCACCCTACAGCCTTGTAAGTAACGGTTTTAAGAATTACCGGAATATGCAATTGAGCAAAACACGTCGGATTCAGAGGGCCTACCTTATAGACGCAGACAGTGTGATGCCAACTGATGATGCAATGC
This sequence comes from uncultured Sangeribacter sp., assembly GCA_964499025.1. Taxonomy (GTDB): domain Bacteria; phylum Bacteroidota; class Bacteroidia; order Bacteroidales; family Muribaculaceae; genus Lepagella. Next base: position 14,821 of record CAZCJC010000039.1, read on the forward strand.
TACAGGAATTTGCAAAAATACCGCTATTGAAAGATTGGATTGAAAAGAAGATCCAGCAACGCAATGAAGGGAAAGTGGAGAATGTAAATAATCCAGAAGGCCTTGTAGACGGATCAATTGAATCCAATCTCGGAGTGTTCCGTGCATATCTCAAGCTTTATCTTGACAATAATCCCCATGTGAGCCACTCTGACGATTGTTTTGTGACAACCCTCGCTCAGGGTTCAACAGGCATACCATTGCAGTTATATTGCTTCACATCTACCTCAGCATGGTTCCCTTACGAGGCAATTCAGGCTACTATTTTCGAGCATGTAGCCGTTATGCTATACCGCTTCAAGCTATATTCATTTGAGTATCCGACAGGAAGGGATACCGTGCTTGAGGGATATCTCAGTCCCGGAAAGGATCCCCAACCTCTCTATGGAATGCCCTATCCGTTCTTTACGGGCACCGGAAGCCCATCTAACCCTGCGGTGCCACCACAAGGCCTATATCCGGGTGCCGGATTGTATTGTGGGCCTGTCCCTGGTACCACAACTCCTGTCCAGGCTCCGGCCGGGCAATCAGACTCCTCACCAACTTCCGCATCTTAACGCTGATAGCAATTATATACGAAGCCGGGCATCGCAGCGACTGCGGTGCCCGGCACATTTTTGTATTTCTCTTCAGAAAGTCTTTATCCCAGAGGTTCAAGTCTTACAGTGAAATGACGCATCAGCTCAGCTTCCCAAACTATCTTTAGGCCGCGGGTTATTTCATTTCTACGATCATAAACATTCTTAAGGGCAGCCGCGATGACATTCATATGATTGTCGGTATATGTACGGCGTGGAATAGCAAGACGTACGAAATCAAGCCCCCCGAAACGATTCTCGCGGGTAACCGGATCCCGGTCAGCGAGGATATAACCTATTTCGCATCCGCGAATACCGGCTTCCTTATACAACTCTACGGTGAGGGTCTGAGCAGGAAACTCCTCTTTAGGAACTTTTGTAAGTATCAAAGATGCATCCACAAAGATTGCATGCCCACCTGCCGGACGTTGATATGGAATTCCATATTCATCCAACTTTGAAGCAAGATACTCTATCTGATGAATTCTTGTTTTCAACATGTCATATTCTGTATTCTCATCCAAGCCTACGGCCAGAGCAGCCATATCTCTTCCGTTCATACCGCCATAGGTGAGATAACCTTCAAATGGGATACAGAATATTTTGGCAGCTTCAAACCAATCCTCATGACGAGTAGCGATAAAGCCACCCATATTCACCAAGCCATCCTTTTTGGCCGACATTGTCATTGCATCGGCATAGCTGAACATTTCCCGGCTTATCTCCTTGATGGAGGCATCTGCATATCCCTCCTCTCTTGTTTTGATAAAATAGGCATTTTCAGCGAAACGGGCTGAGTCAAGTATCACACGCTTACCATATCTGTCGGCTAATTCTTTGACCTCCCTGAGATTCTTCATGGATACGGGTTGACCTCCCGCTGTATTATTGGTGATGGTCACTATAATGAACGGAATCTTATCCGCGTCCTTGGCTAATACAGCCTCGAGTTTCGCAATATCTACATTTCCCTTGAACGGAGCCTCGAGCTGTGTATCCTTTGCCTCATCTACAGTGCAATCCACAGCGAATGCCTTACGGCTTTCAATATGACCTTTGGTGGTATCGAAATGAGAGTTGCCGGGCACAATGTCTCCGGGTTTCACAAGTGCTGAAAACAGCACATTCTCTGCTGCTCTACCCTGATGAGTAGGGATAACGTAGTCAAAACCTGTGATACGGTTGATGGTGTCTTTCAATTCGTAGAATGACCGTGCACCCGCATATGATTCATCTCCTGTCATTAAAGCGGCCCACTGACGGTCACTCATAGCTCCTGTTCCGGAATCAGTGATACAATCAATATAAACTTGATCAGACTTTAATTGAAAAACATTATAGAAAGCTTCCTTGAGCCATTTCTCGCGCTCCTCGCGCGTACTTTTTCGGATTGGCTCGACCATCTTAATTTTCCACGATTCAGCAAAAGGTAGTTCCATATATATTAGAAATAAGAATTATTTTTACACTATGTTCCGACCATGTTGGAAATCTGCCTCAGAAGTATTCACAGATAAACGCGATTAATTTCACATTTCGCATTAAAATTACTAATCCCATATCGAATTTCAAAGAATTTTTTCTTAAAAATTCAATATGGGATTAATAATGAATAAATAAAAAGGGAATTATTAAATATAATAATATTAATATACAAGTATTATACCAATTCCACTTCCCGGCTCTTTTTATTTTTTTATCGGAGTTACGGTATAGCCTGCCTTACGCAAGCCCTCAATCACACCCTCCTCTCCCGGAAGATGAAGAGCCCCGACAGCTATAAAAGATGGTTTGTCATTCATTATACCGGGCAACATTTTAATCCAGTTGGCATTTCGCTTATTCACCAAAGCTTGCATAAAAGCGGATTCCTCTTCATCCTCATCTTTCATGAGTTTATAAAGATCTTCAATATTCTGGGATAGATAAGCTTTATTCAATTCCTTTGATTTTTCCTCATTCTTTGCCGGATCATCAAGAAGCTCAATCAATGCTTTTGCCTGTGAGGAAATGGGTTCAAATCCATAAAGGAGTTCAGCTTGAAACTCAGGGGTCTCAAGACCTTTGATAGTCTTTCCCTGGTTCTTACCCTCAAATTGGAAATAGGTATCAAGCTGTTCCTGAGGATTGAAGCCCGGAAGCTGTTTCTTTACCATTTCCACCGACACCATAGAAGTGACAACCATTGGTTTCATCATATCAAGCATCGACAGATCCATCCCGGGCATGGGAGCCCATTTCTTGAATTCCTCATTGATACGCGCAAAGTCAGCAGGATCAATAACCTTAGTAAGTGTACTATCCTGTGGAGCCATCATATATGGCTGCATCTTCATGGCAAGCGCCATCTGGTCAGCCGTCATATCAATTTCTCCAACCACCTGAGAAACCTCCTTGAATGCATCCCTACATCCCGGGATGGAGTCTATGATGGAAAGGGGTGCAAGATGATGCGTACCAAAAAGATAGGAGGGTGAGGTCAGACCGTTACCCTCAATTTTATAGAAAATCTGAGAGGAGACTGATCCACAGATCAATAACACTAATGACAAAACAGCTGTAATTCTTTTTTTCATATCAATAAATATATTAATTTTATTCAGGAATTTTCCCTTTATGTTATTTGACGTGCAAATTTATAAAAAATTTCACCTGTGCCGATAAATTTTATTACTTTTGCATATGGACAATAAGAAATTGACAGAAATTGTCGCAGCCCGACTTGGAAAAAACCGGGAAGATATTGCAAATCTTTCTGACTCTTTATGCGCAGTAATTTCCCTGACTCTAAAGAACGGGGACACGGTAGCCATTCCATCCGTTGGAAACTTCGAGACAAAATTGCGCTCGGAAAGAGTGGCCATCCACCCCTCCACGGGAAAACGTCTTTTGATTCCACCTAAACTATCTGTGGTTTTCAAACCCTCTTTGCTGTTAAAACAACGCCTTCGCTCGGAATCCAACATCTAACCACCCTGCCCATTTTATTGCAATGAACGAAAAGATAACACTGCCCACTCTTGTAACGCTATTATCCAACCATTCAGGCGTATCTAAGAAACAATGTGAAGATTTTCTTCGGGAATTCTTTAACGTTATTGTGGAGACAGTTTCCGAAGGGGAAAACGTCAGGATCAAAGGATTGGGGGCATTCAAGATAATAGATGTTGAACCCCGAAAAAGTGTGGATGTCAATACCGGGCAACCAATTGAGATTCCCGGCCATAGAAAGATTGTATTTGTCCCCTCAAAGGAAATTGCAGAAGAAATAAACGAACCGTTTGCTATATTTGAGTCAGTAGAAATTCCTGACGATGCAGTTGACCTTGAGGATGAAGATGAAACAACTGAATCTATGCGCAAAAATAATATTGCGCCCGACTCCGACAACAATAATATCACCGGTGACGCGCCTCATCTATCTGAAGAGGAGTATCCCAATGAAGATATCTCATCTGAAACTAAGGAAGAGCGTACTGAACTCCCCGAAGAAATCAAAACCGACCACTTAACTGAATATCAAATATCAGATAAAGATCAAAATACACAAGACGATCAAGAGGTGCCTGATGACATCCCCGTTTCTGATAAAACTCCGGAGGGCCAGGAGGCAAATATTGGTGTGAATGTTAATGAAGAATCTGATACTGATGAAGTATCGAACTCAACCGAAGGAGACTATCCAGAGGATAGATCAAGTGCCGACAGTGAATTGGGGGCAGATGAAGTGACATGTACGGAAATCCCCAGTAAACATAATCACAGGTTTGTCTTAGGTTTGCTATGTGGGATGCTCCTGATGGGGTTGATTGGAGCCGCGCTATATTTCTTTCTACCGAATATTTTGAATAGGTCTCATATTGCTACTGTTCCTGCGTCTTCCGTAATTACCGATACCATTCCAAAGGCTAAGGTTAATGAAGTTTTAAAACAAAATGAGGCATCGGGCCAGGATACAATAGTTAATGAAACAGGAAGCCTCGAATCAACAATATCGGAAAAGGAACTCCCTCAAGAAGCTGAAGTACCCACAGCTCCATCTGACTCAAAACCTGTGTATGATACAATTTCGAAGACAAGATATCTTACCACCATGGCCAAAGAACATTACGGTAATTATAACCTATGGCCCTACATTTATGAGGAAAACAAGAAGATTCTTGGTCATCCCGACCGAATCAAACCAGGGACCAAGGTTGTGATCCCTCCTCTTTCAAAATATGGAGTCAACCCATCCAATCCGGAAGATATCCGCAAAGCCAAGCAAAAAGGAGTGGAAATATATTCGAGATATTGACCTTCTGGATATTTAATAGAAAAATCCAGGTCAGGTCTCTTAACAAAAAGAGATTTAATTCAATTGAAAAAATAAATGGTCCGCAAATAAATTTGCGGACCATTTATTTTTAGCAGGACGCTATTACTCAGCAGCCTCTTCAGCTGCTGTCTCTGCTGTCTCTGCCTCGAGAGCTGCCTTAGCGGCTGCTTCCTCAGCTGCGAGTTTCTCTGCTTTCTTCTTAGCTACAGACTCACCTTTGATTCGGTTTTTCTCTGCCTCAGCATCAAAACGAGCCTTAGCCTCCTCTGCAGCTTTCGCTGCGCTCTTAGCCTTAGCTGCATCTGCAACTTTAGCACGCTCTGCTTTCCAAAGGTCAAAACGGCGCTGTGCCTCCTCTTCTGTGAATGCACCTTTCTTTACACCGCCCTTGAGATGCTTCATCAGCATCACGCCCTCTTTGGAGAGTATAGAACGAACTGTGTCGGTGGGCTGTGCACCAACCTCTACCCAATACAAAGCACGGTCGAAGTCTAAACTTATTGTAGCAGGATTAGTGTTCGGATTATATGAACCTATCCTCTCAATAAATCTACCATCACGTGGTGCCCTGCTATCGGCGACTACAATTGGATAAAAAGCGTAGCCTTTACGGCCATGACGCTGCAATCTGATTTTTGTTGCCATAAACTTGCCGGTTTATTTTGAGATTATTAATTTCTGAATCGGATTTTCCGAATTCGTCTGCAAAGTTAACCCTATTTATACAATCCGCAAAGTTTTTTCGCTTTTTTTTGTAATTTTGTAAACCCATCTTCTTTGTTAAACCTGATTATATGGCTGAAATTACACTTCTCGACCGACTCGAAGGCCTCGATGCAAGATTCGAAGAGGTCTCTACCCTTATAACGGACCCGGCAGTGCTTGCCGATCAAAAAAGATATGTCCGCCTTTCAAAAGAGTATCATGATCTTGAAAAAATTATAAAGACAAAGAACGAATACAGCCGCATGCTCGCGGCAATTTCAGAATCAAAGGATATTCTTGCCAACGAGGAGGATGAGGAAATGAAAGCCCTCGCCCGTGAGGAGCTCGATGAAGCTACCTCCGCAATCCCTCGTCTCGAAGAGGAAATAAAGCTACTTCTGATTCCTGCCGATCCGGACGATGCTAAAAATGCCGTAGTCGAAATAAGGGGTGGAACCGGTGGGGATGAAGCCGCACTTTTCGCCGGGGACCTCTTCAGGATGTATCAGAAATATGCCGAAACAAAAGGTTGGCAACTTGCTGTTTCATCCGTGTCTGAAGGGGCAGCCGGGGGATACAAGGAGATTGTCTTCTCCCTTACCGGAAATGATGTTTATGGCACTATGAAATATGAGAGCGGAGTTCATCGTGTGCAGCGAGTGCCTGCAACAGAGACACAAGGTCGTGTCCACACTTCTGCCGCTACTGTGGCAGTTCTCCCTGAAGCTCAGGAATTCGACGTGGAAATCCATGAGGGGGAAATTAAATGGGATACATTCAGGTCGGGAGGCGCCGGGGGGCAGAATGTGAATAAAGTGGAATCCGGCGTAAGACTACGTTACAACTGGAAAAATCCTAATACCGGAATGGTCGAGGAGATTCTGATCGAATGTACCGAAACCCGAGATCAACCTAAGAACAAAGAACGTGCCCTTGCCCGTCTTCGCACATTTATCTATGACAAAGAGCACCAGAAATATCTTGATGACATTGCTTCCAGACGAAAAACCATGGTCAGCACAGGCGACAGATCGGCAAAAATCAGAACCTACAATTACCCTCAGGGGAGAATCACTGACCACCGTATCAATTATACTATCTACAATCTGGGCGCTTTCATGGATGGGGACATCCAAGGTTGCATAGATAGTCTTATAGTGGCGGAAAACGCTGAAAAACTCAAAGAAGCGGAATTGTAAAGTTTATGCACAAATTGATATGCTTAAAACCGTCCCCTCGATTTTTTATTAATTAACATCAATTTTTATAAACGGTCTCATCCTTTTTTCATTCTGTTTGTTTAAAGAATAGAAACAAACTTATGGAATTATGAAAGCATTATCAATTATCTCATATGCAATCGGCGCGATATTATTGATAATATCATGCTTCACTACAGGAGTTGCAGTAACATGGAGGGTAGGAGGAATAGCTGTGGCATTTCTGATTGCAGGATGTGTATTCCAGTTCAATGCAAATAAGCATCAGGATTTCATCCATCATCATAATTTTCAGTGACAGGATGTATTAATCTGACTCCCTTCAGAGTCACAAAGGTTATAAATTATTAACAATGAATTCAGAGGCCCGCTCAAGTGCAGCGGGCTTTCCTATATCCAGCAACTCCAGATGCTCGGGGCTATACCCTTTTATCTTCAAGCCATTCTTAAAGTCCAAAAAGAAATCCATGATGGGAAAGGGTGATTCCTCCCCCTCTTTCCAGCGAGAATATAATCGTTGCATCGCCCTGTCATTCATCACATATATCCCGCTGAACGCCGCCTCGTATAGTTCTCCCGAAAAATGGAGCCTGAACTCTTCCTCAATCTCTGATGGCCTGAACTCACCGGATATAATATTATGCCATCCCCTAAGATAATCATCGTTATCAAAAATCAATTTCCTCGAAGAATCTCTATCACTTGTAACAAGCATTATATCACTGTTGGCAGACTCACTTTGGCAAAAAAGGTGGGATATATTCACATTGCTGAGAATATCCACATTATAAATTAGTGTATTGTCCCCCTCTATCGAGCGTAGCCTCTCATACCCCAAAGCTATTCCGCCTCCTGTGTCAAGAAGACGACCGCTTTCATCACTCACAAAAATATTTACCCCATAATCGCGGACCGCAAGAAACTCCTTTATCTGATCTGCAAAATGATGGACATTTACAACAATATCAGTTACTCCACCATCCTTTAGTCTCATAATTACACGTTCAAGCATTGGCACACCATCCACAGGCACAAGCGCTTTAGGATGCGATAAAGTCCAGGGACGCAGGCGTGTGCCAAGTCCGGCTGCAAGAATCATTGCTTTCATATTCCAATAATTAATGAGTGATGTGTAATTAATGAGTGATGTGATTCAATACTTAATGACGGATTAGCTTAAGATGTGGGATGCTCTCTATGCTCCAAATTTACTGTCACCTCAGGAAATCGCTCCCGAAGCAGTCTTGCCATCCTTTCAGCACAATAAACTGACCGATGCTGGCCACCCGTGCATCCGAACCCTATCTGGAGATTTGTGAAACCACGACGGATGTAAGTTTTTACTGAATCCTCTATCATAGAGAAGGCTACCTCTACAAACTTTTGGACCTCTCCTTTTGATTCCAGAAAATCTATCACAGGTTTATCACGACCTGTCAAACATTTATACTCCTTGTACCTCCCCGGATTATGCATTCCCCTGCAATCAAACATAAACCCACCTCCGTTTCCAGAAAAATCAGCAGGATAACCTTTTTTGTAAGAAAAGCTGAATACCTCTATCTTAAGCCCATGAGATTCTTCACGCACAAATCTCTTATCCTGACAAATCCCTTCACATACGCATTTCAATTCCGGATATTGATCTGCCACTCCCGCCTCCAAAAGATTCTTCAGATTCTTCAGAGCATATGGAATACTCTCTAAAAAATGCGCTTTCCTCTCTACCAGTCCCCTGAGCCCATAAGCTCCCAATACCTGTAGCGTGCGGAAAAATGCAAATCTCAGTACGATGCTTAAAAAAACCTTCTGATCTGAATATATTGACAAGGATGAGGTTTTCAATTTTTCGTTCTGATAGTGGCCGATCATACTCATTCTGAATCCCTCTGTAAAAGATGCTTTGGCCTGCCATAACAAAGAAACGAGATCATATACCCCGGGGCCTCTTCTCCCTCCCTGAAAATCAATCCACCATGGCGCATCATCACATATCATTACATTCCTGCTCTGGCAATCACGATACATGAACCCGGACAATCCTTCCGATATAGACCAAAGCTCGGAAGTCAGCGACATGAAATCATCCTCAAGCAGATCCTCATTAAAATCACGGCCGGATGGCAAGAGGTATTCATATTTAAAATAATTAAGATCCCATTTTATCTGACGACAACTGAAAGGGGGATACTCCACATACCCCTCCCACTCCTTTTCCGGAATTTCCTGAAGTTTTGCAAGGTTCCTTACAGACTCCTCCATGAGCTGAGTAACACGCGCGGATTCACCCTCCCGGGATATGAGGTCGAACAACGACATTGACCCCAGATCCTCCTGAAGATAGCTCCCATATTTTTCGGAAGATATAAATACTTCAGGAACATTGACAGCATTCTCCCTGAACACACCGGATAACGCAACAAAACTTTTGAAATCGCATTTAGATGCACCTGTAACTCCAATACAACTCCAGCCTGCTTCACTCCCGGAAGCTTCAGAAACCAATCGGTAATAACGTCGTCCGGATCCTCCACCTTGTAAGACTGTTATGGCAACAGGATCCTCACTTTTATATTTTCTGAAAAGATGTGAAAGTATCTCAATATCATTCATATTCTCATCAACTTCTAACCTGAATTGGGTGTTAATGCATCAGATCAAGGAAAGATTCACGCAAATTTAATAAAATAGCTCTGTTCTACTTATATCTTGAAGAATTTTTATTAATTTTGCACGAGACCGATTGATGAAGAGCCATCGGGTTTAAACCAATAATCAACCCGATTAAATATCAATTGAAGTCGTCTAAACTAATTTTTTATTAACATTTTCGATATATTTTGGAGATGATTTTTTAATTTGAAGAGGTGGCAACCTCTCGGTTGGCACCGATGACAAGGGAAAAAGCAGCCCAAAAGATCCGGAAAGATTAATAAAAGATTTTTTGAAGACAATTTTGACTTTCGTAATGAGTTTAGACAACTTCATTTGTAAGTTCGAAAACACAGCTAATGTTTTGGTAGGATTTTGAAAAACATTTGTTTCATGAAAAAGCGTAGCTGGCTATGCATATTAGATCAAGAAACAACGGAATAAGTCAAAACAATAGAAACTTAGCATATGAGTTAAACTTACAATGATGATTATACAAACTGACTAAAATATATTTAACCCAATTTAATATATAGAAATGGCTAAAATCGAAGATTTCAATTTCAAAGACAAAAAAGCTATCGTCAGAGTTGATTTCAACGTTCCTCTTGACGAGAATGGGAACATCACCGACGACACCCGTATTCGCGGTGCTCTCCCCACCCTCAAAAAAATCCTTGCAGATGGCGGCAGCCTCATTCTCATGTCTCATATGGGTAAGCCCAAAGGTAAAGTTAACCCCAAACTTAGCCTTGCTCAGATCCGTGAGGCAGTGGCCAAAGCACTTGGTTGCGAGGTGAAATTTGCTCCTGATTGCGCTAAGGCTCAGGAAGCAGCAAAAGATCTTAAACCCGGAGAAGTTCTTCTTCTTGAAAACCTGCGCTTCTATCCCGAAGAGGAGGGTAAGCCTGTAGGCATCGATAAAGAGGATCCCGCATACAATGACGCAAAGAAAGCTATGAAAGAGAGTCAGAAAGATTTTGCAAAGACTCTCGCAAGTTATGCTGACGTCTATGTTAACGATGCTTTCGGCACAGCTCACCGCCGTCATGCATCAACTGCAGTGATAGCCGACTATTTCGATGAGCAGGATAAAATGCTCGGATTCCTTATGGAGAAAGAAGTCAAAGCAGTTGACAACATCCTTAAGGATATCAAACGTCCTTTCACCGCAATCATGGGAGGTTCTAAGGTTTCTACCAAAATCGGTATTATTGAGAACCTTATGGATAAGGTTGACAACCTCATCCTTTGTGGAGGTATGACCTTCACTTTTGCTAAGGCTCGCGGTGGAAAGATCGGCAACTCCCTTTGTGAGAACGACAAACTTGACCTCGCACTTGACATAATGAAGAAAGCCGAGGAGAAAGGTGTAAACCTTGTTCTTGCCACCGACTGTCTTGCTGCCGACAACTTCAGCAACGATGCCAACACTCAGGTTTGTTCTGTAATGGACATTCCGGAAGGCTGGGAAGGAATGGATGCTGGTCCTGACTCAATCATCGCTTTCCGCGAAGCTATCGTTCCTGCAAAGACAATCCTATGGAACGGACCTGCCGGAGTTTTCGAGTTTGACAACTTCACAAAAGGCTCACGCGCCATCGCTGATGCAATCGTAGAAGCTACTGCTAATGGTGCATTCTCTCTCGTTGGTGGAGGTGATTCAGTGGCTTGTGTAAACAAATTTGGATTGGCCGACAGCGTATCATATGTTTCTACCGGTGGTGGAGCTCTCCTCGAGGCAATCGAGGGTAAGACACTCCCCGGAGTAGCGGCAATCAAAGGAGAATAATCACCAGTCGATTTGAAATAAATATTATAAGGGGCTGTGTCAAAATTAACATTTTGACACAGCCCCTTAAGGTGCGTCAGAATGTGCCAGAAGCAACGCGATGAGGATGAGGCAGAGGGAGCATACTGAAGTATTTGACCGAAGCCTCATTCCGATAGCAACTCAGCAGATGGCCTATTATGACACACCGTCTTTTTGTTTCAAGCAAATGCACTGGTACGATTACCTGATCGTTTCATCACAAATCCAATAAGTAACCGCAATCCATAAAAAACAGGCATAAGGACAAAAGGAGATTCAGTAAATTGAGACTATTGTGAAACCACTTACCTTTCTATAACATATCAAAACTAAATAACAAAAATATGTTTCAAAACAGATTTTTGAATCAGATTTACTAAATAAAAGCAAAGAAACGTTCTTTTGTTATTAAATTTTTACTCTCACATATTGATTTTATCAAAATATATTGTAATTTTGCATTGTCGAGAATCACCGGTGCAGATGCGCCCGTGACACACACACCGTAACTGACCTTATAAAAAAGACATGAAAGCTCGCAACGATTTCCTGACATCATTTTAATCAGATCCTCTCCTATCTGCTACGAGCTTTTAATCCTGAATGAAACAATAAATAAGAAATAACTTAATCAATTAACACAAACAATTAAAATTTAGAACGATTATGGAATCTCAGAAACCTATGGCGCCCAAGCCGGCAGCAGCAACTGTTTCTGCAAAAGTTAAAAAAGAGGAAAAAATCAGCAACATCCGCGGTATCCGCAATGCGTTTATTGTAATTCTCGCATGTGCAGCTGCAGCAGTTTGTATCTTCCTTTTCGGTATGGGTTACTCCGGTAACTTCGAAGGCGGCACAACTGACGGTCACCCCCTTAACCTCGCTGGTACAGTTTACAAGGGTGGTTTCATCGTGCCTATCCTGATGACTCTTCTTCTCACAGTTATCGTGCTCTCAATCGAGCGTTGGATCGCTATCAGCTCAGCTTCCGGCAAAGGCAACACTACTAAATTCGTTGCTGACATCAAGGCTGATCTCGCAGCTAACAAGATCGATGCAGCTATGCAGCGTTGCAAAGCCCAGAAAGGTTCTGTTGCTTCTGTAGTTTACAACACTCTCGTTAAATATAAAGAGATGGATCAGAACGACACTCTCAGCAAAGAGCAGAAGCTCACTACCCTCCGCAATGAGGTTGAAGAGGCTACAGCTCTTGAGATGCCCGGTCTTTCTCAGAACCTCCCCATCATCGCAACTCTTACCACTCTCGGTACACTCGTCGGACTTCTCGGAACCGTTATGGGTATGATCAAATCATTCCAGGCTCTTGCTTCTTCCGGTTCTCCTGACTCAACTGAGCTCTCTACCGGTATCTCCGAGGCTCTTGTGAACACCGCATTCGGTATCGCAACCGGTGCTTTCGCTGTAATCTCTTACAACTTCTTCACTAACAAGATCGACAACCTCTCCTACGCTATCGACGAAATCGGTTTCTCTATCGTAGCTACTTTCGCTGCTACTCA
>CAZCJC010000040.1:0-26885 GCA_964499025.1 uncultured Sangeribacter sp.
ATACGAGTAACAATTACCTGAAATTCTGCATCTTTAACGACTACTTCTGCGTTCCACCCTTGTCTTGAATACATTCGGCAAAGGCGGTGCTTCGTAGCTTGGATTGAGGTCAGTTGCTCAATCGGGAACACTGCTGTCTCCCCGATTTTCAATGCCTTCAATGTAGGAGCGATAGGCAGAAGGTCTGCTACCTCTACTCCGGGACCGAACTCCGGAAGCGTAGGCTTTCGCGGAGGACGGTAGTCAGTCTCCTTAGCGGTGGCGATGTTTTGCTTTTCCATTCTTCTTAGGTCTTTTGTCTTTATTTGCATATAAGCGGATAAATGCTTATCTTTGTTATTGGATGTTGTATGTTATCCGAGTGTAAAGTTAATCATTAATGTTGGTTTGACAAAGCAAACCTTATCATTTATGAATGATTTTATGATTTATTAACATTTGGCGTCCAGATTACTCGTTTCTCGATTGTTCTTCTTAAAACAAGTAATGACATGAATGATTCAGAAAAGGTCGAAAACAACATCGACGCAAAAGCAATACGCGATACACTGCTCAAAGCACTGCATCTTGGGCCGGGCGAGCTTGCTACGGCTCTTGGCATAAATTATCAGCGAATCTACGACTTGGGAAGTGGTCGTACTAAAAAATTCAATCCGGGAATGGTAAATTTGATTGTCAGCAAATTCCCGCAGGTCAATGCTACCTTCCTTTACACCGGCAAAGGTGAGCCATTAAAGGGAGAGGCAGGCAAACTTGCGGCTCAGTCTGATGTCTCAGAAATAATCACGATGTCCCGACAGTTGATTGACATGATGGAAAGACTAACTGCAAGGTCTGAACAGCTTGATCAACGGACACTCCGATTAGAGATAAGGGAGCGAGAACTAAATGACCGAGAACGGCACTTGCTCGAATTGGAAAAACGGATTGCTTCAACACAAGCAAAACTTCCAGAACCTACCATATAATATATATGTGGAATATGGAGGTTCAAGAGTGCTGCTCACGTTGCACCGGGTCTGACTACTGCAAATCCTTCTCGACTTGCAAGGGATGGGGATGCAGACTTCTCAATTTCATCCCGACTTCAATGCCGACCTCCGAATATGAGAGAGCAAAGATTTTCTCCACCGTCTATTCAGAAGCAGAGAAGCTGGGCGTTCTCCACTGCAAAAATTTCCATCCTTTACGGATAGATGAGGTGCTTGAAGATGAAGCGCAACTACGGCTCATATTAGATTCTGGAGGCGCATAGTATGGCTCTTTTGTTGTCCGTTTTTCAGAGATTTTATCGTAAATGATTGATAATGACCGCAAAGCCTCACTGCATGGGCGGCATGATGTAAATCTCCCGCAAATTATTCACTAAAAAGCAGATGATTTTCTCATCTGCTTTTTTTTCGTTAAATTTGTTCTGAATTACCATCTTACGGTTAGAAATGATTTCCATTAATAATTTAGGCGTAGAATTTTCTGCTCGTCCATTATTCAAAGATATAAGTTTTGTAATCAATAAAACTGATAAGATAGCTCTTGTCGGAAAGAATGGTGCAGGAAAATCTACACTTCTTAAAATATTAGCCGGTCTTCAATCTCCCACTTCCGGGAATGTGTCTAAGCCTAATGAAGTTACTGTGGGATATCTTCCTCAGCAAATGAAACTGGCTGATTCCACTACCCTTCTTGATGAAACAAAAAAAGCATTTAATGATCTGTTCGACCTTCGGCAGGAGATTAATAGAATAAATCACGAGCTTGCGGAGAGAACCGATTATGAATCGGATGAATATTCTGCTCTCTTGCTTCGATTGGAATTCCTCAATGAAAGAGTTGCAATAGAGGATGCGGATAATATTGATGGAGAGATTGAGAGAACTTTGACAGGACTCGGATTTTCAAAAAATGATTTCAATAGGCCTACATCTGAATTCTCAGGAGGTTGGAGAATGAGAATCGAGTTGGCTAAAATCCTTCTGAAACGTCCTGACGTGCTGCTTCTCGACGAGCCAACTAATCATCTGGATATCGAGTCAATTCAATGGTTGGAGCAGTTTATGCAGACAAAGGCAAAAGCTGTTGTGCTGGTGAGTCATGACAGGGCCTTTCTGGATAATGTTACCAAACGTACAATTGAGATATCATGTGGGAAAGCCTATGATTATAAAGTGAGTTACACCAAGTTTACGGAATTACGCAAGGAGCGAGTTGAACAGCAACTTCGAGCTTATGAGAATCAACAGAAACAGATTGCTGATATAGAGGATTTTATTGAAAGATTTCGTTATAAGGCAACTAAGGCTGTGCAGGTTCAAAGCCGTATAAAACAGCTTGAAAAAATAGTTCCCATAGAAGTTGATGAAGTAGACACTTCCCGATTGAGATTAAAATTCCCGCCTGCTTTCCGTTCTGGAGATTTTCCTCTTATAGTAGAGAACGTAGGTAAGGCTTATGGCGACCATCAGGTTTTCGATCATGCGGAGTTTACGATCAGAAGAGGAGAAAAAGTTGCGTTTGTTGGAAAGAACGGAGAAGGCAAATCGACACTTGTAAAATGCATAATGGGAGAAATCCCCTTTACAGGTTCTCTTAAAATCGGACATAACGTCAAGATTGGTTATTTTGCTCAGAATCAAGCCCAGTTATTGGATGAGAATCTCTCTGTTTTTGAGACAATTGATAATGTTGCAGTAGGAGATATTCGTACCAAGATACGAGATATCCTCGGGGCCTTCATGTTTGGAGGCGAGGATGCGGATAAAAAGGTAAAAGTGCTTTCCGGAGGAGAAAAGACACGCCTCGCCATGATCAAACTTCTTCTCGAACCCGTAAATTTCTTAATTCTTGACGAGCCGACCAATCACTTGGACATGAAAACCAAGGATATTCTTAAAGAGGCTATAAAGGATTTCGACGGCACTGTAATAGTAGTCAGTCACGACCGATATTTTCTTGACGGATTGGTTGACAAGGTGTATGAGTTCGGAGGAGGGAAAGTAATCGAGAACCTCGGTGGAATTTACGATTTCCTGAGGAAAAAGAATATTGAAAAATTATCCGACCTTGAACTTTCTAAATCTTCCCCAGCTGTCGCTGTTAAAGATGATAAAGGTGAGTTAAACAGGAATAGTGAAGCAGGAGAAGAGAAAGCGGTTCCATCGCGCCACTTGAGTTATGCAGAGCAGAAAGAACGGGCCAGAATGCTGTCAAAGGCAGAGAAGAATGTTGAGCTTGCCGAGAAGAAAATTTCGGAGCTCGAAGAGATTCAGAAGATGCTCGAAGGGAAAATAGCCGGAGGTGATACTTCGCAAGATGTTTTGTCGGCATATTCGGCTTCAACCAAGGATCTGGAGAATGCTATGTCACATTGGGAACTTGCTCAGATTGAGCTTGATGAATTAAAGGAAAAATTTTCGTAAAATGATAGATAAAACAATCGATATGAACGTTAGAAAACTTTTGTGGTGTGCTCTTGCCGGCGCCCCATTATTAAGCTATGCTTCTCCCGGCCATAAACATGGCATTGAGAAAGCAAATCTTGATCAGAATGTTGATCCACGTGAGAATTTTTATATGTATGCTTGTGGAGGGTGGAAAGCAAATAATCCTTTAGGAGCAGAATATTCAAGGTTTGGAACCTTCGACCAGCTTCGAGAGAATGCTCGTCAGCAGTTGAAGGATCTTATACTCAATCTTTCTCAGGATCCTGATTCTAAAGTAAAAGGTACTAATGCTCAAAAAGTAAGTGATCTCTACGCATTAGGCATGGATAGTGTGCGCCTTAACAAGGAAGGTGCGGCTCCTCTCCTACCGATGATTGAAAAAATTAATAATATGAAGCCTGAGGAGTTTATCGAAACTCTTGCATGGGTACATAATGGTCTTGGCGGCACATTCTTTGGAACTGGTGTGGGAGCTGATGCTAAAAATGCGGATTATAACATCATGCATATAGGAGAACCGGGTCTGGGTCTTGGTGACAGGGATTATTATCTGGAGCGAAACGAAACCAATGACCGGATCATGGCTGCTTATGAAAAATATGTTAAGCGTATGATGGAACTTGTGGGTTATGATAAGGACTCACAACAACGTGTATGGGATAATGTAATCGCAATCGAAACTGAAATTGCCAAGAATAAAAAAACAAGGGAGGAACGCCGTAATCCGCAACTTCGCTATAACATGCAGAGCATGGATGAAATAAAAAAGAATTATCCAAATATTGAATGGGATAAATATTTTGCCACGCTCGGTGTGAATAATGTTGACAAGGCAAATGTGTCGTCTGTGAAATATATGGAATTTCTCAATGATTATCTTCCCGCCTTGTCTGATCAACAGAAGAAGGATCTTATGGTCCTTGACGTTGTAACATCATCGTCTAATCTTCTTAGTGATGATTTCCAGGAGGCTAACTTTGAGATGTTCGACCATGTAATGTCGGGTATTGAACAGATGGAACCAAGATGGAAGAGAGTTATGGCAATTCCAAATTCAATGTTTGGTGAGGCTGTCGGAGAATTGTATGTTAAGAAATATTTCCCCGAAGAAAATAAAACCTACATGAAGGAATTGGTTGAGAATCTTCGCAAGGCATTAGGAAAACATATCGATAACCTAAGTTGGATGTCGGATGAGACTAAGGAGAAAGCGCAGGAGAAGCTGGCAACTTTCAAAGTCAAAATAGGTTATCCGGATAAATGGAAAGATTATTCGGGTATTCAGATTGATCCGGAGAAAAGTTATCTTGAGAATGTTAGGGAAGCATCGAAATGGTATACGCAGGATAATTACAATAAGTTGGGTAAACCGGTTGATAAGGAGGAGTGGCATATGACTCCACAGACAGTAAATGCCTATTATAATCCTACTACAAATGAAATATGTTTCCCTGCAGGTATTCTTCAAGCCCCCTATTTTGATCTGACTGCAGATGATGCCCAGAATTATGGAGCCATTGGAGTTGTTATCGGTCATGAAATGACACATGGTTTTGATGATTCGGGCCGTCAGTTTGATAAGAATGGAAATATGTCTGACTGGTGGAAACCGGAGGATGCAGAGAAATTCACAGCTTTAGCAGATGCGCTTGTCGCTCAGTTTGATGAAGTGGAAGTTGCTCCCGGAGTCCATGCAAATGGCCGTTTTACATTAGGAGAGAATATAGCTGATCAAGGAGGATTGAGAGTCGCGCTTACTGCATATCTGGATTCTCAAGAAGGTAAACAACCTGAGTCGATCGACGGCCTTTCACCTCTGCAACGTTTTTATCTTGCCTATGCAAATGTATGGGCGGATAATATTCGTGACGAAGAGATACTTTCTCGCACAAAGACGGATTCACATTCACTTGGAAGAAACCGTGTTAATGTGACATTGCGTAACATAGCACCATTTTTCGAGGCATTCGGTATCAAGGATGGCGATAAGATGTTCCGTCCGGAATCCGAGAGAGTTGTTATTTGGTGATTTTCCCATCCTTCAAAAATAACTGCTCATATTGTAAGTGTTTAAGATTAGCAGCTAAATAAGTTTAATTTAACTGGCTATGTATGCTTTGACCGGTTACCCATTAGGCCATTCATTCTCACGACAATACTTTACGGATAAGTTCAGGAATGAAAATATTGATGAAGAGTATCGGTTGTTGCCTGCCTCTTCATTAAGTGAGGTGAAGACCATTATTCAGGATACCCGTAATCTAAAAGGTCTAAATGTTACGATTCCCTATAAGGAAAGGATAGTGCCATTGTTATCTGAGATTAATGAGGATGCCAGAAGAATCGGTGCGGTCAATTGCGTAAAGATATTTAGGACACAAAAAGAGGAGAAACCTTATTCGATCGGTTATAATACCGATTGGAAGGGTTTCTTCCTCTCTTTGAAACCGTTCCTTCCAATTTTAGGAGATAAAGCTCTTGTTTTAGGTAGTGGAGGTGCATCCAAGGCAGTCTGTTATGCTCTTGAAAAAATGGGAATTACTCCGACTGTCGTTTCTCGCAAACCATGTGAAAATCAATTGGGTTATTCGGATCTTACAAAAGAGATCATTGATAGTAATAAATTGATTGTAAATACCACTCCTTTAGGAATGTATCCCGAAATTGATAAATTCCCCGATATCCCCTATCAATTTCTTTCCAGTGATCATTTATGTTATGATGTGATATATAATCCTGAGATAACTTTATTCATGAAACTTGCACAAAAAAAGGGAGCGAAGGTAAAGAACGGTCTTGAGATGCTTTACAGACAGGCAGATCTGTCATGGGAGATATGGAACGATTGATCTCCAGAAACAATCTATTTATTCCTCTTGCCGGTGTATTGACAGGAATATTATCTGTTTGGTATATCGGTTTTGACTGGTTAGCATGTGCGATAATCTTCGTATTTGCTTCAATATGGTATTTTATATTGTATAAGAGTACCCAAGATCCCATCAAAGCATTCAGATATAGGAATCTGCACATTATCTGGGTATTTCTTGGATTTATCGGGATTGGTATCGGGTCGGCTTTACTTCATCGTCCCACAGAACTACCCCGAAATATTACTCATCAAGAAATTTTCATAGAAGGAAGGATATCTGATATTAAGGCTTCAACAAATGGAGATCTTATAACCTTTGAGTGCAATCAGATCAAAGATGATAGTAGGAGTTATCGTGACTTGAGTAATATAAGGATTCTTATTCAATCGGATCATTGTCCTCTTGAGATTGATGATAAAGCAATAGTAAAAGCAAAATTAGAAGAGATTAAGGATTCTCCTAATACTTTTCAAACTGGTTATTCAGATTATCTGAAAGGACGTAATATTTTTTATAAAACGACTATTCCAGGCAACAAAATAATAAAGAGAGGCCGACAGCCATCTTTATTTGGAGTCAGCTATAGAATGAGGTCTAAAATAGAGATGCGTATAGAGAATCTTTCTCTGAATACAGACACAAAAAATTTCATCATTGCCATCCTTTTAGGAGATCGAGAATATCTGGATCCAGACTTGAGAGCTACTTTTGCCACAGCAGGGGTTGCACATGTGTTGGCTCTTAGCGGGATGCATACCGCAATAATAGGAGGCTTCTTCCTATTTCTGTTATTCCCTTTGAATTTCTATGGGAAATATAAGTTAAGGATTTTTATCGCTACAATATTATTGTGGATTTATGCTTTTGTTTCAGGAATGTCTCCAAGTACGATGAGGGCTTGTTGCATGATAACATTTTATGCTATAGCCTTAATTCTTGAGAGAAAAAGAGGGGAATTCAATGCATTATATGGAGCTGCACTCTTGATTTTAATCTTTTCTCCCTCTTCTCTTAAGGATGTAGGATTTCAACTGAGCTGTCTGTGCGTTTTTTCTCTGATTGCATTCAGTAATATCTTGAATCCCATAGATCATAAGAACTCTCCATTTTATTATAAAGCTGTAGGCTTAGTGATCGCTACTATTATAGCTACAGCAGGTTCATGGGTGTTGTCGGGTTATTATTTCAAAAGCCTCCCAACGATATTTGTGCCGGTAAATATTTTATTGCTTCCTATATTACCGTTTTATGTAGCTTTAGCTTTAATTCATATATTAATTTCCTTCCTTGGAATAGAATTTCATACGTTTGGACTTATTCTTGACTACGGATTTTACTATATGTCTGTCGGCATACGAGGTATTTCCCACCTCTCTCCTGCCATAAATATTTCAATATCATATCCGGCAGTTGTAATGTGGCTTGTCGGAATATTTATAATTGCTTGTTATTTCAATATTGTAAAAGTAAGATATCTGTTGTCATGTGGACTTGTTTGTCTTGCCATTTCTGTAGGATTTATTTGCATTAATGATTCGAATATCTCTGAAGGGAGTTTCATTGTCAGAAACGAATATAGGGATCTTTCTCTTTCGGTAATGGGAAAAAGTACGGAGGAGCGGATCAGATTGCAGCGATATAAGGCATCAAGAGTGAAAATAGGAAATATTAACATATTGGTTTTGGATAATGACTCGGGACTATTGAAAATTGAACCTAAAATTGATTTTTTAATATTATCCGGAGGATTTCGAGGTAATGTAGCCGACATACTTAAAAGATGTACACCTGAATGTGTAATCATTCATCCATCTGTCAGGAGAAAAAAGGAAGAAGAAATAATGAAAACTGTCGAGGAACTGAATATTCCCTTTCACTCCATACGACAAAACGATGCTTTCAGATATATATACAAGAAATAACCTTCTATCTCGTTTAACGATTCCTGTCTCTTTCAATATTTCATTTCTTTGAAATATTATTTAAGATGTTCTACAATCAGTAATTTAGGTTATCTTTCCTTCAATTGAGGTTAGTTTAAGAACCATGTATTCGCTAATTTTGTGATAAAGTCAAGATAACTTAAGGTATTATATAAAGTGTAACCAAATGACTACTGCAGAATTTATTAATTGCATGAACTCCGGGAAAGTAGTAACCGGAGGAAGTCCCCTTCATGTCAAAATGCATGAACTGAGTCAGGAAGCCATACGAATCACAATGGAGATAAATAGCAGTTATCATAATCATGAAGAGATAATTGCACTCATGACAGAATTGACCGGATCCGAAATTGATCCGAGTTTCGGACTGTTCCCTCCGTTTTATACAGACTGTGGAAAAAATATAAAATTTGGTAAACGCGTATTTTTAAATTCAGGTTGTAAATTTCAGGATCAAGGAGGGATAACGATAGGGAACGATGTTCTTATTGGACACAACTGCGTGATAGCCACATTAAATCACGTTATGGATCCGGAACACCGCGCTGATATGATCCCCGCATCAGTAAAAATAGAGGATAAGGTATGGATCGGTGCAAATGTGACAATTCTCCAGGGAGTGACAATAGGAGAAGGAGCCATAATTGCTGCTGGGGCTGTTGTCAATAGGGATGTTCCTGCCGGCACAATAGTTGGCGGAGTCCCGGCAAAGATTCTAAAGAAAATTTAGAAATGAGAAAGTATCTAATAATCTTTCTAATGAGCATGATCTCAACTCTGGCGCATTCGCAAGCGAAAATTATTCTCAAGGTAGCTGACAGGCAAATGATGGCAACTCTTGCGGATAATGAGGCAACTCGCCAACTGATTTCGAGGCTGACAAGTGGACCTGTTACTATTCAAATGACTGATTATGGCGGTTTTGAGAAAGTTGGCTCCCTTCCCTACTCTCTTCCAACTTCCAACTCCCTGATTACTACCGAGCCGGGAGATATTATGCTTTATCAAGGTGATAACATTGTAATTTTTTATGGCGTAAACTCATGGCAGTACACAAGATTAGGAAAGATAGAGAATGCAACCGAGAATGATATCAGACAATTCCTTGGGAATGGCACTATTTCTTTGGAAATATCATTAAGTTCTCATGCCGGAATAGCCACAATTCAACCCATCAATAAGGAAGATGCGGCAGTATATGATCTTAATGGAAAATTAGTTGTAAATCGTCCGCTTTCCCCCGGAATATATATTTGTGGCGGGAAAAAGATGATCGTTAGTAGTTCTCGAATAAAGTAATTTATATCTGAAATAAATAATATCCGGTCATGAAATGTCTTGTTTCATGACCGGATTGCATTTATAATCTTATTATACTTTTAATCTTAGATTCAGCTTAGAGTAAAAATCTTATCGAATTCTATCAGCTGAACGTAGTGTTCTCCAATCAGCTGATATCCGGCTATAAGCCATCACAACAGCACATAAGGCTATTGCTGGAGCGACAATCAGTGATGACCAACTGATGACACCTCCCGGAATGGTATTATATCCGTAGGCTGCTCCAATAGCGGCCACCGCAATCAAAAACAAAACCTCTATGAGACATAGGGATTTCTGCAAGGAAAGATTCTTAAATAGGAAGATTGTGATCAGCGGAATAATTGCACTCATCAAAGAAACAATAAAAAAGAGCCATGTATTGGCAACATACCCTGTAGCTGCACCATTAGTAGCCTCCCCCTCGATATAGAACCCAAGAGTAGTGAAATTAAGTGTATACTCGGGCAGTTGGATCTGTCCCAATGACATGAATGTAAAAGCAGCCATTACTATTACTGCAATTAGTAGCAATACGGATTGCCAGCGTTGGATAACCATCTGATAATATATTTTAATTAAACAATTTCATTATAATGCAAAATTTGTTGCTTTATCTTTTGTAATGCAAAATTACGAAATTTAGCTTAATGCACAAATGTTGATGGATGAGTTTGAAGATTTTGAAAACTTGGCTTATTTTTTGTTATAAATTTATATACATTTCTCTAAAATTAGAATTGATTAGAATTTGAATCATTCTTACGATAAAGTATCTTTGTCTTTTATCTGATTGGAGTATCAACATGAGTCATGACTTTCAGACAGATATAAGACTTTACCAAGATTGTTAGAGCAGTGTGTATATTTATTTAAACAGGTTTAAGATTTAGTTATGAATTTAGAGAAACTTAAACAAAAATATTATAGAGTTATTGAATTATTAAGAAACGGGAATCTTCCGGCGGCCATGACCTCAGTAAAAGAAATGGCTTCCGAAGAGAATAATTATAAGGCAATTGAGGAAATCGACCGCGCGAAACAGACATACGACTACATGCTTTATTATTTCGTTGAGGGAATGTCGGATCCAAGTCGCAAGGATGTGTATGATTCAACAGTTGAGAAAATGAGGCTTATCGCTGAAGGTATTTTAAACGATAAGCTTATTGAAGAAAGTACGGATCTTCTGTATTCTTCTGCGCGTATTTGCCGTCATAGGAATCTGACCCCATCTAAATTGTTCGGACAATTATCGGAAACCGAAGCAAAGCTTTTACTTGCCAAATCTGCTGAGAATTCAGTTGAGCAAATTGCCAATGATAAGGATGCTATATTGAAGGATATCTTTAATTTTGTATGGTCGGCTCGTTTTAATGAGAACATTAAAAATGAAATCTTAGGATGTGTTAATTCAACCGGTTTGTCAGCATCTATCATTAATTATTTAATTGCAGCTCTCTCGTTATCCCTATTGGGTAATTATGACAGATTCAAGATTGAAACACTTCTCTATATCTATGAAAATTGTGAAGATGAGTCTATTGCAGCATCCGCACTTACAGGATTGATGTTGTCATTACGGAGGCATGCTGATAGAGTAAGGTGTGATCGGCATCTTATCGCACGCTTGAAGATGTGGGAGGACTCAGTGGTAACTTATAGTAGATTGAGAGATGTCGCCAGGGCTATAATTCGCACTCGTGATACAGATAGGGTTACTGCTAAAATGCGCGATGAAGTTATGCCTGAGCTCATGAAACTTAGACCTGATATGCTGAAAAAACTGCGTGAATCGGGTTCCGATATAGAAGCTTCCATAATGGAAAATAATCCTGAATGGGAGGAAATGCTTGAAAATAGCGGCATTGCGGATAAAATGCGCGAATTGACGGAAATGCAAAGTGAAGGAGCCGATTTGCTGATGATAACCTTTGCAAATTTAAAAGGTTTTCCATTCTTCTATAATCCTGGCGCATGGTTTATGCCATTTGATATTGAAAATCCAGCTATTCACGTTCCATTGGAAATGAAAGATAAAATCGATTCAGTATTATCTATTGGTAAAGGAATGTGTGACGCAGATAAATATTCACTTGTTTTGGCTTTCTCTTCGATGCCCGATCAACAGCGACAGATCATGCTGAATCAGTTTGATATGCAGCTCTCGCAATTGTCTGAGGAGATGAAGGCTGAACTTGAAAATAAGTCACGCCCTGAGTTCAACGAAGCTACCACATTATTTGTAAGACAGTTCTACAGATTTTTTAAATTATTCAGGAAGAAGGAAGAATTTGAAGATCCGTTCATATCCCCATTTAATTTTCTCGATATCCCTGTAATCGGAGATATGCTTTCAGATGAGGAGATGCTACGGGTCACTGCTGAATTCTATTTCAAAAGAGGTTATCATGCTGAGGCTCTCGCCCTGTTTAAAACACTGGAAGATTCAGAGAAAGATCTATATGATTATTGGGAAAAGGTTGGATTTTCACTTCAGAATCTAAAAAGATATTCCGAAGCATTGGATGCGTATCATAAGGCTGAACTTTTGAAAGATCCCGGGGAATGGTTAATAAAGAAACTGGCTTTCCTTAGCAGGAAAACCGGAGATTTTAAAGCAGCAGCTGCATATTATGAAAGATTACTGGAATCGTCTCCCGATGATCCGCAGACTATAATGCATTTAGGGTATTCAAGGCAGGAATCAGGAGATATACAGGGAGCCCTACATGCTTATTATCATGCGAATTATGTTGATCCTTCCAATCCCTCTGTCTGGCGAGCTATTGGTTGGGGCGAGTTAATCAATGGAAATCCGGAGAAAAGTCTACAGTATTATTCAAGATTGATAGAGGATAGTTCTGTCGGAACACTCCCGGCCGATTTTCTAAATGCCGGTCACGCACAATTATTAGGAGGTAATTATAAAGGTGCCCTCGATTACTATAGAAAGTCTTCTGATGGGAACTTCAAAGAGTTTGAAGAGGCTTTTCTGGAAGATGAGGAGACTTTGATATCATTGGGGATTCCAGAATTGTCAATTACCTTGATTCTTGATAAATTGAGATTAGAGAGTGATGGTCATAAATAAGAAATCTAAATAGTCAACTTGCCAATGAAATAATGTCCTATAATAAGGGAAGGCTCTTCGGAACCTTCCCTTATTATTTTAGATATTATGATATGAGGCTGAAATCTAAGTTTCGCTATATTTATTTCAGCAGTTCACTTTCAATGGTGCTTACGGCGAGAGCCAATTCTTTGGAATAGGGAAGTCTGTCCTTTATGGAACAGATGCCATGGTGCACAGTGGCATGTTTCCTATTTAATTTACGCCCTATTGCCGGAAGGGATAATGAGGTATGCTTATTGGTGAGATACATTATAACTTGTCGAGCATCGGCGATATCGCGCAATCTGCTTTGGGAGAAAATTGCATCGGGATTGAGATTGAAATATTCGGCTGTAGTTTCTACAATCATTTCAAAATTCATTGGCCGTTTTTCAACTCTTTTCACCACATGACTCATAACATCCTTTACCAAAGCAACCGAAATGGGAACATTAAGATTTATAGATCTTACAAGCAATCCATTTACGATATTCTCAATCTCCCTTACAGAACCTGTTACTTCGGATGCGATAATATCAATTACCTCCTCTGAAAGGCCAAGCCCGTTCTTCTTTGATTTGAATTCAAGAATCTTACGTCTGAGCAGGTAATCAGGTCCGGGTAATGGTTCGGTAATACCCCATTTAAAACGATCAATAAGTCGATCTGCAACACCATCCAATTCCATAGGTGGACGGTCGCAGGTGAAGATAAGGTTTTTCTTATTGTGCTGAAGATGATTGAAGATAGGGAAAAGAGCATCGGCTGTTCCTGATTTTCCTGATAATTGCTGCAAATCATCGAATAGAATCACATCCATTTGCTGAAACCAGTTGATAAAGGATGGGATATCCTTATTCATTGCAGCATTGGCATATAGATTCTGGAACTGCTTCATCGGCACGAACAATACCTTGGCGTTGGGATTGCGTTCCTTTATCCTTATTCCGATTGCCTGAATAAGATGTGTCTTCCCTACTCCGACGCTTCCGTATAGGAAGAATGGATTAAACTCCGGTTTCCCGGGATTGTCAGCGATATATTCAGCTATGGTTACGGGAAGTTTGTTACTCTCTCCTACACAATAATTCTCAAAGTTAAGCGAGTAATTGAGTTGGGGATCAAAGTTAATTTCCCTTTTCTCCACAGGGGCTTTGTGAATGGAGCTGGAGAGCTTATTCTTGATTACATGAGACTTTTCCGGACTTTCGATCTTAACCTTGGAGTTATTGTCATCAGAAATTACATCAATTTCATAGTCAAGCTGAATCTTTTGGCCAAAAACTTTTTTAAGTGCCAAAGATAAGATCTCATAAAAATCATCCTCATATTTTTCGTAATAAAAAAGTGAGGGTAGATGAAGAGTAAGTCGATTTTCAACAAATGCGGTAGGCCGGGCACATGCAAACCATGTGTCGAAACGTTCTGCTTCGATATTATCTTTTATCAAAGCAAGACACTGTAGCCACTTATTCTGAAAATCTGTCTCCATTATCTATTTGTAGTGTGTCAAATCTTTATGAATTGTCACCTGAATTGGATTACAAAATAATAACAAAAATTCTTAAAAAAAAAATTTGTGATTGCTTGCAAATTTTATTGGTTTTATACAATATTGATTTTCAAGTGTTTGTAAAAAGGATAAAATTTATAATATCTTGCACCTTTGTAAATATTCTAATTATCTGAATATTAGGGTTGTATTAATTATAATCCCGTTGATCAGGTTATCAACGGGATTATTAAAGATATTAGGAATAATAGGTGTTCGGTAAGAATTCCAAACTTTGTTCTTATTTGTAATTATTCTTAATAGGAAAGTCGGTTGTTTATAATAATTTGATGTTGATATACCTCTTCGGGTTCTTTTTGATATCCAATATCAATGAATCGACATCTGCCGCTACCCTATTTAATTTCTTGTATAGTTCAGGATCATTCATGAGCAATCCAACGGTTGAATTGGGATCATTTAGCTGTTTTGAGAACTTGGTCAGATTTGACGTAAGTTCATTTATATTATCAACAGTTGTATTTAGTGGTAAAGATTTCAATTGAGCTGAAAGTATTCCCAAATTGGCTGTCACTGTATCAAGACCGGTAGTAATAGAATTTACGTTTCGCATCAAACGCGGCACATCCCTGTTGATTGTAGTCTTAAGTCCCTCAGTCGCGCCCATCACATTGCCGGTAATTCCATCCAATCTTTGAATAGATGTCAGCAGAGCCGGATCCCCTGCTATCCTGTTAAGATTTGCTAACAAAGTGTCAACCTGAGGCAGGATAGAATTTACAGTGGGCATAATGTCATTGGTTAATGATGACATAAGGTCGGAAGCGGCAACCGATTCGATATCGCCTCCAACAGGAATCTTCTGAGTGCTTTTGCCAAGATGAATTTCAATAAAATTACCACTCATCAGAGTTGATCCCATGGTAGCTTTAGAATCCACAGGAATCCGTAGTTCTTTATTGAGAGCTAAAAGAACTTTGATTTTTCCCGGTTTATTATAATCAAACTGGATTTCTCTAACCTGTCCTACCTTATATCCATCAACAGTAACAGGAGCCGATACCTCAAGTCCTGCTACATTGTCATAAGAGGCATAATAAAAATTAGCCGGGCTGAAAAGATTCACCCCTTTCAGATAATCAATTCCAAAAAACAGAATGAGGATTGCTGCGATTACTGAAATGCCGATTATTAGTTCTTTTGAAAAAAACTTTTTCATATCCTTGATTTTATATTTCTCTTGATGGAAGAATGAAATTTAATTAGAAATTAGCAAAAGGGTGTTATTTTCGACTTGAGATTATAAACGCATCAGGAATTTTCTCCTTTACTTCTTTTAAAAGAGTTTCCATCTCCTGTCGATTCACGCTTTCGCCATACGTATATTTATATAGATTGTTTTCTTTAAATGATTTTATTGGGGAGAGACCACAAAAACGAGGATTATTCTGTTTGAGAAGGTCGGCGCTGGCAAGAACCTGAATTTTATATACCGTAGTAAGTTTCTCTACTTTCGAGTGATATCCTGACACGGGAGTATGTTTCTTCTGTTCTACTCTTTTTTTTGTAGTTTCTGCATTTGCAAGCTCCGTTGTTCCGTCAGATTTCACTACTACCCTCTTGTTATTATAAGTTCTAACCGATTCTTTTGCTGCTTTCTTTTTGGGTGTCTTTACCTTCTTTGTTTTTGCTATAACGGGTGATTCCTCAGTGATTGCCACTTTCTCTTCAACCGGCGCGTGCTCTACGATGGCAAGTCGATCGTTTTCATCCCGTAACGGAATCATTTCAGTTTCCAGATTCCTTAAGGCTGATGCCTTTTTTGCAGTTTCCGAACGTCTCTTTCTCTTAGATAATACCGAAGAACGAGTAGACTGATTTCTTGTTTCTATTATTTTCTTTTCCGTTTTTGAAGCGGAAGCAAGGACAGGAGTTTGATTTTCCTCTGGTTTCTCTTCCTCTGTCAGGGAGGCTTCCGGTTTCATTTTGCCGGATTTATTACCGGTATTTCCGAGAAATTGCTCTATTGCATTGCATAATGCTTCTGCAAGTTTATCTTGCCCAGTCTCCGACCCCATGTAAATTGCGGAATTGGGATTGCAGATAAAGTCGAGCTCAACCAATACTGCCGGCATTGCGCTTGCCCACAATACCCAAAAACCGGCTTGTTTCACCCCTCTGTCGCGACGTGCTGCATCTTTTACAAGATGTTTTTGTGCATAATCTGCAAATTTAAGGCTCTGCCCAAGATTCTTTTTCTGAGCCATTTCGAAGATTATGTATGATTCGTCTTTGTTAGGATCAAAGCCACTATATTTCTCCTCATAGTTTTTTTCAAGTTCTATAACAGAGTTTTCCCTCCTTGCAACCTGAAGATTACTTTGATCTTTATGCAATCCCAGAGCATATACTGATGCTCCGGATACACTTTTTCTATTGGGATTGCTTTTGTCAACAGAATTGGTATGGATTGACAGGAATAGATTCCCTTTATTTTTATTGGCTATGTCTGCTCTTTCCTGTAGTGATATGAATGTATCATTGTCACGAGTCATCACGACCTTGACATTTTTGAGTCTTTTTTTTACCTTATCGGCTAATTTTTTTGCTACCCCTAAGTTAATATCCTTTTCTTTAACATTATTGTCTATTGCTCCGAAATCCTTGCCTCCATGGCCAGGGTCGATAACCAATACAAATTCATCCGAGGTTGCCCCGAAAGATTTTGATGGATAATTGATAATTAGTAGGGTGAATAAGATTATTATGAATGATAACGGCTTAAGCTGCATAATTGAATGTCTATTAACTTTCATATGCAAAGATATTCAATTTTCCGCTCTTAGAAAAATATTTGGCATTCAATAATTAAAAATCAAACTATAAAATAGCCATTGCTATGGTAGCAGCCGCTTCGGCATCAGCCAAGGCGTGGTGATGATGTTTCAGATCATAACCACATCTGGCTGCCACTGTCGGAAGCTTGTGGTTAGGGAGTTCACTCCCAAAATATCGTCTTGATGCCTCACACGTACAATAAAAGCGATAGCGGGGATAGGTCATTTCATATCGAGCGAAGGCTGCTTTGAGGCATTTCTCGTCAAATCTACTGAAATGAGCCACTAACGGAAGTCCTTCTATGAGTTGGACAACTTCAGCCCATACCTCGGGAAATGTATCGGCATCCTCCGTATCTTCTCTCGTCAAGCCATGCACTGCTATGTTACCGGGAGAATAATAGTTAGGGGCGGGATGGATAAGTTTATAATATTTATCGGTTATGACTCCGTTTTTGACAATTACAACCCCTACACTGCATACGCTCGACGGGTTTCTGTTGGCTGTCTCAAAATCTATTGCTGCAAAATCTTTCATTTTCTTGGAATATCAAATGCAAAAATACTTAATTTTGTAGTGATCTCATTTATTAATCTGTAAAAAGAAGAAATGAGTAAGTAGTTGGTAAAAATTACTAAACAAATAAAACTAAGTTATTTTTGAGGAGATTTTGCTGCGGAAAGAGGGAGCATACCTTCGTATGCGCCTGAATGACAAGGGAAAATGCCTAAAGAACTTGTTCTATTGTTCAAGATTATCAACTACAATATATCGATTATTTTTTACCAACTCCTTACTTATTTATGAATATAATTTCAGATAATATTAACGAAGATTTCCTTAGGTTTATTGAGGAAAATAAAAATGAGGAATCCGGTAAAATACTTTTCAAGTATCATGGCAAGCCCCTTCCATTCTCTATAAAATTTGCCGTATTACAACTGGAGTGCAGAAAGAAATACAGGAATAAGTTAACCTTTTTCTTGAATGAATCTCAGTTTATTTTTCCCGATGATCTCGCTCCCGAACAGGCTTCGGATCAGAGAGTGGCACGATACCATGCCGAAGTCATAGGAGTTGGAAATAAAGTTCTGGATATGACCGCCGGACTCGGTATAGACGCTATGTCGATAGCCATGCATGGTAATAAAGTGACCGCTGTAGAGCTAAATCCGGATAAGGAGACAATACTAAGTCATAATGCAAATATATTAGGATTGAATTGCTTTAAAAGCGTATGCGATGATAGCATAAGATTTATTACTCAAACTTCGGATAAATTCGATGTTGTATTCATAGATCCGGCAAGAAGAAAAGACGATAATTCCAGAGCGTATTCTTTTGCTGACTGTATTCCGAATGTTTTAAAAATAACTGATGAAATATTTCGGATTTCACCTAAATTGATGATAAAGGCCTCCCCTCTTCTTGACATACATAATATATTGAAAGAGATCAGATCAACAGAGCGTATACACATAGTTTGTGTTAAAGGGGAGTGTAAGGAGGTACTTATAGAAGCAGGGAAGGATACAGACTTTCAGGAGGTTAAAATTGTCGACTTTAAATCAGATGATTCAAAACGTATTGTAACATTTTCTAAAGATGAGTTGATTGATACAAAACCCCGAATAATCTCAGAGGATATGCTTAAAGCCGGGCAATATCTGTATGAACCGGTTTCTGGTTTAATGAAAATTACTGCTTACGGAGCATTATGTAAAAAATTTGGATTATATAAATTGTCAAACAATACTTCTTTGTATATAAGTGATACATTTAACCCTAGTTTCCCCGGCAGAGTTACTAAAATAGAAGCAATTGCCGACAAGAAACTCCTTACTTCAATAAAGGGAGATAAGTTTAATGTCGTTTCTCGAAACTATCCCCTTTCAGCTGATGCACTAAGAAATAAGTACAGGCTAAAGGAGGGAATGGATAAATTCATGTATGCATTCAGGAGTGGAGAAAAAGAGACTCCCATAATTGTGATGTCTTCAAAAATTAGTTGATTATATGTCTATAAATACAAAGCGGTCGGATCCCTTAATAAATCCGACCGCTTTGTATTATGTAATATTATAGGTATTAAAACTTTATTCCTGTTGATAGAACAAGACGTGAATTATTGAACGCCAGTTTTGCCTGAGGACTTGGTATATTTGAACCCGGATCCGGAGTATAAGCATGATACTCCGAATTCATATGTTTGTAAACATATGCCAGATCAACATAGAACCCATGGTATTTATATCCGATACCACAAGTTACATAATTTGTAGTATTGTCAAATCTGTAGTTGGGCAAGGTTCCAGCTGTATAGATTGTTTCGTTGTTGTTAGCAGCTTTCGCTTGAACTGGAGATGAAACGTAACTGTATCCGGCACGAACACTGAAATTGGGAGTGACACGGTATTCCGCGCCTAAACGCAACGTGTTTGTGCTACGATAGATATTTGTTATGTCTTTATTGGTTTCTCCAAATGGACTGTATTCCAAAGCGGTTGGAGCTGCGGAATAATAATCCCAGTCGTATCCCCAATCAGCTCCCCAGCCACCTGAGTAACTATTTGGTTCAGAGAATTTCATAGTTTTATAGCCATTCCATTCATAATCTGCTGATATTATGAATTTGGAGCCGATCACACCGGCTACACTGGCTATGATCTTCCAGGGTGAACGGAAATTATAATCGTTCGCACCAGGATAACCGTTGTTAGTAGTTGAGCCTACCTGCTGACCAAAATAATTCGCATTTGTATTTGCTGAGAAAGTCTCGGAAAGTGAATACCAAGTTGGGGTGTGGAATGCAAAACCAAGTCTCAATTCCTGAATGGGTTTAACGATCACGCCAAGCTGGTAGTTGAAACCTGTTCCATTTGATCTGTAGAGATTGCGCATTGACCAATTGGAGGCAGTCTGTTCAATTCGCGATGATGATGGATTGAATACATACGCATTATTAAGGTTCTCTCCCCATATTGCATCAAGACGATAGTCAAAGTTAACGATATCAAAGTTCATACCCCAATATACGGTATTGTTGATATTTCCGCCCAATGCAATATTATACTCATCAACACTACCTTTCTCTTCAACGTTAAAGTAACCTGTTCCTGTTGTGCCTGCTCCATACTGACCTTCCCATTGAGGATTATTGGGATCTCCTATAGGATTTATAAGGTATGAATCATATCCCAAAATTGGTAGCCAAGATGCTGCAATTCCTCCATCTGTGGGATTGTAGGGATCATAATTCTGGGTCGATGTTACATCGGCTACCGTCAAACCCTCATTGTTTGCAATGCCGGCAACATAATTTGATAATGAATTATCAAGACCGATATACCCTTTATAACGACGACTGAACGAGGCAGCCTTGTTATACGTGAAACCAAAATTAATATTCGGCATCACGCTGCTACCAAGACGTAGAGTAGCTACTCCTCCGATATTATCAAGAAAAAATTTGGTCTGGTTGTCGCTGGTTTTAAAACTATTAGACTGCGAAGTAGAACTCTGCATATCCAGATCAAGAGTTAATCCAAGTTCGTTACTCCGGTAAACACCAATTCCTGCCGGATTCTGAGAGAGTGTGGAGAGGTCGCCACCAAGAGCACCGAAAGCTCCTCCCATAGACATGAATCTTGCCGTACCCCTCATGTCAGGTTGTGAGAATCGATAAGCGTCAATGGCACTTTGAGCAAATGCAGTTGCGGAGAGACAACTTAAAGAAAGGGCTATATATAATTTTTTCATAGTCGCTTATTTATGAGTTTAGGTATTTATCTGTGACGACCTCTGCTTCCGCCTCCACCTCCGGATGAACGGCTTCCTCCTCCGAATCCGCCTGTGGATCGGCCGGAATTATAGCTGCGGTTTGAATTATAACTATTATTCCTGTTGGAATTTGTGTTGTTGTTATAAGTTGATTGCCGATGATTATTTGAATTTGTATTGGAGTTATTTACCGAGCTATTGTTATAAGTTCGGTGACCATTACTATTGACAGTATATCCATTTCGGTTACCATTGGTGGTCTGTGACCCCGCCTGATTTACGCGGTTGCCAGGATAAGTGCTTGAATTTGACTGATAACCTCGATGATGATTGGTAGTGCTTCCTCCATACATACCGTTGTTGCCTGTATTGTAATTTGGCACTCTCGACCCACCCGGACGTCCCATTCCTCCGGGAGTAGCAATGTTTCCACCAGGGCGTGTATTTGATGCCCAGTTTGAGCCGGGTCTATTAGGTACTCGCCCGTTAGGCCTGTAGTCTGCATAATGTGGGCGACCACCACCCCAGCCTGGTCCCCAACCAGGACCCCAGCCCCATGATGGACCCCATGACCAGGATGGTCCCCATCCCCAAGACCAGGAGGGACCCCAGCTCCAAGATGGACCCCAAGACCATGAAGGTCCCCATGCCCAGGAAGGACTCCAGCCGGTTCCCCAGCCCCATCCCCAGTTGTTCCAATACCAGGGATCGATCCAGCCATAATATCCGCTATAATATGGCCATGAGTAGAGAGGTGCAAAAGTCGGCAAACCATAACTGTTGAAAACAATATCTACGTTTCCATAACTGTTAAGGAGTACATCTTGCAACACGTCGGAATTATCCACAACAATCGTGGGATTGTAGAATTTCTGTATCTGCTGAGTGTATACGAAATCCTCATCCGATTCTGCCTTTGCACCTATCGTATCAATAGGGGATTTGTAATATTGGCCTCTGCGGTTATATTCATCTACATCCATATTGGAAAAGTCCTTTATATAATTAGACTTTTTCTTGGTTGATGTTTTTGCCGAATTATCTTTTTTAGGGTTGTAATATATATCGTCAAACTCCTGGGCACTCACGAAAGGCGCTGAAAGTGCCAAAATTGTCAAGGCGTATAAAAATTTCCTCATAGCTGTGTAGTTTGAATGATTTAAATTTGGACTCATTCTAAGATTCAGATTCAGATCTGTTGCTAATAAATGAGTTTTGTTGGATTAGACAATGTTTCTTTAAGTATGTTTAACCCCTACATAGTTAAAACAACTTAAAATTAGAAAATTTCAATCTAATCTCAAAATCAATTAAGATTTTTTAAAATTTGAGGTAGAAATCTTCGCAAAGACTATGATATTCAGATGTATACTCCCCTTCTCTGTTTTGAATGCAGAAGGTCTGAATCGCTCTCTCATATGCTGACTCATGAGCCGGGTCTGTGACAAATTCCATGAAGGATCTTTTGGGCATTTTCCCTTCACTCCCGGAGACCCTTAATATTCGGAGTGTGAAATAACCGGAAGCCAATGCCTCTCCCTTTACCTCCTCCTCTCTTTCAAATGGGACCACCAATGCTATTCTCCCTTTTTCTTTTAAGATATTTTTTCCTTTCCTTAAAATACTTTTAGGCGAAAGAAATGACTCATGCCTTGCTATAAGACGTGGTGTATCCGGCTCAACAATACCTGAATCAAAATATGGCGGATTGGATATTAAAAGATCAAATAATTTATTTTCCGGAAATTCCATGAAATCAATGTTCTTTGCCTCTAATCTTGTATTCCATGGGGAGGAGTTGAAATTATCGTTAGCCTCGATCACAGATTGCTCGTGAATATCAATACCAATAATGCGTGCATTAGGATTTCTTTGGGCCATCATCAGGGAGATGACACCGCAGCCGCAGCCGATATCCAGGATACTTGATCCTGTTGAGTCAGCCCATGCTCCTAATATTACTGCATCAACTCCAACTTTCATGGAGCTGAGATTATGATTGACTGAAAACTGTTTAAATCTGAACGGTTCCTTCTTTCGGCTCATTATTAGTTTTCCTTCTCCTTTTCCAGTTCCGTCTACCTTTTGGCTTCTTCTCTTCCGGGTTAATCTGATTTGTGAAATTGTCAGAATTATTGTTGACTGACTTTTCTTCCGGACTCTCTGATTTTTTTGAAAAATACTTTTTATGTGATGATGAAAATTTCTTTCCGGCCTTCTGCCTTCCATTTCTTCTACCACCTTTCTCTGATGAGAACTCCTCTATTTGGGGAGAGGGACCAAACTCGGCAGGAATCTCTTCTCTTGGAATCTCTTTTTCAAGAAGTTTTTCAATCCTTTTTAATCGAAACGCTTCATCTCTGGCTACAAACGTTATTGCACGTCCATCTCGATTGGCTCTCGCCGTACGTCCTATTCTATGCACATAATCTTCCGCTTCTCTCGGAACGTCATAGTTTATCACCATTTCAATATCATCGATATCGATACCTCTTGCAAGTATATCGGTGGCGACTATCACTTGAACTTTCCCGGCCTTGAAATCAAGCATGACATCATCACGTCGGTTCTGATCGAGATCGGAGTGCATTTCCTCGATCTTTATATTTCTACCCCTTAGTTCGCGAGTAAGATTCTTAACTTTTAATTTTGATGAGGAAAAAACTATTACTCTGGATGGAGGATTCTCTTCAAAAATTTTGGAAAGAATAGGCATTTTCTGCGATTCGTGACAGATATATACAGATTGCTTGATCTTATCAGC
This sequence comes from uncultured Sangeribacter sp., assembly GCA_964499025.1. Lineage (GTDB taxonomy): Bacteria > Bacteroidota > Bacteroidia > Bacteroidales > Muribaculaceae > Lepagella. The sequence goes on from CAZCJC010000040.1 coordinate 23,587, forward strand.
CGGTTTAGACACTGCAAGCTTTATTTCTGCCGGATCTTTCAAGATTTTCTTTGCCATATTCTGGATCTTGGGAGGCATAGTGGCAGAAAAGAGCAGTGTTTGTCGATTTTTCGGCAGCCTTGCCACTATCTGCATTATGTCATCATAAAATCCCATATCAAGCATCCTGTCAGCCTCATCGAGAATGAAGAATGATACTTTTGATAGATCCACATAACCCATGCTTAGATGAGCAAGAAGTCTGCCGGGGGTGGCAATCACCACATCCGCTCCCATCTTAAGGCTCCGTCTTTGCTGATCGTAGGTGTGACCATCCGTACCGCCATATATGGCCATTCCGCTGACGGGCATGAAATATGCAAATCCTTGAAGCTGTCGGTCGATCTGTTGGGCCAGTTCTCTTGTGGGAGCCATCACTACACAGTTGATTGCATCATCGGGATATCCTCCGTCGGCAAGCATATTTATTACGGGTAAAAGATATGCTGCAGTTTTCCCGGTCCCGGTCTGTGCGCAAGCGAGAAGGTCTCGCCCCTCCATAATAATCGGAATGGCTTTTTCCTGAATCGGTGTACATTCGTCGAAGTGCATGTCCCACAGGCCATCAAGCACATCATCGTTTGTTAGTATCTCGTCGAATCTCATTATTCTTATTATCTTTTCTCCGAAATTTAATCCTAATCATTATTGATCGCTTCCGGAGAGTTTATGTTTTGTGCAAAGTTAGTTAATTAATCATAATTTAATAAGTAGTTGTTAAAAATTAATAGATATATTGTAGAGGAAAATCTTGAACAATAAAACTGGTTCTTTTTGGCATCTTTTGCCTTGTCATTCAGTCGCATACGAAAGTATGCTCCCTCTTTCCGCAGCAAAATCTGCTCAAAAATAACTTCGTTTTATTTGTTCATTAATTTTTACCAACTACTTATGAAAATAATATAAATTCAGCCTTATCCAATAAATATCTCACAATTTAATTCCTTTATTATTAAGGGTATAAGAAAATTTCTGAAAAAATTATATTATTTTTTTATGATTGTTGAAACAATTTTTACTTAGGTAATGTTATTAATACATCAACAACATTAACAACGATAAAACTCAGTATTATGAAATCTAACGATTCTTTTAAAGATAGACTTCTTGGTCTTCAGAGTAACCTTCTCAGTTTCGCATATCAGTTAACTACTAACCGCGAACAAGCGGAAGACCTTCTTCAGGATACAACCCTCAAAGCCCTTGATAATGAAGATAAGTATGTTGACAATGTCAACTTCAAAGGATGGATCTTTACCATCATGCGTAATATCTTCATCAATAACTATCGCCAAACGGTTCGCAAGGCAACTGTAATCGATCAGACAGAAGATCTCTATCATCTTAATATATCACAGGACTCCGGTCTTGATACTCCGGAAGGTTCATATGCCGTTAAAGAGATTTCAGTAGCTCTTAATTCCTTCTCCGATGAATATCGTATCCCCTTCAATATGTTTGTTGCAGGATACAAATACAATGAGATAGCAGAGAAGATGAATCTTCCTCTCGGCACTGTTAAAAGTCGTATTTTCTTCGCTCGCAAGCGTCTTCGTGAGCAGCTTAAAGATTATGGCAATTAATTCAACTGCAATCAGATAATTTCACAAGATTCAGTGTAAAGAAATAAGTTTTATCGTTGATATCGGAGAGTGCACCAAAATTGAATAATTTTGGTGCACTCTCTTCTTTTCTGGAATATCTATCTTGCCTTGGAGATTCTGTTTTACGTCATAAGCAATGCAGTTGATTTATTATTTAATCAAATGTAAACTATAGACGATAATAAAATTGATTTTTATATAGGATTTCGAAAATATTTATTATATTTGCATCGGTATTTAAGAATTAAGAATAAATATACAAAATATCGTGAAAAATCCAGGTAAGAAAAGATTTGTTTTAGATGAAAATGATATTCCGCGCGCTTGGTATAACATTCAGGCTGAAATGCCGGTAAAGCCTATGCCTCCAATTAATCCCCAGACAAAAGAGGAATTAAAGCCGGAAGATCTCTTTCCTATATTTGCTGAAGAATTGTGCAGGCAGGAACTTAATCAAAAAGATATATGGATTGAAATTCCCGATGAAGTACGCGAATTATATAAATACTATAGAAGCACGCCTCTTGTGAGAGCCTATGCTCTTGAAAAAGCTCTCGGAACTCCAGCACACATTTATTTTAAGAATGAAAGTGTAAGTCCTATGGGATCCCACAAACTGAATTCTGCGATTCCACAGGCCTACTACTGTAAAAAGGAGGGTGTAAAGAATGTAACCACCGAAACGGGAGCAGGCCAATGGGGAGCGTCACTTGCGTATGCTGCAAAAATGTTCGGACTTGAGGCAGCGGTATACCAAGTAAGGATAAGTTATGATCAGAAACCCTATCGAAAAAGTATCATGCATACTTTTGGGGCACAAGTCACTCCTTCTCCTTCAATGTCAACCAGGGCCGGTAAAGATATCCTGACGCGCACTCCAAATCACCAGGGATCTCTCGGAACAGCTATATCGGAAGCTATTGAACTTGCGCGCACCACTCCTGATTGTAAATATACATTAGGTTCGGTATTGAGTCATGTTTCCCTTCACCAAACCGTAATCGGACTTGAAGCGGAGAAACAAATGGAGATGGCCGGAGAGTATCCGGATATTGTAATTGCATGTTTCGGAGGCGGATCAAATTTTGGAGGGATTGCTTTCCCATTTATGCGTCATAATTTCCACGGATTGAGAAAGACTCGTTTTATTGCAGCAGAACCGGCATCCTGTCCAAAACTTACAAGGGGTAAATTTCAATATGATTTTGGGGATGAAGCGGGATATACGCCGTTATTGCCTATGTTCACATTAGGACACAATTTTCGACCGGCTAATATTCATGCCGGAGGATTGAGATATCATGGAGCCGGGGTCATTGTGTCGCAATTATTGAAGGATGGTTATATGGAGGCAGTAGATATCCCACAGATTGAATCGTTTGAGGCAGGAACACTGTTTGCTCAAACTGAAGGTATCATCCCGGCTCCTGAATCATGCCATGCTATTGCCGCGACCATAAGGGAAGCAGTGAAATGCAAGGATTCCGGTGAAGAGAAAGTAATTCTTTTCAATTTATCCGGACATGGACTTATTGACATGGGTTCTTATGATAAATATCTTGCCGGAGATTTACAGAATTATAACCTAAGTGATAAAGAGATTGAGGAGAAGCTGGAGGAGATAATAACTCTGACGAAATGATCACGAATAGTTTT
>CAZCJC010000041.1:0-24010 GCA_964499025.1 uncultured Sangeribacter sp.
GCATTGAAGCGATGCCACGGAGAGGATTGAAGTAGTTCATCATAGAGAACATACCTTTCTTCATCTCGCCGCCATACCAAGTGTTGATGATCACCTGCTCACGCTCCTTGATATTGAATGCTACCACAGTCTCTGAGTGGAGGCCGAGCTCCTTGTAGTTCTCGCATTTTGCCTTTGATGCGTTGAACACAACGAAGTCGGGAGTGAAGTCCTTAAGCTCCTCCTCTGTGGGACGGATGAACATGTTGGTCACGAAGTGAGCCTGCCATGCCACCTCCATGATGAAACGAACTTTCAGACGTGTAGCCTCGTTTGCACCGCAATATACGTCAACAACATAGAGAGTCTTGTCGCTAAGCTCTTTCACTGCTTTCTCGCGAAGCTCATCCCATACTTTTGTAGTGATAGGTTTGTTGTCGTTTTTGTATTCATCGCTGGTCCACCACACTGTGTCCTCAGTCACCTCATCTTTTACGAGATATTTATCTTTGGGAGAACGACCTGTGTAAACGCCTGTGAATACGTCTACAGCGCCGAGGTCGGTTTCGATACCTTTTTCATAGCCCTCAAGCGCAGGGTTGGTCTCATCTTTGTACAACTCTTCGTAAGAAGGATTGTGAATGATTTTCTTCACATCCTTGATCCCATACTGGGAAAGATCCAATGTTGCCATAAATTTTATAATGTTTTGGGTTTTATGTGATTTCGTTATTCTTGTCCCGGGTTATCTCCCGTGGATTGTCGCAGTCCGGGAATTACACCACAAAATTAATCAAAAAATCGCATTACATCAATAATTAAGGAAAAATTTCCGTAATAAATTTTTGAATTTTAGTGGCGAATCTCGTCTATCTTCAAGTAAAACAAAGCATTTAATTATATTTTTGCAAAAATAACAATAATTTCGCAATTTTGTAATTATTTGGGAATTGTTTTAAGTGTTGTGTGTCGGGAGCGTGCTGGCTCATAATCATATAAGAGAGATTCTAAACAGCTTATGATTGAAAAGATCAAAAATATATTTTCTGCTTCAGGAGCCTCGATAGCTTCACTCCTGAAAGTGATACTCATGTCCAAGCGTCCTTCTGCTTCTGTGAAAAGAGAGGGGGATACCCTTGTGGTGATGGGTAACGGCCCGTCGTTGCGGGATGCTGTTGACAATCATCGTGCACTGCTTGAGCAGAATCGGCTTATGTCGGTGAATTTCGCCCCCCTCACTCCGGAATTTTTCTCATTACAACCGGATTTCCATATCCTTGCCGATGGAATATTTTTTGAAAAAGATAAGAAGGGAAACGTGGAGGAGATGTGGGATGCCCTCAAGAGGGTGGACTGGGATCTGGTCCTCTATCTTCCGGCTCAGCGTCGTGGCGCTCCCGAACTAAAGGATCTTCCGGAATGTGTGAAGGTTAAATATTTCAATCTCACTCCGGCCGAGGGGTGGGGATGGCTCATGAAGATGCTGTATTCTTCCGGTTTGGCGATGCCCCGTCCGCGCAACGTACTCATCCCTTCGATCATGACCGGAATCAGGGAAGGCTTCGGCAGAATCATCCTCGTAGGGGCTGATCACAGCTGGAGCAAAACGCTTTGGGTCACCGATAACAACCGTGTGGTGTCGGTGCAGCCCCATTTCTACAAGGATAACGAGAAGGAGAGGGAGAGGGTGGAGAGTCTGTATAAGGATATAAGACTCCATCAGATCTATCAGAGTTTCGCGATTGCTTTCAGAAGTTATTTTGCTGTCAAGGATTATGCGGATAATAGAGGAGTGGAGATTATAAACGCTACTCCGGGATCATTTATCGATGCCTTCCCTCGCGCACTGCCTGAGACTCTGACACGTGCCGATTGAATTCCCGGCGCTCCGGGTCGAGTATCCATCCCCATTTGTTGAAGTATCGGATCATGTTCCGGAGATGAATCCAGAACATCCGGAAATTATGACGCGAGGCTCGGGCATGATCATGAATCACGCTTACCTCGGGCCAATAGAGTGTCTTGCCAATCCGGTGGAGCCGGCGTGTTATGTCGATATCCTCCGGATACATAAAAAACCGCTCATCGAATAGTCCTGCGCTCTTCAATGCATCCATTCTGAAAAACAGGAAGTTTCCAAGCAGGTATGGGGCATTGAGGGGGAGATCCGTGTCCCTGTCGGCTATAAGATAGCGACGCCTTGATTTGGATAGAAAGTTACCGGGAATGAGCCGCAGGGCCATGTCGAGAGGAGTCGGAAGCAAACGTGCGGTATGCTGGAAAGTGCCATCTGGATAAAAAGTCTTTGGAGAGATGAGCAAGGTGTCAGGATTTTTTTCCATATAATGGAATATGGGGGTGATGACGGGTTTATCCCACCTCACATCGGCATTCAGCACGAGATGATAGCGCATCCCCTCCTCAGCAGCCATGCGGAGCGCTACATTATGCCCGGCTCCATATCCCCGGTTCTCAATTTCTAATATTCGCGCTTCCGGGAAATCCTTCTTGCGTAAATAGCCTTTTTCTGGTCCGTTGGAAAGGAGGATTATGTTGCCGATTCCCTCCCGAAGCAGTGAATCGACCGCGCTTCTCACCTGATCCAGAGGGGAATCATAGACGAGAATTGATGCTGAGACAGATGACCTGATATCCATGTCTTATTAACGGCGAATAGAAATTTAAATTTTGCCGAGAAAGAAAAGTGAGTTGAAATTGTTTTATAGGTAAGGAAGTCTTCTTGATTAAGGAAGGGTTAAAATAAGCAAGTTTAAGAAATTCGCTCATGGCATCAATGTTAAGCTTACTTATTATTTTCATTCACTTATATAAACATATAAACGATCCGGCAAAATGAATACACTTGTCACCATATTCGGTTACGCAGCAGCAATCTGCATGGTCTGCGGCTATCTTCCACAGGCAATCTACACCATCCGCACACGCGATACTGAGGGCATAGCAGTGCCTACGTTCCTGCTAATGTTCTTCGGGTCGGTATTTTTCATCATCCAGGGTATAATGCTCGACAATATCCCCCTGTGGGTCACCAATCTCATCACCGGCACCTGTTCGGCCATAGTCTTCTGCATTAAGATGTATAACGATCACTTCAAGAAGAGGAAAGAAGACTGACTTCGCGAAAACCTATAATCCCCGGTTTTTTACAGCAAGAATACGCAGAAATCCTCAAATTTTATAAAATTTGAGGAATCGAATCCTCAAAAATAGGCAAATTTGAGGAATTTAATCCTTAAACTTCAATAATCTTTCTTTTCGGATTATTGGAGTTTTTTGTTTCTTTACCTTTGTCTGCAATCGTAAGAGTAGTTGGTGAAACCCGGTTTAGGCAGCGAATCATAAAATTTTTGCCTTAGAAAGATATTGTATTTGGCCTGAGTGACAAAATGTATTGTAAAATTGGCATAATATTGTCCTTTTGCAAACAAATTTCATCAAAATTTTTCAAATATATTGCAAAATAAAAATAAAAGCGTATCTTTGTTGGTGGATATAAATCCTGATGCCACTACTAACCTTCTAATCTTTCCCGTCATGAAAAAAATCATAGTATTTAAGTTCCTATAAGTCTATTCATTTGTCGGCAATTTCGTTGGGCATGCTTTGAATATAGGTGGTTCTGCTTTGCCGGTCACCGATATGGATGGTATGCTGGCCATAGGTTGGGTCCCGGATGGTAATGGATTTTGTTTGATATTGTTGAGGATGGTAACGAAGTAAAAATATATAGTCAAGATAAAGTTTTTCCAAGCCACTATCATGGGCTTACATTCTGGGATTTCTTATTTTAGCGGTAATTGTTTATTAAAATTATTGGTATGCATTTGAATAGATATATATGGCAATTGATGGTGGTATGTGCAGGGTTTATGTGTATGGCAACTACTTGTAATGAGGAAATAGAAAGTTATGATATGGTGGTTTCGAATGATTCTACACAGACGATTTATGTTTTAGATGTGACCGTATCATATTTATATGTGTCCGATGGCGTCCCATCTTTCAATTTGAATAATCTGGAAGCTATATCTTCTGGGGAATCGCATGTTTATAAAGAGAAGAAGAGTCATGTGAATTATAATGATACACCAAACGAGAAAGTTTTCTTACAAATAGTAGTATTTAATCAGGATCAGATTAATAACTACACTGCTGAAGAGCTCCATGAGAATAATATTTTCGAGAAGCAACTAATCATCAATTATGCGGATTTAATTAAAAAGGATTATAAGATTTATTATCCTCAGGATTTCAAATAACAAATCGGAATTTGTTTAAGCATGGAGTTCATTTCAACAGGTATACATGGGCTAAGACCAGATCTGCATGGAAACTTGATATGGGAATGTTCAAAGGTAATTTTGGGCAGGTTTTGAATAAATGGACTTATGGAGTAGTGAATTCATTTGTCGGGAATATCGTTGGACATGCTTTGAATATAGGTGGTTCTGCTTTGCCGGTCACCGATATGGATGGTATGCTGGCTATAGGTGGAGTCACGGATGGAGGGAAAGCATTTACAATCGGTCATTATTCATTTGGCCCTGATGGGTATGAGGCAACATGGAAAGATCATCTGTTTGTTCATGAGTACGGGCATTATATCCAATCTCAGCGATATGGGTGGAGATATCTGTTTGGGGTGGCTCTCCCCAGCTTATTAAGTGCATGGAAGACCTCCACTTGGGCTGGTATGGATCATAAGGAGAGATGGTTTGAAGTTCAGGCAAGTAAATGGGGTGCGAAACATTTTTATGATAATTATGGATCAGGTGATCCGAATATTAAGAGCGCGGATTATTTTGATATTGAAGCGTTTTTCGGAATTAACGGTATATATACATACTATAAAAATCCCAGGCTGAGTGATGAGTATTCCAAATCTTTTATGGAAAATGATAAAGAAGTTACAAAATATATGCAAGATAAAGTTTTTCCAAGCCACTATCATGGGCTTACATTCTGGGATTTCTTATTTTAGCGGTAATTGTTTATTAAAATTATTGGTATGCATTTGAATAGATATATATGGCAATTGATGGTGGTATGTGCAGGGTTTATGTGTATGGCAACTACTTGTAATGAGGAAATAGAAAGTTATGATATGGTGGTTTCGAATGATTCTACACAGACGATTTATGTTTTAGATGTGACCGTATCATATTTATATGTGTCCGATGGCGTCCCATCTTTCAATTTGAATAATCTGGAAGCTATATCTTCTGGGGAATCGCATGTTTATAAATCGTATGTTTATAAAGTGAAGGAGAGTCATGTGAATTCTCATGATACACAAAACGAGAAAGTTTTCTTACAAATAGTAGTATTTAATCAGGATCAGATTAATAACTACACTGCTGAAGAGCTCCATGAGAATAATATTTTCGAGAAGCAATTAATCATCAGTTATGCTGACTTGATTAAAAGGGATTGTCGGATTTATTATCCGCAGGATTTTCAATAAAAAATTTAGTGAGCAATCTTTGCTGAGGAAATGCAGAGTTGTAATATTATTTTAAAGTGTGGAATTATGTTGTTAAAAAAATGTTTCGCGGGAATTATAATATTTATTTTAGGAATTGTTATGTCCTCCTGTGATCCATGTGTGGATTATGTTTATATTATAAGTAATAAATCCGAGGAAACAATATATTTAGAATTTAATAATGGAGTAGAGAGAGAAGAGGAAGCCTGGATACATTGGGGCTATGACTCAATAACTTACTTAGGAAGTCAAAATGAGGAGCTCGGCAATAATATAACTTCATTGGAATTAAAACCGGGGGAAACAGTAAAGTTCCTTGATTGTATTTTCCTTTCTGCATACGTGCAAGATAATCCAGAAGATGATGGTAGTAGACCGTTATGGCTCAATAATTATTGTATAAAAAATATTTATATAGGGGATGAAGAGAATAAAAAGGAAGTCCCAGAAGAATATTGGTCGAATAGGAATAACTGGACAAAACAGAATAAGAAGACATATTACGTAGAATATTGGTTGAATTTAGATGAATTTATCTAAAGGTGTTAACCTGATGAATAGATACTTTTGATAAGAAGTACGGCTCACAAGTGGAAGGCTATAATCCCGAAAGTAAAGACTATTTTAATAAAGAAGTATTTATTAATGGAGGTAAAACAGCATACACTAATCCAAGAACTGGTCGGGAGTACCAGGGATACAATCCTATTAATGGTGGAAAAATTATATGGAGGGATTTTATCATATAATATATACGGTTAAAAAATATAGGAAATGAAAAAGAATTTGTGGGTAGGTATTTTACTTGTGATATCCTTTGTTCTCATGGCTTTTCAATGCGAAGAGGAGAATTTTTCTCATTTGACTACGACGAAGGTTTATAATCATACAGATGAGCCTATATATATATTTGGTAGTTCTTCTTTATATAAAGTAGGTGAACTATTACCATCTCTTTGTGTATTTGAGGGTTTTATTGAAAATAATAAAGTTTTACCTGGTGATTTTTCCCAAGTAAAAACATATAAGTATGAGGAATATCCTAATTTGCCAGAATTTAGCCAGTTCCTGATAATAAGGGAGAGCACGATTGAGGAACATGGAATCCAGGAGATAATAGAAAAGGAGATCTTTGATAAAAGGTATGTTTTTAGTTATCAAGAGTTGAAAGGGAAAGACTTTTGTATCTTTTACCCTACAACAGAATGAGAACATTAAATTATGATCATGGATAGAATTGTAAGATTAAAGTTTACCTTATTTCTCAACCTTGCTGTCATGTCGTTACTGTTAACTTCATGCGTCAAGCATGGTGACGAGGCGGTTGAAGCAGTTTTTACAGTTCGGCTTGTAAATATGTCGCCTGAACCTGTATATGCTGTATTTTATGAAGGATGGCATCTTGCTACTCCCGGCGATGTTTTAGAGCATTCTGATCTGAGAGAACTGGAAACCATACTTCCTCAGCAGGTCTTTGAAAGAGATATTGTATTCAGGAGTACAAGCACACCCAGGGATGGTTATTATCAGATTCTTGTTTTTAAAGAGGCTACTATTAAAAATTATTCTGTCAGCGAACTGATAAATTATGTAATTTATGATGAGCGTTACCTATTTAATTTGATAGATCTGGAAGAATGCGACTATACTTTATATTATCAAGGTAAGTAGTTAAGTAAATTCTCAAAATTAGTTTATATTATCGCAAAAGTAAGTTAAACCTTAAAGCTAATGTGATTTTTGAACGAAGCCTTTGTTCCTTTCGTTCAGTCGCATAGCCCGCTATGCTCCTTCTCTCAACAAACTAATCCATGCGCTCAAATTCCCAAAATCACAATTAGCTAATTTCTCAAACTTACTTGTTAAAAATTAATCGATATGTGGAGTAGATAATCTTGAACAATAAAACCGGTTATTTTTTGGCATCTTTTGCCTTGTCATTCAGTCGCATACGACAGTATGCTCCCTCTTTCCGCAGCAAAATCTGCTCAAAAATAACTTCGTTTTATATGTTCATTAATTTTTGCCAACTACTTAATAATTGACTACATAAGAGGCTGATTATATGAAAAAGATAATAAGGAGGAATTGCTCGTTAGTTTTATACATATCATTGGGTATACTTTCGATACTTCTCTATGGGTGTAGAGAGGAACCTGAAATAGCTTATACCGTATCCGTAGTTAATAATACGGATTATCCGATATATATAGTAAAAGCCACCAATAGCAGCGACAACTTGAGTTTCGGACTTATCAAGCCCTCTAATACTTTGGTTGCTTATGGATCAAGGAAATTGGAAAGGATAAATCCACATTCTGCGCTCAAGTATGATATTACAAAGAGTTCTCTGGTAGGTGAAAGATTGGAGAGGAGGCTATTTCAGTTTTTAATCTTCAAGGAGAGCACCCTCCAGAAGTATGATATGAAAGAGATAATTTTGAATGATATTTTTGATAAACGATATGTATTCACTTATCCGGAATTTAATGAGATGAATTTCTGTGTAGAGTACAATGGTGATGAATAGGTACTTTTGAAGTATAAAGGTCCAGCTACTGATATGATTAGGGGGGATTTGAGGTTGATTGGTGGCGAGGCGAGGTCAGAGGGTGAATTCGAAGGTGAGGGCGTCGAAGAAGTCTTCGCGACGCATGGAGCTTTCAATCTCGATTCGGAACCATCGGTAGCGAATCCCGCATAAGCCGGTTATCAACGGGCGGCGGGATGTGCATATCAGTCTCCAGTCCTCTCTATGGCATGCTCCGTATAGTCGGAATGTGATGTCGTTTCGGTTGAATACACCTCTAAGATATACGTTCCTTATTCTTTTGTCATCATCGGGATAGCCTAAATGCAGGGGTTCGGTGATGAAATGTATCTGTGGCTTCCATGCCGGAGCTCCCGGGGTTGCCGTGCCTCCACCGGGATTACCTGTGGTGTCGGAAGTCACCGAATTGTATTTAGGTAGTGAATTGAATTTTGAGAGTGCTCCGGCTGCTGTCGGAATTACGGCTGTAAAGTCTCCTGAGATTATGGTTTCAAGTGATATTTTATGCAATAACCTGAAAGTAGAGTCAGAGTTGACGGCTGCCCGGATCTCCTCTTCAGGATAGCTCTCATAATACCAGCATCTCCTGGGGGTGTCATCGACATAAATTGTCCTTATGCCTGCGACATTTGTCGCTGGGTCATATAAGGGACTTTGAGCGGTAGCGTAAATCTCCACATCGGTGATGATATCCCGGAAATTTTCAATCTCAACCTTCGGGGAGAAACTGATGTGGAGTCGGGTCGGACGATTCCGTACCTGGACCCTGGTGGAAAGATATTTGTCGGTAAGGGATGAAGAGAGAATGGGTAGGGCTGGAGCCGAGAGGGCAGATGAAAGCAGTGAAATTTCCTGCAATGGCGTGAGATCGCCGTTGAAGAGACGGTAGGCAATGCCTATACGAATCGGAGAGGTGAACAGGTTTCTGGATGTCGCACCGGTGAAATATCCCGAAAGAGCGCTCTTTACCGCCGTACTCATATTCTTTTTCAAGGTCACGCTCTCCGGAAGCGTTACCCCATGGTAGTCGTTGGTGAACCAGGCTTTAACTCGGGGCATATCCTCAGCAGGAACGGCAAATGCCACCTCTGTCTCAGGCCAAGTGTCGCTTGCCGAGTAATCATCCTCCTCAACCAGGGTGAATATGGCTCCACTTGTAGGGAATCCGGATGGCACCTCCGGTTCAGGCTTATCAGAACCTGCTTGCGTTCCGATCTCCCGGGTGGATATTTCATTAAAACCATACCTCTTCCTGATCAAAAATTTCTTCCGTATCATATAATAAAAACTTTCGGGCGAAGATAGTTTCATATCTCCGCCCGAAAGTCTTATCGGTTGATTAAGGCAGCGAATCATAAAATTTTTACCTCCAGCGGCGCTCAAAACCGGACTAAGGTAATTATTATGCTTTTCCGACTCCGTTTACGGATTTTCTTATATTTATGGACACAACGGTAGCCTCCGGATTGTCTCCGGAATCTGTCAGTCAAGGGGGGTGTTATAACTTGCATAACATCATCAGTATGCAGCTCCACAACGTCATGTCGTTGGCTGTCGATCACTATTGCTGTGGGTTCGCCCCTTTGCCCTGCGGATTCCCTTTTCATGGTCACAAGAATCCTGAACACCTCACTCAGATTGGTTCTTTCATTCCACGCCCGGAAATGATAATAGACAGTAGTGGCAGGAGGATATCCAGGTGGAAGTCGTTTCCATTGGCATCCTGTGACGGCCACGTAGGAGATGGCTTCAAGAATATCAAAAGGATTATGCTTGCGAAGTGGCCTGCGCAAGGGTTCGAATATGGCTCTTGGCAATAGCTTCTGAGTCTCTGTCAGAATGGGGAGATACAATAAAGTCTTTTTTATTTAAGTGTTATTCAATTCTGAGACCCGGGATGGTTAGGAAAAGTTAAGGAAATTAAAAAAAGAGATATCCTTATTCTTCTTTATGGAAAGTGATTGAATACCTTATGGCCGCAGGCTTGGACGCTTTTTGCACTTGACTTTCAGTCACAACCGAAAGGTTGCTCCTTTCAGTCAAGCACAAAAATCGTCTCAAGCCTGCGACCCCTGGAGGCAAAAATTTTATGATTCGCTGCCTAAGCCCATTTTTATGATACGGAGCCTAAGTGGCCTAATTATTCAGCTACAATCAAGAAGTGGTTCTTTTTTCCACGCTGGATATGGAGATATTTACCACCCAATAGAGCTGTGGCATCTATTGTGGCCGCCGGATCTGTCAGCTTCTCTTTGTTGAGGCTAACTCCGCCGCCCTGAACCATCTTCCGGGCTTCCCCTTTTGACGGGAAGACCCCTGTCTTGACAGCAAGAAGGTCGAGCACAGGAATACCGGCCTCCAACTCATCTTTAGAAACCGTGAAGCGCGGCACCCCATCAAATATGTCGAGAAGGGTCTGCTCATCAAGGGCCTTGAGAGCCTCGCCTGCGGAATTGCTGAAAAGGATCTGTGAAGCCTCCACGGCAGCCTCATAGTCTTTTGCGCTGTGAACCATGGTTGTTACCTCTTTGGCCAGACGCTTTTGGAGGGGACGCGCACCCGGATTTTCTGCATGCTCCTTTGCGAGCTCCTCAATCTCCTCTTTAGAAAGGAAAGTGAAGATCTTCAAATATTTCTCTGCATCGGCATCTGAGACATTGAGCCAGAACTGGTAGAATTTGTAGGGGGAGGTGTATCGCGGATCGAGCCAAACGTTTCCGCTTTCAGTCTTTCCGAATTTTCCTCCGTCAGCCTTTGTGATGAGTGGGCATGTAAGTGCGTATGCCTCTCCTCCGAGTTTGCGACGGATCAGCTCCGAGCCTGTGGTGATGTTTCCCCACTGGTCGGAACCGCCAAGCTGCAGCTTGCAGTTCTTATTCTCATAGAGGTGGAGGAAATCAAATCCCTGAAGGAGCTGATAGGTGAACTCCGTGAAGCTCAGTCCGTCGCGGGCCTCACCATTGAGACGCTTCTGGACGCTGTCTTTAGCCATCATGTAGTTGACAGTGATATGTTTCCCTATCTCACGGGCGAAATCAAGGAAAGTCACATCTTTTGTCCAGTCGTAGTTGTTAACCATCTCCGCTTTATTAGGCGCATCGCTGTCGAAATCAAGGAATTTTGCGAGCTGTGCCTTTATGGCCTCCTGATTGTGACGTAGAGTGGCCTCATCGAGAAGGTTGCGCTCTGCTGATTTCCCTGAGGGGTCGCCAATCATACCGGTTGCCCCGCCCACTAAAGCGAGGGGTTTATGGCCGCATCGCTGGAAATGGCGGAGCATCATCACTCCGCAAAGGTGGCCGATATGGAGAGAATCTGCCGTCGGATCAATCCCGAGGTAGGCTGTGGTCATCTCTTTAGCCAACTGTTCTTCTGTCCCCGGCATCATGGTGTGGATCATGCCACGCCAGGTCAATTCTTCAATGAAATTCATTTGGTATGGTAAGTTTTTATTTTATATTGTCATCAGCTGTTTCAGCAATTCAATAGATAAACTCCAGCAGTGTCTGTCCTACAGCTTTCAAGGTCTCTTTCGATATGTTGGAAAGATTATCTGAAGATGTGTGCCAATGCGGATTGAATCCGGATTGCGGGTGGTATTCGATTATGTCGATTGCCGGAATTCCGGCCTTGATGAATTCAACGTGGTCGTCGGTTACGGCTCCTCCCATAGTCTGCGGGAACAGGTCGCCGTAGCCGGCAGCTACTGAAGCATTGTGCCATTGATTCACCATCTCCGGAGCTGCCTGATAAGAGAAATATTCTACAGGGAACGAGGCTCCGGCTCCCCCGACCATGTCGGTCAGAATCACACGGGCCGGTATGTAGCCGGGGAGGATGGGATTGTTCACAAAATAGCGTGTTCCCATGGCCCAGGATTCATCATTCCCCTCAGTTCCCCAATCCTCGGCATCTACAAAAAGTATGTCGATCCCTTTCCCCGGATTATTGAGACCGATCTGACGGGCCGTTTCAAGCAGGACAGCCACGCCACTCGCCCCGTCGTTGGCACCATCCACGGGATTATGCCGTTTGGCCGGATCCGGATCTTCATCGGCCCATGGACGGCAGTCATAATGGGCCACGAGAAGTGTGCGGTCGGAGGCTTCGGGATTGAACATCCCGAATATGTTGCGCGCATGGATCACGGTTCCGTCAAATGCCTTGAGATCAGCACGCTGTTCCTTTACCTCGGCGCCATAACGGCTAAGGAGGTTAGCCATCCGGTCGCCCGCCAATCGGTGAGCCTCGGTGTTGGGAACGCGTGGACCAAGCTCCACCTGCCATCTCACCGCTTCGTAGGCTGAATCTGCGTCAAATATAGGCACATTCCGGTCGATAACCGTCACGTCGCTGTCACCCTCAACAGAAGCAGACTTGTTTTTTGAAGCCCCGCATCCTGTGACGACAGCCATAAGAAGCATACTTGTTATAATCCCCAGAGGAAGTTTCATATTTTACAAATTTAGTTAATATATTTCAGAGTTTCTAAATTTAATGTTAATTTTGTCCTTATCCGCTCCACTTTGCGGCGGCATGGTGATAAAAAATGAATGTATTGCAGAAGTATATATATCCCGGTAAAAGAATGGCCCTGTTCTTTTACGTAGGGGGATGGCTGAGAAGTTTGGTCCCTTCGCGGCTGCTGCAATACCGACGCCGGAAACTTCTTAAGGGCTGGGAGAGCCGGGAGGATGCTGCCTACATAAGGATGCGAAGGGATTTCTATTGCCGGGATTTCACCGCTCCGTTGTCGGAGGAGGTGGCAGAGGATAACAGTTCCCGTTTTGCTCATTTCGGAGATGTGAAGGTTGGCAATTTCCAGAGCCGTTATGCCATAGATGCCGCTAAGTATCTGCGGTATTGGCCTAAAGAGATGAAATTACGGTTTCAAGACGGAGATATCCGGCGAAATCCTGCGTCCCCCACAATCTTAAAAGCTCGACGCATAGGGGAACCCGGATATGAAAATGCCGTTATCCTGAATCTCGATTCCATCCGTCATTTCCTTAATCCTCATGACCCGATACCTTTCAAGGATAAGGAGCCTAAGCTTTTTTTTCGGGGGGATATCTACGGGAAACCGGCCCGGATTGAGTTTTTCAAGCGATGGGCAAATCATAGTTTGTGTGATTTAGGTGACACTAACCGATCGAATCCTTCGGAATGGAGTGCTCCTTTTGTCTCCATACCCGATCATTTCCGCTATAAATTCATATTGGCTCTTGAGGGATATGATGTGGCATCGGCTCTCCAATGGATAATGGCGAGTAACTGCGTGCCTGTGATGCCTCGTCCCACCGCCGAGACCTGGCTTATGCATTCCCGACTGGAACCGGGTGTGCATTATATAGAGATTGCGCCCGATTTCAGCGATGTGGGGGAGAAGATGGAATATTATGTCGCGCATCCGGAAGAGGCTGAAAAAATAGCGATGGAATCGAAGAAATGGGCCCGACAGTTCTTTGACAAAAAACGTGAGAAACTTATCTCTCTTCTTGTAGTTGAGAAATATTTAAAACTCACGAAACAAATAATGGTTAATAGTTAATAGTTGCTTGAAGCAGAAAAGCTTAGACTAATTAATGATTAATAATTAATAATTGGTTGAGGCGGAAAGCTGAGGGGAATTAATGATTAATAATTGGTTGAGGCAGAAAGTATAGGCTAATTGCTTGAAGCAAGGAAGTTATAAGATTTATAAGACTTATAAGACTTATAAGATTTATAAGATTTCCCCGCTGCCAATTATTAACCATTAACCATTAATCATTAACCATTTAACCATCAACCCCTAAAGGCTATTAATAAAATCAGATAGATGTGATAAGTGTTATAACCGGAATATACAATCAGTTGGCGATGAATCGTCTTTTTCTGCAGTCGTTGCGTGAGTCAACGGCCGGAGAATGGGAACTCATTGTCATAGATAACGGCTCTACCGATGGATCCGCCGAGTTCTTTGAATCTGTCGGCGGAAATGTCCGGGTTATCCGGAATGACGGCAATTACTCATATCCCTATTGCCAGAATCTGGGTCTTGAAGTTGCGCGGGGAGATGTATATGCTTTTTTCAATAATGATATCTATCTTTCCGAAAAGTGGGATCTCAGGATGAGCGAAATTCTGGGTAAGGATGGATACGAGGCTTTGACGCTCTCATCAAACGACATTATGCTTTCGATTAAGGAGGCTCATCGTATCAACAAGAAATTCAAGAAGATAAAATACCCGTTGCTCTCCCTGTTCGGGCATAAGGAGTGGGTGCTGAAGCTGATGGTGAGATTGACTTATGGAAATTGGGAGAGTTTCTGCACTCGGCTTTGGGAGAGTGAGGGTATCACGACCCGACCCGGATTTGCAGGGAGTGCGGTCATGATGACACGTCGGGGCATTGAATTGCTTGGCAAATGGGATACTACCCAGCAGGGGGCTGACTTTGACCTCTTTTTCCGTTCTGTCGAGAGATGGAAGGAATTTGGAGATGTAAAGCCTTTGTCGCTTGTAGGAGGAGTGTATCATCATCATTTCAGCCGATTGACGGTTAAGGCTGGCTATCCGGAGTATAAGGATATTGCCAACCTACGAACCACCGAGGAGAAATGGGATGCAGAAAAGATAAAGGAATATAGGGCATTGATCGACGGAAATCCCTCAAAATATTGATATGTTTACAATCATCGTCTGTTCTGTGAATCCCGCCCGCCTTGAAGCCTTGAAGAATAATATCAAGGCTACAGCCGGCTCCATGCCTTATGAGCTCATTCCTTACGATAATTCAAAGGAGGGTAGGTCGATAGCGTGGGTATATAACCGTTGTGCATCTCAGGCCCGTTATCCTAATCTTCTATTCATTCATGAAGATGCCGGATTCAAAGAGCCGGGATGGATGGAGCGCATAGAAGAGAAGCTCAGCGGACCGGATTGCGGAGTCATTGGGTTTGCCGGTTCGCGCCTCATGGTGAATGCTCCCGGAGGATGGAACGTGATGCCTCAGTGGTGTGTCTGGAATTTTGAGGAATGCGGCGTATCGAAACGGCTGAATGCAGATGCCCGGACTCCGTTCATAGAGGTTGTGGCCGTTGATGGTTTTGCCATGTTTGTCAGAAAAGATGTCTGGAAGCAAAATCCGTTTGATGAGAGATTATTGACCGGCTTTCATTGTTATGACGTGGATTTCTCATTAGGGATCGGGAGGGATTATAAGAATTATGTATGTTGTGATATTCCAGTTTTTCATAATTCCGGAGGTAATTTTGGTAAAGACTGGGCTCAAGAAACGATGAAACTCTATAAGGGGAAATGGAATAAGGTTCTTCCGCGATATGTGGATGGTTACGAATTGCCACTTTCGATTCAAACAGATATGGAGGAGAGAGTCACATTCCGTTTTCTTAAGATGGTGAGTCGCCATGGTCTGCCGGTGAAGGATATAAAGTCGCAGTTCATGAAATATCCGTTATCACCACGCCATCTCGAACATCTGATTAAATATTATATTCTCAAATGCAGATGACAGTTTCCGTAATCATATCTGTTTATAACCATTTTGAGTGGCTGCGCCTCGTGCTTGACGCTTTGGGGATGCAAAGCGTGAAAGATTTTGAGGTGGTGATTGCCGATGACGGCTCCTCTACGGAGGTATGCAACGAAATCAAGGAGTATATCCGGTTGCATCCTGAGATGAAGATTGTCCATTCATGGCATCCTGATGAAGGCTGGCGCAAAAATATGGCTCTCAATTCTGCAGTGAGAAGATCGGGAGGAGAATATCTGATTTTTATTGACGGTGATTGTATCCCTCATCCACATTTCATTGAGGATCACCTTCAGCTTGCTTCTCATGGAAGGGTAGTTGCCGGAAGAAGGGTGGATCTTCCAAAAGCGGTTAGTGAAGATATTGAAAAAAACTCGGTGTTACCGGGCAATTATGTAAAAAAGATAAGAAAGAGTATCTTGCTATCTCTCGTTTCATCTTTTGGAGAATCCTTCAGGGTTATCAAAAGGCTTGTGCGATTACCGATAAAGAACGGCAAAGTACCCGGAATGAAAAGAGGTGGAATATTGGGGTGTAACTTTTCCCTTTATAGAGATGATTTTGACAAGGTCAATGGCTTCGACGAAAGATATCGAGCACCGGGTACCGGTGAAGATACAGATATTGACCTGCGCCTTGCGAATGCCGGAATCCATGCCATGAAGGTTTCCCGTGCAGCTTTGATGTATCATAGAAATCATCCTCGCCTTCCGATGGATTCACCTGAGAATATGGAAATTCTTCGATTAAATCGGGAAAATGAAGTCAGCTATACCCTTTACGGGATTAAGGCCCCGACTCATAAAATATCAGCAGGCTGAGAGTTCAGATAAATCTGATTAATTTGATTTTCAAGGTCAGACCTTGAAAGGAAATTCAATAAATGCAAATAGGGGATAATGCGTCAGGCCGGTTTAACAGGATCGATAGATATCTGCTATCTTTGAAAAGAAGGTTTCGTAATCGAACCTGTGGAATGTGGCGAGAGCGTTTTGTCCTAAATTCGATCTTAACGCCTTGTTGGTGATAATCTTATCCAGAGCCAACGAAAAGTCTTTAGGCTCGGGATGTGCGAGCAGGCTGTCAACCCCGTCAGTGAGAATTTCCCTCTGAGCCCCATGATCGGTTGTAACCATAGGTTTCCCCTGACTGAGGAATTCGAGAATTGTGAGGCCAAACGGTTCTCTCCATACTGAGGGCATCAACCCGACATCTGCTTTATCTATCTCTTCCCAGATATCAGAAACGTAGCCTAACCACTCAATTCTTTCGGTTAATCCGAGAGAATTCGCTAATGATTTCAATGAATTCACATATTCCGGCTCACCTGTCCCCCCGATTTTCAGGAACCAATCGTGGCTTCTCACCAATGCCAGGGCATGCAGAAGCAATTCCACCCCTTTCTCTTTCGAGATTCTCCCCATAAAAAGTAGATTCACCCGGTTTTCATCAGGTTCTGACGGCATGCCGGATGAAATTCTATCGGTGGAATCGGGAATTGGGGGATTGTAAATGCTGTTATAGACCGTATGAAGTTTCCTCGGGTCAATTACGGGGTTTGAACACAGAAACTCATTCCTGACAATGTCGGAAATGAAAATAATGGCATCTATATTGCGGTAAACATACTTATTGATAAAATCGGATTTTGCCGGTTTTATGAGATGGCGTGTCACCACAATCTTTACCTTTCTTACATTTCTTAACCTGCGTTTCGCTCTGACCGCAAGGAGGGCATTTTTAAAATCGTGGGCATGAATTATCACGGGCTCATCGCCGGGGAATTCTCTTGCCATGCTTTCAATCACGCGCGGCGTGTTGAAATCGGTCAGGCCTTTGAAAGGAGCCGTTTTCAAAGGAATCTCCAGCCGTCTGAACTTGTTGTCGACCGCTTCGGCCCCACGAGTGATAACTCTTACATCGGTTCCATCCTTCAATAAACGCTCTGTCAGGTCGAAAGCATACCGTTCTCCTCCGCCCCAAACCCTATTGGATACAAGCTGGATGACGTTCATAGGTTAATCTTCTCTCCGTTAAGCCGCATTTCGTAATACATCCGGTATTTTCGCGCCATCACATCCGCACTGTAGGTTTCAGCTGCATATTCATGCAGAAGATTCTCGTCGGGAACCAATTCGGATATGGCTTGAGCAAGTTTCTCAGGATCGGAAGACAGGTATCCCATTCCCGGTTTCACCAGTTCAGGAAGTGAACCATAAGGAGTGGCAAACACCGGAGCGCCGTAATAGAGCGATTCGACTACGGCAAGCCCGAAAGGCTCATGCCATTTCACCGGGAAAACCAGTCCCTTTGAAGCGTTGGCTATCTCACTTTTCTTTCCGTTTCCAACCATCCCGTAGAATTTAACATTGGGGTCGATAGTGAAACGGAATCCCATTTTAAGATTTAGTCTATGTCCTCCCAATACATGTAATTTTTCTCCTACTTTTCGGGAGATATCTATTGCCCCTTTCAGATTCTTTACTCTCCAGGAGGCATTCCCGAGAAAAAAGAGACCACCACGCTCTTTCCCGGACTGGAACCGGGGATAGTCATCCCAATCGAGACCGTTGTGGACAAATGCGGAGGCTCCATGCCTTTGGGCATGGTTGGATGAGACATATATCGAATAAGGATCCAATACGAAGGGAGAGGGCTTTTCGCGGGTCTCTATGGAGGGCATTTCTTCCGGGAACATGTAGCCCGGCCGGTTCCCATGCATAGTTACCACATAGGGAGGAATCTTCCCTGCCTCTGATGCAGCTATGACATCTTCCGGGACATAGTTCTGGAAATGGATTATATCCACGTCGCGGGGAATCTGTTTCGACAGTGGGATTGAGGGATCAATCTCCACAAGCCTGCCGAATGGGCATTCCGACCCCTTTGCAGCCATGAGGGTTATCTCATCGCCACGGCGTGCAAGAGCTTTCCCGAGTCCCCACACAACCCGTTCGGTGCCCCCGTATTTCCGGGCCGGCAGCTTTCCGTTACATACCAGACATATCCTCATGACTCAGAAATCCGGTTTCTTTCTCCGTTCAAGGGTTGGCAAGTGCAATTTATCCTACACATGCGCCGGGAGCTACCGGCCCTGTGGGGCCAACCACTACCAGATTGCCATCTGAATTCACAGCGGAAAGGATCATTCCTTGCGACTCAATGCCCATCATCTTTCGGGGCTCGAAATTTGCAATGAAGCAGATCTCTTTTCCCACCAACACCGATGGGTCGTCGTAGGAGAGAGCAATTCCGCTCAGAATGGTCCGTTTCTCCATTCCATCTTCAATTAAGAACTGGAGGAGTTTCTTCGATTTCTTCACTTTGGAGCATTCGAGCACTTTCCCTACACGGATATCAACCTTCTCGAAATCTTCATAACTGCATGCAGGTTTCACCGGCTGCGGTTTCCATGCGAGCGCTTCATTGGCTTTCTTCGTATCCAGAAGTTTCTGCACCTGAGCCTCTATGGGAGCATCCTCGATCTTCTCAAACAGAAGATGAGGCTCTGCAATCTTATCCCCTGCTTTGAGGAGGTCAAATCTTCCGGTCATATCCCATTTGAGGGTCTTGAGACCGAGCATCTCGGCAAGGTCGGCGCTCATGAACGGTGTGAAAGGTTCGAAAACCACACTAAGGTTAGCGCATATCTGGAGCGCGATATTGAGGATGGTCTTAACGCGCTCGGGATCGGTTTTCCAGAGTTTCCAAGGCTCGGTGTCAGCCAGGTATTTGTTTCCAGTACGAGCAATCTGCATCGCATCTTTCAGCGCCTCGCGGAATTTGAAGTTGTCAAGGTTCTCACCCAATGCCTTTACGGCCTCCTTGACCTCCCGGATTGCCTCCTCATCGATCGGAAGGAGCTCGCCGCAGGCGGGAACCTCACCGTTGAAATACTTGTGGTCAAGAACCATGGCACGGTTGATGAAATTTCCTAATATGGCAACCAATTCAGAATTGTTGCGTGCCTGGAAATCTTTCCAAGTGAAGTTGTTGTCTTTAGTCTCGGGGGCGTTTGCCGTGAGTACATAGCGGAGCACATCCTGTTTGCCGGGGAAATCCTCCAGATACTCATGGAGCCATACGGCCCAGTTGCGGGAAGTGGATATCTTGTCATCCTCCAGATTGAGGAATTCGTTTGCCGGCACATTGTCGGGGAGATTGAATGAGCCGTCGGCCATCAGCATTGCGGGGAACACGATGCAATGGAATACGATGTTGTCCTTTCCGATGAAATGGAGCATCCGGGTTTCAGGATCTTTCCACCATTTGGTGTAATCCTCTCCTACAAGATCTATTGTGTTTGAGATATATCCGATCGGAGCGTCAAACCAAACGTAAAGCACCTTTCCGTCAGCTCCCTCTACCGGCACAGGAATACCCCAGTCAAGGTCACGACTTACGGCGCGTGGCTGAAGGCCCATGTCAAGCCAGGATTTACATTGGCCATAAACGTTCGGTTTCCATTCCTTATGCTCTTCAAGAATCCATTTCCCAAGGTGCTTCTGCCATTTGTCGAGAGGCAGATACCAGTGAGAGGTCTCTTTGAGCACGGGAGCGTTGCCGGTGATTGCCGATTTGGGATTGATGAGGTCGGTGGCATTGAGTGAGGTGCCACATGCCTCGCATTGATCGCCGTATGCATTCTCGTTTCCGCAATGGGGGCAAGTGCCGGTGACATATCTGTCGGCAAGGAACTGGCCCGCTTCTTCATCATAAAGCTGCATGGAAGTTTTCTCCACGAATTCTCCTTTCTCATAAAGACGGCGGAAGAAGTCGGAGGCTGTGCGGCGATGGGTCTCGGAAGTGGTGCGTCCGTATACATCGAACGAGATTCCGAGGCCCTCGAATGAATCCTTGATTATGTTGTGGTATCGGTCTACGATATCCTGGGGCGTAACACCCTCCTTCTTCGCTTTTATGGTGATGGGCACACCATGTTCGTCCGAGCCTCCGATTAGAAGGACTTCCTCACCTTTCAGGCGTAAGTAACGCGCATAGATATCGGCGGGAACATATACGCCTGCAAGATGCCCTATATGCACGGGGCCGTTGGCATAGGGGAGAGCGGTGGTGATGAGTGTACGCTTGAATTCTTTCATATGTTGAGAATGTTATTTCGAGAGTGCAAATTTAACAAAAAAAAGGTAAAATCAGGCCCCGTTCCTAAAAAATCCCCGTATTCGCTTAGCCCCCGGGGAGCCTGAAATTTTATGGGACGGCTATTCCTCAGGTTCCTCCGGTTTTGCATAGGCCCCGAGCAGAGGTCTGCCGTCGGGTGTGACAGTAAGGCGGTCAATACCCTCCATGTCTGTAAGCACGGCGCCGGAGTCATATTCCGGATTCCCCATTCCAATCACAGGAGAGTCGGGTAGGACATGGTAGTTGAAATAATATCGGGGACGGTCGGTGAGGAAAAGGGGATCGCAGTCCCATAGGCAATCGATGAAGTGATCATCGTTACTTCCTTCGGATTTTAACGACACGTTGTAGAAGTATACCTCAGAGTTGTCTAAGTTTCCTTCGTTTATATCTTTCCCCAGGCCGTAGATGATCATGTTCCTGAAATTTGCAACCATCAGGGGATTCTGGTTCTCAGGATCTCTGGTGTCGTTGTCGAGAACATGGTGGAGAGTCAGCATTGGTTCGGAAATGGCTGCGAAAAGATAGTTGTTGGCTATTGTGCATTGCGTGAATTCATAAGCTCCTCCTGAAAGACTCACCACAGCGTCAGCAGCCTCGGAAAAGCATACGCCAAAGGCATCTACCTTGCAATAGGGAGCTGTGAAAACGCTTCCCTCGGAATTATGCAGCCATGAATTGGAGAGGGTTAGTTTCTGGCGGCTCAGGTCTCCGCATGAATCAAGCCGCAATCCGCTTTCGGTGGAGCGCATGTCGACAAAACTGATCTTGTTGTCGAATGATTCCCGGCTTATCCTGATCCCTTTCCATTGGCCCGAGAGGATATCGTAACCGATATTGGGGAGGACATTGTCAAGCCGGTCGCCTCTCATCTGGATCATCTTGTCAACTTCTCCGCAGGCTTCCAGAGTGCCATGCACGATCAATTCAGCTTTGTCGTGAAAAAGGAGCTGCACCGCCGGATCAATCGATAATGTTGCCCCTTTCTCTACCACTAAGGAATCGAATACCACGTAGGGCCTTTCGGCTGTGAATCGGGTGTTTTCGCTAATCCTGGCCTTCCGCAGACGCACCACATTCTGTCCGTAAGCTTCCAGAAGCACGGTCTGAGTCACTCCGTTGGTGACAAATTCGAGCTCATCCTCAACGCGATAAGGGGTGGCATCTGCCGTTTCCGGCATGAAGCATTCGATAAATAAAAATATAGAATCCTCCTTCCATATCTCCACATCGTGAAAGGATTTTCCGCTTACACCGTCAACGTTTATGCTGAAGTTTGATTCCGGATTGCGTAGACGGATGGAAGAGATGTTTATCCCCTTCTTTGCTCGGTTGCATACCACCAGGCGGGCTGTGGGGGTGCCGAGATCAGTAAATACCGTGTCGAAGTTAACAGTGTCGCGGGAGAAGGTGAGTATATCGTTGGGGGATGTGGAGATAGCATCATTTATACATGATGTCGAGATTAAACCAAGCCCTCCCAATAGGGTCAAAAATAGAATAAACGCAGTTCTCATATACGAAAAACGCCGAATCGGGCGTATATATTATAAATAGGACGATTAACTTAGTAGTAAGTATCTCACAAAAATTAATTAATGTAAATAAAATGAGATTAATGAATGCTAAAACTGGTTCTTTTGAATTACTTCCGGCCTCGGCTTCAGTCACATAGCCCGCTATGCTCCTTCAGCCGAAACCAAAATTAATTCAAAATCACTGCGTTTTATCTATTCATTAATTTCTGCGAGCTACTTAGCAGTATTCAGACATAATTATAAATATTGTAGTTTTAATTTGAACAGCTACTAATTCTCTATTCCGGCAGATGTTGAAATGCGTGGATCGGAGAGCGGTTGGTCGGCTCACGAAAAGGAATTATGAAATACGTTATCATAGCAGGAGAGGCGTCGGGAGATCTTCACGCCTCCAGTCTTATAAAATCACTTAGGAATATAGATCAGCAGGCGGATATCCGGTTTTTCGGAGGAGATTTGATGGCTAAGGAGGCGCGCCGCAATCCGGATTTGCACTACGACCGTATGAACGTGATGGGATTTAGCGAAGTGATTCGAAAACTCCCGGTTATCATGCGTAATCTTTCACAGGCCAAAAAATTACTTCGGGATTTTCGGCCGGATGCTCTGGTGCTTGTGGATTATCCCGGATTTAATCTCAAGCTGGCTAAATACGCAAAAACTTTAGGGATTCCGGTTCACTATTTCATCTCCCCCAAGGTTTGGGCCTGGAAGGAATGGAGGGTCAAGAAAATTAAGAAATATGTAGATTCCCTATATTCGATCTTACCTTTCGAGGTGGGGTTCTTTAAGAAACATGGATATGAGGTGAAATATGTGGGTAATCCATCGGTACAAGAGATAGCATGGAGCATAGGACACATTCCACCACGCAAACATTTCATGGAGCGTCAGGGGCTTGATGATCCTCGGCCGATTATCGCATTGTTGCCGGGCTCGCGGAGGGGTGAGATAAAAAATAATCTCCCCTTGATGATAGCAGCTGCCAAACAATTCCCGGAATTTCAGTATGTAGTGGGCGCGGCTCCGGCTGTGCCTGAGAAATTTTATCGTGAGATAGCCCAGGATCCGGGTCTGAAGGTGGTTTTCGGGTGCACCCATACCCTGGTGAAATATTCTCAGGCTGCCATCGTCACCTCCGGCACGGCCACTCTGGAAACTGCCTTGATAGGAACGCCACAGGTGGTGTGTTACAGGGCAAACGGCATGAAGATTTCGTATATGATCATGGAGAAACTCCTTAAAGTGAAGTATGTCTCATTGCCTAATCTCATTGTGGGCAACAGCATTGTTCCCGAACTGCTTGTGCATAACTGCACAAAGGAGGCTATCGCTCATGAATTGTCCCACTTGTTGCAGCCCTCGCCGCGTCGCGATTGGCAGCTCGCCGGCTACAAGACAATGCAACGCAAATTAGGTAATTCGGTAGCTTCCGAATACGTAGCCGAGCTGCTGACAGATTCACTCGGGCTCTCCGACCGGCGGGCGCATGAAGCTGAAGCAGATTCAGCCACACCATCCACTTTTTCCCGACGCACGTCACGACGACCCAAGCACCGTCATCCTCGCCCCGCCACCACCTCCGCCACCACCCGATCTGCAGATAATTCTTCAGATTCCGAAAAATGAGGATGAACTATCATAATTTGGTGAAGATAGAAAAATAATTGCCGAAAAGCTTTTTTTAATCTGAAAAAAATCGTATAAGATTTATAAGATTTATAAGATTTATAAGATTTATAAGATTTATAAGATTT
>CAZCJC010000042.1:0-23870 GCA_964499025.1 uncultured Sangeribacter sp.
AAGTTAATTATTTTTCTTCTTCTATTCACAACCGGTTTTTTACATTGACCCAAAATCAGGCTCAGTTGAAATTTTGACTCAGTAGAAAATTAGGCTCGATAGAAAATTAGGCTCAGTTGAAAATTAGGGGATATCCATATAAGTTTGCGATCCGTAGCAGAAAGAACTTTTTGTGAAGGATCTAATTTTTTTTCTGCTGAGTCGCTACCTGGGGGGAGATGGTTAGTTAAAAAAGAGAGGAAAATCAATTGATTTCCCTCTCTTTTTTTCTTTCGATTTCGGGTTGTTTCCGATTTCGCTTTTGGATTTCTTTCGATTTCGGATTACTTGCGGATACCGAGTTCTTTCTTTGCGATGATTGCACGGTAGCGGTTGATATCCTTGCGGATAAGGTAGTCGAGAAGGCTACGGCGCTGACCTACGAGAGCCTTAAGAGCACGAGCTGTTGTGAAGTCCTTGTGGTTCTGCTTCAGGTGCTCGGTAAGGTGCTTGATGCGGATCGAGAAAAGTGCGATCTGGCTTTCGGGGCTACCTGTGTCAGTGGGACCTTGTCCGTAAGTTTCGAAAATTTTCTTTTTTTCTTCTGCTGAAAGATGCATAATTGAGAGAAATTAATAGGTTAATAAAATACTTTTGGTCGAAAAGTGTGGATATTAAAGGTCTCCATGTCAGAGGCTCTCTCAGCCTGCCAAACCACTTTTCTCAAAAAGCGATGCAAAATTAATTAAAAATGGGAAATCACACAAGTTTTCTTGATAAAACTTTGGTTATAAGTATAAAATTTATTAATTTTGCGCTGCATTTCTCCGCCAAGGCATATAAAAGAGAAGCTTTAGAAGCTTTCGCCCAACGGATTCATTTATAAATCAATAGTTTAATGTACGCTATCGTAGAAATTAAGGGACAGCAGTTCAAAGCCGAAGAGGGCAAATTTCTGTATGTTCACTATCTCGGCGAAGAGGTAAAGGAGGGAGAGGCAATTTCCTTCGACAAGGTTCTTCTTCTTGATGCCGACGGCGATGTAAAAGTCGGAGCGCCTGCCGTTGAAGGTGCAAAAATAGAGTGTGAAGTTCTTACTCCCCTTGTAAAAGGAGAGAAAGTGATTGTTTTCAAGAAAAAACGTCGCAAAGGCTATCGTCGTAAAAACGGTCACCGTCAGTGCTTCTCCAAAGTGTTAATCAAAAAAATAGTAACCGCTTAAAACCGTAGATAACAGATGGCACATAAGAAAGGTGTCGGTAGTTCTAAGAACGGCCGCGAATCAGAAAGCAAACGACTTGGAGTTAAAATCTTCGGTGGATCATTCTGCAAAGCAGGAAATATCCTCAAGCGTCAGCGTGGGACAGTTCATCATCCCGGTTTAAACGTAGGTATGGGCAAGGATCATACTTTGTTCGCACTGATTGACGGAACTGTAGTTTTCAGCACCGGTAAAGAGGGTCGTAAATTCATCAACGTTGAGCCTCTTGCAGCAAAATAAGAAGAGGAGACATTACATTTAAAATAAAAAATCCGCATCTCAAAAAGATGCGGATTTTTTTGCACCTTTTTATCATGATTTGTGGATAGGGTTGCGGATAAGTATAAAAGTATTTACTATCTTTGCAAAATGAAAGGAATTGGAGGGTTCATATCCAAATTGCCCCCTTGGAGCCTTACTTTGGTAACCCTGATCTTGATATTGTGGCTTACGTTATCGCCAAAGCCATTGGGAGATGATCCGCCAGAACTTTTTCCGGGTGCCGATAAGATAGTTCACGGCCTGATGTTTGGCTTTCTATTGTTGATGATCCTTGTTGACCGGAAGCGAAGCAAAGGATGGAAAGCAGTGGGTTTTGTCTTTGTGGCCGTATCTGCGATCCTGGTGATACTGTTAGGGGTGGCGATAGAGGAGATGCAGGGGATGATGGAGCTTGGCAGAAGTTACGATGTGGCTGACATATATGCAGATTCAGCAGGCACGGTTGCTGTGGCTGTCGGATGGACGATATGGAGCCATATGATCGCTTCTAAAAAATCTTGTACTAACAATAATGATTAGGCGACTTCTTTTATTTAATCAGAGTAAAGATATCAGTTGAATGATGGAGAACACCGGGCCAGACAAGGATCTCGAAAATAAAGTTAATGTCACACCTTTAGCAAGTCCTGCTTCCGAATCCTCGCGAGATGAGACGGGGGGAGCCGGTGGAGTGCATGATCCTTCCGGGAATCAGGATGGTGAAAAAGAGAAAAGGAGGGTTGAGAAACATCATTTGATCAAACCCAAATGGCTGAGGATAATCCTGAAGACTCTAATGTGGATAATTATATTTATCCTCCTTATCCCGGTTTTGCTATATATTCCGCCTGTACAGACATTCGTGAAGAATATCGCCACCAAGATAGTTTATAATTCCACCGGAATGAAGGTGACGATTGAAAAATTCCGTCTTAAATTTCCACTTGATGTGAGTCTTCAGGGTGTGACTGTGCTTGATGTTGCGGGCGATACTATGGTTAATGCAAAAGAGGCATTGTTGGATGTAAAGGTTATGCCCCTGCTTGCACTTGATGTTCAGCTTAACAAATTGCAGTTGAGAGAGGGTTACTATAGGATGGTTTCTCCGGATTCCTCTATGATAATAAATGTGAGGGCCGGCTTGTTGAATGCTGATGACAAAAGTTTTGCCAATATCAAGACTGGGGAAATCAGCCTTAATGAGGCTTTATTGAAGGATGGTTCGCTCCAATTATACATGAATGTATGGAAACAACAACCGACGCCTACAGATACTGCCACTTCCACTCCGTTCCTGATAAAAGCTAATGACTTGAAACTGGAAAATTTCAGTTTTGGGATGTCCATGCTTCCTACCATAGATACGCTTTTCCTGAAAGCGGGGAATATCAATTTGCAAAAAGGGGTAGTGGATTTAGGAAAGAATGAAGTAAGTTGGAAACTGGCCTCAGTCGCCGACGGCTCGGGCGTGTATCAGGTTCCAACACCAGAGTGGATTGCAGCACATCCAGCACCTCCCCCCACGCCCTCTACGGGCCCTCCGATGATCATCAAGGGAGATTCCATATCCCTTGACAGATTCGGGTTCATTTATGCTACCAAAGGAGCGACGCCACTTCCGGGATTTGATGCTCAATATATCGAAGTTTCTGACATAGGGATGGGGATGAAAAATTTCTATAACGCTTCATCTACTGTGAGACTTCCCATAACTCGTCTTGAAGCCAAAGAGAGAAGTGGATTGCAGATAGTGAGTGGTAAAGGAGAAATCGGAGTAGATGAAAGCGGATTATCGCTTAAAGATCTTACCATCAGTACGCTGTATTCCTATTTGAGAGGATCGGCCGGGATACCGTTCGCACTGATGGAATTGAAACCGGATGCTCCTGTAGATGTAAATATGGAGGCTCGGATTGGAATGCCGGATGTAGACTCATTTATGCCTTCATTAAAGGAATACACATCATATATTCCGGCGCGTGTCCCTCTTGAGGCAGGAGTGGAGGCTTCTGGTACGCTTTCGGCAGTGGATATTGACAGGCTTGACATTGAATTACGAGATATTTTATCCCTTTCAGCCAGCGGGTATGCCGACAACCCCTTGGACATAAAGAAACTTGAGGCAGAGGTGGAATTTGACGGAGTTGTAGCGGATCCGACATTGATAGATAAATTCACCGGCCAGTCAGGCATAAAGGTCCCGGCTCTCACACTAAAGGGGGAGGCTTCGGCTTTCAGGGAGAATTACAGTGCCGACTTTACTTTGAGGACCACCGCAGGAGATTTGGCTGCAAAAGGGAAAGTTGGAATGAACTCCGAGAAGTATAATGTGGATGCCTCTATCCGAAATCTGAACGTGGCTCATTTTATGCCTGATCTTGGAATCGGGAAGGTAACAGGAACAATCAAAGCCGATGGTCGAGGTTTCAATCCGTTATCAGGGAAGTCGGTAACTACGGCTGAAGTCAACGTTCAGTCAATTGAGTATAACAAGAGATTGCTTTCCGATATTCGAGCGCGTCTCACGCTTGCTCAGGATGGGAATTTCGATCTTTACGCCATCTCTCCCAATCCTTCACTTGATTTTGACATTGACGGAACAGGATCGATACATACGGATGATTACAAATTTGATCTCACTGCACATCTTCGCGACATTGATCTTGAAAAGTTGGGGTTGAGCCCGACAATGAATAACGGCAAGGGAACGATATATATTAATGGAACTGCGAGTCCTGACCGATGGTTATATGCCGCAGACCTTAAACTTGTTGATTTTGATTGGAACTTGCCTAATCAATATATCCACCTTCCGGGAGGATTGACAGCACGTGTTGATGCCGAAGAGAATTCCACCTCAGTAAAGCTGGACACTCACCAGACAACACTGTCATTTGCAAGTCCGACCGGCCTCAAAATGCTGACTGAAGCATTTACCAAAGTCGGGGAGATAGTGGGCCAACAGATGAGCATCAAGAATCTTGAGGTAGACAAGATAAGTGAACAGCTTCCTCCATTCACTCTGGATATGAATGCTTCCGGGAAAGGACTGCTTAATCAATTCCTTGTGCCTCAAGGAATGAGTCTTGACACAATTTATGGAAAAATCTACAAGGATTCATTACTTCGAGGAGATATAGAGGCCCGGAATTTCACATCCTCCGCAGCTGACATAGACACCCTCTCCCTTATTTTAGGGGAGCGGAGGAACCTGCTCGACTATAAGATTCACATGGGTAACCGCCCAGGCACGCTTGATGAGTTTGCACAGGTGAATCTCAACGGATATGTAGGAGGGAACCGTCTGGGAGCATTCCTGACACAGAAGAACATTTCGGGGAAAACCGGTTACCGTCTGGGTCTGACAGCTGCATTGGCAGATTCGGTGGTTACCGTTCACTTCACTCCGTTGAAATCCACCATAGCTTATCTTCCCTGGACGCTTAACGATGACAACTATGTTGATTATAACTTATACACCAGCAAGATCAACGCCAATCTCTTAGCCAATAGCGCGGAGAGCAGCATATTGATGAAGACTCAACAAGGAGAAGGTGGCTTTGACGAGCTTCATCTCAAACTGGACAATATCCATATCCAGGACTTCCTCAGTATGTCGATTACCGCTCCTCCGATCACCGGCGATTTAAATTCCGACTTGCGAGTGATGTATGATGGCGATGTCTTGAGAGGCAAAGGAACGTTGGGGATAAAGAAACTTACCTATGAGAAAACCCAGATCGGGGATTTCGATCTTGATCTTCGTGCCGGAAGAGCCAACAACGGCGACAGTGGTATTGCCGCCTCGATGCTGATAGATGGAAGCCCGGCAATGACGGCTTTTGCCAGGTTGCGCACAGATTCAGTAAATGGCCTTACCCCCGATAGCCTTGGCCTTAATCTCACAAGATTCCCCTTATCTATTGCCAATCCGTTCTTGGGAGACATGGTTAAACTTGGAGGACGTCTGAATGGAAAAATGATAATGGACGGAACTTTTACCAAGCCGATTCTCAATGGCGAGCTCTCCTTCGATACGGTAACGGTAAAGATTCCTATGGCAGATGCAACTCTTACGTTCGACCGCGGTCCGGTAGTGGTTGACAGCAGCGTGGTTGTATTCAATAAACTCAAGATATTCGGAGTCAATAACAATCCGCTGACACTTGACGGCACCGTGAATGCCAGGTCATTCTCAAATATATTGTTAAATCTATCGGCAAACGCGAGCAATTGGCAACTTCTCAAGAGTGATAAGCGGTCAAAGGCGGATATCTTTGGAAAGTTGTTTGTAGATCTCGATGCATCCGTAAAGGGTTCCCTCAGTCTGATGGATATAAGAGCAAATCTGAATATATTAGGATCCACGGATATTACATATCGCCTCAATACGGCTCCTGCAGAGCTCACATCATCCACTGATAACAACGTTGTGAAGTTTGTTAATTTCAATGATACGACGCAGGTTGCGAACGCCAACTCATTGGCTGCAACCTCCTCAATGCGTATCCGTGCCGGTTTGACAGTTTCTCCGGGAACGCAGGCGACCGTGCTCCTTTCATCAAACGGGACAGACAGGGTTGAACTTGAGCCTACCGCGCAGCTCAATTATTTCCAGAATTACATGGGGGATATGAGGCTTAACGGAACCTTCACGCTCGGAAATGGGTTCGCCCGGTATGCGTTACCTGTTATCGGCGAGAAGAAATTTACCTTTAATCCGTCAAGCACCGTTACATGGGGAGGCGATCTGATGAATCCAGTGCTCAATATTACCGCGACTGATGAACTTAAAGCGAACGTTACCCAAGGGGGGAATTCGAGATTGGCCAACTTCCTGGTAACTTTGAAAGCAACCGGAACGCTCTCGGCTCCTAAAGTTGCATTCGATCTGTCGTCGAATGATGATCTTAGTCTTCAGAATGAGATACAGTCAATGAGCGCCGACCAGCGACAGACTCAGGCTATGAATCTGCTGCTCTATGGACAATATACCGGTCAGAATACCAAAGGAAATGCAAATATCGGAGGAAACATGCTCTATAGCTTCCTTGAATCGCAGCTCAACTCGTGGGCCGCAAAGAATATACGAGGAGTGGATCTCTCGTTTGGTATTGACCAATATGATAAGATGACCAATGGGGCAAGTTCGACAGAGACCAGCTACAGTTATCAGGTATCAAAATCATTATTCAACAACCGTTTCAAGATCCTCGTGGGAGGAAATTATTCTACGGATGCCTCTGCGGATGAAAACCTGAGCCAGAACCTGATAAGTGATATCTCGTTCGAGTACATCCTCAAGCAGACGGAAACCCAGAATATGTCGGTGAGACTGTTCCGTCACACCGGATTTGAGAGTATTCTTGAGGGTGAGATAACGGAGACAGGAGTCGGTTTTGTCATGAAACGTAAGCTTCAGAATCTCCTTCATCTTTTCAGATTCTATAAGAAGCGTAAGAATACTGATCCAACTGCGCCGATGGATTCCCTCAAGCAAGCAATTGAAAATTCCACAGACACCCTTACCACCAAAGGGATAAGAAAGGAGGAGGAGAATGAAAAATAAAAATATGGGACATAACAGCCTCAGCTTTCTTGTTCCCGCAATCGGGGTAATAATATTCTGCCTGTTGGGGGGAGGCTGCTCCACAACAGCAAAGCTCGGGAAGGATGAGATACTTTATAACGGCATGAAACTTGATCTACATCCCGCCAAGGGTGAGAAACTCCCCTCTGAGATGGTTTCGGATCTTACGAGTGCGGTTAATGTAAAACCCAATAATCCCTGGCCGATTCTCTCTCCTTACGTCAGGAGTCCCTTCCCTTACGGATTGTGGCTCTACAACAACTGGAATGATTCTGCAAAGGGTATAAAAGGTTGGATTTATCGCAAATTTGCCGAAGCTCCAGTGTTGGTAGAGGATGCCCGCCCCGAGACTCGCCTCAAGATGTTGAAAAGTATCCTTGATGATAATGGTTATTTCGGCTCGACAGCCAAATATTCTCTTCAATATGCCAAGAATCCCAAGAAGGCAAAGATTATCTATGATGTAGATGTAACGGAACCATATCTAATTGACAGTATAGAATATATCCATGACGGTACGAAACTCGGTGGATATATTGATTCATTGACTAAGAGAAGCAAATATCTGGTGAAGGGTGAGCGCTTTTGTGTTGATAGTCTGTCGGCAGAGCGCACCCGGATTGCCAACAGCCTCCGAAACCGCGGATATTATTATTTCAGGCCTGAATATATAGAGTATCTTGCTGATTCCCTCATTACGCCAAAACATATTGCCATCCGAGTCTCATTGGCTGACAATGTGCCGAGTATTGCAAAACTGCAATACCGCACAGGCAAAATCACTACCTATGTATTGAGAAGGAGTATGCTGAATCCCGGAATTCCGGACACGATTCCTACAGAGAAGGGGGATCTGATATTTTTCCGTCCCGGAAGGTTGAGAAAGAATGTCATTCCATCGTGTATCACTTTCCATCCGGGCCGTCTATTTTCCGTCTTCAACATGGACCGTACCCAGGCAAGGCTTTCCAGGCTTGGTATGTTTGGGAATATTCAGCTGCAGCCAGTTCCCGCGGATACGACTCCCGAAAATCCGGTAATGGACCTCAATATATATTGTCAGTTCGACAGGCCTATGGAAGCGACCGTTGAGGCCAATGTAGTATCCAAATCTAATTCATATCTTGGTCCGGGGCTTGTGTTTGGCGTGACTAACAACAATACATTCGGAGGAGGAGAGAAACTTTCCGTGCAGGTAAATGCCAATTATGAATGGCAGACCGGGCGCAATAAGGGAAGTGTTTTCAACAGTTATGAATTCGGTCTTAACGGGTCACTTGCATTCCCCCGACTCCTTGCTCCTAAGTTTATCAGGCGTACAGAGAGAGAGTTGAATTGGACCACTGTTTCATTGGGAGTTGATATCATGAACCGTCCGCATTATTTCAAATTGGCGGATTTTCATGCCGGTATCACTTATGAATGGCATCCAACGCGCAATACACTCAATCAATTGACGCTTTTCAAGATAACATATAATAAACTGATGCATACCACTGCCGAATTTGATTCGGTGATGGCTGCCAACCCGGCAGTAGCTTTAAGTTTTCAAAGTCAGTATATTCCTCAGTTGAGTTATACTTATACAATCGACAAATTTCTGGAACGTGACAGGATGAACGGCATTAATTTCACTGCCACCTTCACGGAAGCAGGAAATGTTTTCGACGGTATCTATCGACTTTGTGGAGTGAATGGTGAGAAGAAACTTTTCGGCACGCCGTTCTCACAGTTTGTAAAGGGGCAGGCCCAGCTTGTTTACAGTCGAAGGTTAATCAGGGGAGCAGATCAGTGGCTTGTGTCGCGTGTGCTAATAGGGGCTGCTCATGCTTACGGGAATTCTTCTGTGGTGCCATACTCTGAACAATTCTATATTGGAGGTGCAAACTCTATACGGGCCTTTACCGTGAGGTCATTAGGTCCGGGAAGTTACCGGCCACCGGAAGATCTTAAAAATGGATATTTCGATCAGACGGGAACATTCAAGTTTGAGCTCAATTCAGAATATCGTTTCCCGATAATAAGTGTTCTTCATGGAGCGGCTTTCGTAGATGCGGGAAATATTTGGCTTATGAAAAATGATCCTAATCGTCCGGGAGGTTTGCTTCAGGCCAAGAGTTTCCTTAAAGATCTTGCTTTGGGAACAGGTGTCGGCCTTCGGGTCGATATAGGAATGATGGTGATACGCGGGGATCTCGGTTATGGTTTGCATGCTCCATATTACAATGGGACAAATCATTACTTCAATATAGCGTTCAAGCATGCGTTTGCATTCCATCTCGCAATTGGCTATCCTTTCTGATGAGAAAAGATGAGAGAAAAGGGGCTTTGGTGCTCATGGCCGGTGTCTGCCTGCTTTCAATAGCGCTATGGTGGTGTGGCAGGATAAACTCCGGTATCTCCTCCGTAGAAGGAGAGAGGATGGTGGAAGTAATCTCATTAGATGAAGATTCTCTTCTGACAGGTGAAGAAGAGAATCAATCCGCAAAGGATACTGAGAAATGGAGTAGGAAATCCAAGAAATCGCATAATAGCAGGGCGCGAACTAAGCGTTACAGTAAAGGAAAGTCAAGACATAAGTTTTCCGGAGAAACGGAGTCATCATTTGAAAGAGATATTTTGAATGATACTATTAACCGTTAACAGGCTTATCCGCCAACCGGGTAAGGAGAGCCAATAGTATATCTGTTTAGGCTAATTCAGGGATTTTTTGTAATTTTGTAGTGGATTACCTCAGATTGCTACTTTAGAGTGGTGAGAAAAGGATTCAATAGAAAGAGAAATAGAATTAGAAAAACGCAGCATGCAAGATATTAGGAATATCGCGATAATCGCCCATGTCGACCATGGTAAGACCACTCTTGTCGACAAGATGCTACTCGCCGGCCATCTCTTCAGAGAGAATCAGAATGCCGGAGAATTGATTCTTGACAATAATGATCTTGAACGCGAGAGGGGTATAACAATCCTATCCAAGAACGTATCAATCAATTATAAAGGGACAAAAATTAATATTATTGATACTCCCGGACATGCTGATTTCGGGGGAGAGGTTGAGCGTGTGCTGAATATGGCCGATGGCTGCCTGCTGCTCGTTGATGCATTTGAGGGCCCGATGCCACAGACACGTTTTGTCCTTCAGAAGGCAATTCAGATGGGGCTGAAACCTGTAGTGGTGATCAATAAGGTGGATAAACCCAATTGTCGTCCGGATGAGGTTAATGAGATGGTATTTGATCTGATGTTCAACCTTGATGCAACGGAGGATCAGCTTGACTTCCCGACAATCTATGGCTCAGCCAAGCAGAACTGGATGTCGACCGACTGGAAGAACAAGACAGAAGATATTACGGCCGTTCTTGATGCAATCATAGATAATATTCCGGCTCCGACTCAGATTGAAGGTGATCCGCAGATGCTCATCACAAGCCTTGATTTCAGTAATTATGTGGGCCGAATTGCCGTAGGGCGAGTTCACAGAGGAACTATCAAGGAGGGTATGGAACTTGGCCTGTGTAAGAAAGATGGTTCTGTCACCCGTCAGAAAGTGAAGGAACTCCATACATTCGAGGGCATGGGGCGTAAGAGAGTCTCCGAAGTCTCAAGTGGAGATATATGCGCTATTGTAGGATTGGAGAACTTTGAGATTGGTGATACACTCACCCTTTATGACAATCCTGAACCGCTGCCGCGTATTGCTATTGATGAGCCCACCATGTCAATGACATTCACCATCAACGATTCTCCATTTTTTGGGAAAGATGGAAAGTTTGTCACTTCAAGACATATCAACGACCGACTTGAGCGCGAACTCGACCGTAACCTTGCTTTAAGGGTCGAGAAGGGTGTCAACGAGGATAAGTGGACAGTTTACGGGCGTGGAGTTCTTCATTTATCTATCCTTATTGAGACCATGCGCCGAGAGGGGTATGAGCTTCAGGTGGGACAACCGCAAGTGATCATCAAGGAGATTGACGGCCAGAAGTGCGAACCGGTAGAGGCATTGACAATAAATGTACCCGAGGAATATTCTTCAAAGGTTGTGGATATGGTTACTCGCAGAAGAGGAGACATCATCTCCATGGAGACGCGAAACGACCGAATAGATATTGAATTCCACATTCCATCGCGAGGAATAATTGGCTTGAGAAATAATGTACTAACCGCCACCGCAGGGGAAGCTATCATGGCTCACCGTTTTCTTGAGTACCAGCCATGGAAAGGAGATATCGAAAGGCGAACCAACGGCTCCCTGATAGCAATGGAGGCCGGAACGGCTTATGCCTATGCCATTGACAAATTGCAGGATCGTGGCCGTTTCTTCATATTCCCGCAAGAAGAGGTTTATGCAGGCCAGGTTGTTGGTGAGAATGCCAAGGATAATGACATAGTAGTTAATGTCACCAAATCCAAGAAGCTGACCAACATGCGAGCCTCCGGAGCTGATGACAAGGCGAAGATAGTCCCCCCTGTGGTCTTCTCCCTTGAAGAAGCACTGGAATATATAAAGGAAGATGAGTATGTGGAGGTGACCCCTAATCATATCCGTCTCCGCAAGATCATTCTTGATGAGAATGAGCGTAAGCGCGCAGGACGCAACTGAACTAATTCTGCTGCCGGAGTGTTATATAGTTGAAATGATATCCGACTCCGGCGGCGCGAAGCTCCTTTGAGCAGGATATCGAGATTATAGAAAAGTAATTGACCCAAACGAATTTTATTCGGTTGGGTCAATTGCGTTAATGAGCATACAAAATCACTTCTTTGACTCTTCACGGAGATTGAGATAAAAGATGTTGCATAACATGATTGTCGGATACGTTAATGCGAGGTATAACAATGGAACATAAAGGTCTTAACAATTATAAAGTCTCAATAAATTGCATGATACACGAGTCTCAATAAATTATATATCATTGTATC
Organism: uncultured Sangeribacter sp.; assembly: GCA_964499025.1. GTDB lineage: Bacteria > Bacteroidota > Bacteroidia > Bacteroidales > Muribaculaceae > Lepagella. The sequence continues at coordinate 12,015 of CAZCJC010000042.1, forward strand.
AATTAGTTAAAATAAAATCGATATCATTGAAATGGTTGAGATTAAAAGCGGGATAAATTATTTTGAGTCGGAAAAATCTAATGATAATTTTGCATCAGATAAAAAATCGCGTTGTCTGACGCACCTTAAAATCATAAAACGATGGACTCAAATTCAATTGTCACACAAGCCTACAGAGAATATCATTCAGATGTGCTCCGTTATATCTCTTACAAGATAGGAGATGAGCGTGAAGCCGAGGATATGGCTCAGGATGTATTTCTCAAACTCATCTGCTATGATGTAGAGCTTGTATGGGAATCTATCAGAAGTCTTCTATATAGAATATCGGCTAATCTTGTTAATGACTACTGGCGCCGCCGCTACGTAAAAGTGGAGGTTGACAGGTATGTTATGGAGACGACGGCAATATCTGGAAATGTAACAGAGGAGACAGTGGTCGGGAATGAACTAGAGCATCAGGAGAGAAAGTGTCTCGCAAAGATGGCGAGAAAACGTCGCATGATATATGAGCGTCGCCGTTTCTTCGGGGAAACAGCTCAGGAGATTGCCGAGAGCATGAATCTCTCACGACGCACAGTGGAGAATCATCTTTTCCTCGGCTACAAGGAGATGAGGCACTATATCAAGGCGTGCTGCTGATGCTGCACAATTTCATAACGGCCTCCCCTTAAAAATCCCAATTACCTATAAAACTCAATTCTAACCTATATTATATGAAACTAAAAACGAAACAGAACGTCTGCGGTATGCAGGCAATGCTGACAGCATTGGCAATCCTCGCCGGAGGAGGGTCTGTGTTGAGCGCGCATGCTGCTCCGGCACCGCAGGCACAGGCTGCAGCCGAACGGACTGTGCACGGAACAGTAGTTGACAGTCAGGGTGAACCCTTGATCGGAGCTACTGTAATGGTTCCGGGCACAACAAACGGAGCTTCAACAGACCTTGATGGAAATTTCTCAATCAGGGTCGGAAGTGCCAATGAGATCCAGGTTTCCTACATCGGCTACAAGACAGTGAAAGTGTCGGTAAAGGGCACTGATACGGTCAAGGTAGTGATGACGGAAGATAGTTCGGTACTTGACGAGGTGGTTGTTGTTGGTTACGGTACTCAAAAGAAAGCCACAATGACCGGTGCGGTGACAGTAGTTGGTAGCCAGCAGCTCGAGGACAAGGGAACACTTGCGAGTCCTGTTCAGGCTATGCAGGGTCAGGTGCCTGGTGTGATCGTGACGCGCAGTAATACTGCTCCCGGTGAGGAGGGTTGGAATATGCAGATCCGTGGATCAGTGTCCAAGAATGCTGCAGATCCTCTGGTGATCATCGATGGAATTGAATATGAAGGTGTCGGAGCATTGAACCAGATCAACCCGTCTGATATCGAATCAATGAATATCCTTAAGGATGCGGCCGCTTCAATCTACGGTTCGAAGGCAGCAGGTGGTGTCGTACTTATTACGACCAAGAAGGGTAAGGCCGATCGGGTAAGAGTGGACTATAACGGTTCATTCACCGGTAAATTCATCGGAAATCAGCCTCATCCCGCAGGTCTCGTTGATTGGGCAAATGCTCAGATAGAGGCTTACAGGAATGATGGCTATGATGACACTTACGACCGTATCCGTTGGTGTCAGATGATGATTGAATATAAGGATCAGTACTTTAATTTCGATCATGTTACCAATCCTATCAACATGTTCGGAGACACTGCTGACCTCACATTCTTCGATACTGACTGGAATGACATACTCTGGGGGAATTCCTGGTCTACGAGTCATGACATTGCCGTATCAGGTGGAAGCGAGAAGGCAACCTATCGCGTATCTGCGGCATATATGTATGACGATTCAAACTTGAAATGGGGAAACAACCATAACAACCGCTTCAATATTCGTCTCAACAACACTTTCAAATTCCATGAGAAATTCTCGCTCACTTCATCAATAGCTCTCAACCGTCAGGATCAGGTTGCGCCTACCCGTATCGGGGCATGTCTCACCTCTTCTACAGCTCAGCCCGGTTTCCCATCCTCAACCATCGATGGCAAGCCTTACGGATGGGGTGGAAACTGGAAAGCTCCTAACTGGGAGGCAGAACTCGGCGGTGATAACAAATATAAAGCTGTATCGATCAACGTGAGCGAAGCATTCCGTTACGACATCATCAATGGCCTGAGTCTTAATGCCACATTCGGTTATAACTACCGCGGCAACACCCGCGACAGGAAGAGTCTCGCCGTTGATTATTATAATTATGCTGGCGACAAGGTGTGGTTCACGGATCCTATCGAGGAGAAGACCAGTTATGAAAAATGGTGGGATAAGAGAGAACTTTTCACTGTTCAGGCTTATCTTGACTACATGAAGACATTCGGCGAAGATCATAATTTCAAGGCTATGGCCGGTATGCAGTATTCTTATACCGACTATGAGTCGAACACAAATAACGCCGAGAGCATCAATGCCTCTCTTGAGGTTGTGAACGGAGAGGGTCTTCACAGCATCGAGGCCAGCAAATGGCAGGAGGCACTTCTGTCATACTATGGTCGTGTGAATTATGACTTCCGCTCTAAATATCTGTTGGAAGCACAAGCCCGATATGACGGTAGCTCCAAGTTTAAAGCTGACAACCGCTGGGCTTTCTTCTGGGGTGTATCCGCAGGATGGCGTCTGACAGAGGAATCCTTCATGGAGGGCGTAAGGGAATGGCTCTCCGAACTCAAGATCCGTGGATCTTACGGTAATGTGGGTAACCAGAGCGGTATTGACCGCTATTCAGGAGTAGGTCTTTACAACTTCGAGCCTAACAATAACATCATCATCGGTAATGGCAAGATTTCCTGGATCGACACTAACGGACGGCTTGTAAGTATCGACCGTACTTGGGAGCGAGTTCACAACTACAACGTAGCTCTTGATTTTGGATTCTTTAACAACCGTCTTTCCGGAACTTTCGAGGCTTATTGGAAGAAAACCAACAATATGCTTATAGATGTGATTTATCCGGGTGTTCTCGGAGACAAGGCTCCGACGGCTAACAAGGGTAAGTTTAAAGGTTGGGGTTATGACCTGAATGCAACATGGAGTGACAAGGTAGGCAATGTGACCTATCATGTTGGCGGAACATTTACCTATGCTGACAACAAACTTCTTGACAATGGAGGTTCAGGTGCAATTCAGTCGGGTGTTCGCTCCGACCGCGAGGGTTATCCTCTGAATTCAGTATGGGGTCTCCGCTATTGCGGCAAGATCGAGAATGAAGAGATGCTAAAGAAATATCAGGATCGTTACGCAGCTACTTCTACAGTGGGTAACATCCAGAAGATACGTGTTGGTTCGAACATGTATGAGGATATAAATAAGGATGGCAAACTCGATTATAATGACTTCGTGTACCTGGGTACCGACGATCCCAAGATCCAGTTCTCATTCAATGCAGGCTTCAATTGGAAGGGTTTTGACTTCGATGTAGTGTTCCAGGGTGCAGGTCGCCGTACCGTATGGCGTCAGCAGGGTAACAGCGCAGATGCTTGGAGAGTTCCTACCCGCACATGGTATCAGAACTTCTCCGACCATTTTATCGGCAATGTCTGGAGCCCTCAGAATCCCGGTGGATATTACACCCCGCTCACGCATGAGAGCGATATCAACAATTACAACTACCAGTGTTCATCCTGGTCGGTGGAGGATGGAAGTTACCTCCGTCTGAAAAATATTACTCTCGGATATTCACTCCCTGATGCCCTTCTGGCAAAGCAGAAAGTAATTTCTCAGGTAAGATTCTATGTTACAGGAACTGATCTTTGGGAAACATCCAAAATCAAGGATGGCTGGGATCCGGAGGCCTCACGCAACGTGACCAACTCCAACCGTTATCCGTTCCTGCGTAACGTAACATTCGGTGTTCACCTCTCTTTCTAATACTAAAGCGATACTCAACATGAATAAGATATTAAAAAGCATATCGGCCGTGGCTCTTGCCCTTCTCTGCTCATCCTGTCTCGAGCTGGAACCTCAGGATCAGATGGCCGATCCGAATCTCTGGAAATCGGCAAAGGATTTTCAGTCGTTCGCAAATTTATTCTACAGCTGGACTCCCAACATGCAGTCGGTGGCAAAAGACAACGATAAGAACAGCGACTTCATGGTCGACAAGGGAGCAATGAATACGATCTCCAACGGTACGAATACAGTGCCCAGTTCAGATGGTAACTACACGGGTTCGTATGATCGTATCCGCCGTTGCAACATCCTGATAGAGAAGGCAGCCGGATTCGACAACCAGAACGATATCAAGAAACCTCTCGGAGAGGCATATTTCTTCCGCGCCTATAATTACTTCACTCTGCTGAGACTCTATGGCGATGCGATCATCGTCAAAAGTACTCTTGATGTAACAAGTCCGGAGCTTTACGCTGCGCGCAATCCACGCGGCGAAGTGTGCGACCTGATTCTTGAAGATCTCGACAAGGCAATCGAGTTGCTTCCTTCAGTAAGCACCGTTGAGGCCGGTTATGTAGGAAATGAGACTGCAGCGGCCTTCAAAGCGAGGGTTGCCCTTTTCGAAGGAACCTGGCAGAAATTCCGCGGAAATGAGGAGAGGGCAAAGAAGCTTCTTGACTCAGCGGCCAAAGCAGCGAAACTCGTGATTGATTCAAAACAGTTCGCTATCTTCAAACCCTCAGAGTTAGGTACACAGGCATATAAATATCTCTTCCTCCTTGAGGATGTTGCAGCAAATCCTGCAGGTTTGACCAAGAGCGCTAATAAAGAGTATATCTGGAGCCGCCGTTATAATTCAAAAGTTACGATAGGTTTCAATATCACTACCGAATGTCTTGGAAATGCTCAGCTTGTGAGCCACAAGGTGCCCGACCTATATCTTTGTTCTGATGGTCTTCCCATCGAGGTTTCTCCTCTCTTTCAGGGCTATGCTACGAAAGCATCCGAATGGCAGAACCGCGATAACCGCATGAGTAATGCGCTTATGCGTCCCGGAGATTCCTTCTGGAAAGGTGATGATCCCAACGGTGGACGTGATTTCACTGAGGCCGATGATTCAAGAAAATATATATCCAGTTTTTCTCCTTCGAGCGGCACCGGTTATTTCGGTCAGAAATGGGCCTGTGAGCGCAAGGTTGAAAAGGCAGGCCAAGAGAGCTATGATCTTCCGCTGATTCGTTACGCAGAGGTGCTTCTGGCATATGCTGAGGCTGTGTTTGAGCGTGACGGCCGGATCTCTGATGAGGATCTGAACCTCTCCCTCAATCTTGTGCGCAAGCGTGTTAATCCTAATATGCCGAATCTGTCGAATGCGTTTGTCGCTGCCAACGGTCTTGACATGCGCACAGAGATCCGTCGCGAGCGCAGTGTAGAGTTCTATGGAGAGGGATTCCGCCTCGACGATCTCCGCAGATGGAAAACTGCGGAAATAGAGATGCCCATGGATTTTGTTGGAGTCCACGTGACTGGCACAGAGTTCGGACGAACTAATTTCCCCGCAGCCCGCGTAGATTCCGAAGGTCGTGTGATCTGGGAGAGCGGACGCCAGTGGAAAGATAAGAACTACCTCTATCCATTGCCCGTAGATCAGATGCAGCTTAACAAGAATCTCAAGCAGAATGACGGCTGGGCAAGCTAATAAGGTTAAACAGTAAAAAGAAATCTAATATGAATTCCAAATATATTTCCAGGCTGCTTCCTTTAGCGTTTGTTGCGCTCGCCATGACAGCATGCGACGACGATAAGATCTATACCACCGGGTATACTGAAGCTATCGTGCCTAATGAAATCAATTTTGAAGTTAGCGAGGTGCTTCCTCTTGCTGTCGGCATGGACTCAACGCTGGTATATTCAGTATCAGGTCCGGAGGGATCGGAGGTACTTCCGATCATATTCAAATCTTCTGATGAGAATGTGGCTACCGTTTCTCAGGATGGAACAATTCATGCCGTTTCGGTAGGAGAGGCTCTTATCACGGCTGTTCCGGAGAGACTTGGTTTTGGAGCTACGGGAACGGTTACGGTGAAGGTTATTCCTGAGGTTATAAAGGTTAGCCAGGTTGTGATAGAGAATACAACAGAAGCCGGAGAAGATGGCAAGATTTATGAGACAGATATAATCCAGCTCAAACCGACCCTGCTTCCCGCCGACCATACCTATGATCACGTAACATGGATTTCGAGCGATGAGTCTAAGGCAACTGTTGATCAGAATGGTCTTGTGAGCTGTGTGGGGAGAGGAGATGTGGTGATCCGATGCCTCACTCATGACAAGAGTAATGTTCGCGGTGAGTTCAATCTTCATATTGATCCATATATCGCAGTTGAGAAAGTAATCGTTAATTCTAATCTTACAGGTCTTAGCCTTCCCGGTTATGAGATCCCCGTAGATGTCACTTATCAGCCTGCCGGCGCAACAATCGGTTCGGTTGACTGGGAGACTAATGATGATAAGGTGTGCACCGTGGATAGAGGAAAGGTTACAGCAACCGGATTCGGTTCCACAACTGTCGTGGCAACCTGTCGCGCAACAGGCGAGACTGCTACGATTCAGGTTAACGTGACTCCAGGTCTTTGCTATTGGGGTCCGGAGAACCAGTGGTCAGGATGGGTTACCAGCAACAATGATGCTCCCCAGGATAGAGGAGAAGCATTCTGGCGAATCAATTTCCCGGATGCAGGAAGTGGCAAATGGCGTAGGGATATAAAGATCGATTGCAGCGCGAACAATCTCTTCTCATGGTGGCACAGCGATTATCCTGTGTATGCAGTCAAGACCAACCTCCAGAAAGGTGGTAACAACACCTGGGACGTTCGCGACGCCAGTGGCAAGGATAATGCAGGAACAGATCTCTCCGATGGCAACCGTCTGATCATTTGGGAGGCAGCAGCAGGCAAATGGGAAGGTTATCATGGGTTCAACCTCTTCCAGCTGAAACTTGCCGATATTCCGAATGGAAATGTAGATCCCTCTGCCGCTTGGTATGATATTTTCTGGATCCGTTCTTTCAAGAGCAAGGAGGATGCAATCAAGTTTGCTGAAGATGAGATTAAGGGGAAATGATATTGAGACTTTCCCGATATCGATATAAGGTAAAGTGAAAATTGAAAAACAATAACAATGAAAGCATATAGAAACATATACCTCGCAGCAGGTCTGGCCATGTTAAGCATGGCCTCCTGCTCCGAGATCAAGGACGGGGTCAATGATATGGACTCATGGGAGGAGATCGTAACCCCTCAGGTCTATACGATTAATCATCCCGCGATGCTTCACAGTTCTGAAGACATCAATTACGTGCGTCAGAATCTTACAAGGGCTCCTTGGAAAGATGCCTGGGATGTTCTGGTAGCGAATCCATATTCAGACGTGAACCGCGCTGCAAACCCGACAAAACTCATCTCCAGGACCAACGGTAATGCAGAGTGTCCTAATAATGCAGTGAATTTCGGTAGGGATTGCGCAGGAATCTATCAGCTTGCCCTCCGATATGCCTTGACCGATGATGTGGACGCGGCAAACCGTGCAATTTCAAATGTCATGGCGTGGGTTGAGAAAAGTGAAGGTATTCATCATAACAATGACACCAACCAGCAGCTGATTCTTTTCCAGATCTATCAGATGGCTAACGGAATGGAACTTCTGCGCAGTTATAACAACTGGGGTGAGTCGGAAGATTTCAAGAAGGCATGCAACTGGCTCATAGACAAATTCTATCCGCAAGCTACTGATTTTCTTGTGCGCCATAACAACACCACTGATCACTATTGGCTCAACTGGGATCTTGGTTCGATGACAGCAATCCTGTCGATGGGAATTCTTACCGACAACCAGGATATGATCAATGAGGCTATCATCTATTTCAAGAATGGTATCGGTTCAGGAAATTACCAGAAAGCTGCCAATTTTGTATATGATGATCCGGATTCTGATATCAAGATTGCTCAGTGTAATGAGTCTGGCCGTGATCAGGGTCATGCCACCCTCTGTATGGCATTGATGGGGGCATTCTGTCAGATGGCCTATAATATTGGAGAGGATCTGTTTGCCTATGACAATCACCGTATGGTGGCGATGGCGGAATATACTGCCAAATACAATTGTCCGCGTCCCGGAATCACATCTCCTCTTGGTGAAGGTGATTTCCTCCATGCTACTGCCTCTCTGCCTTATACCTCTTATATTTGGTGCCCGGACAGCAATAATCCTACCGGTGAGCGTACGGAATTAGGTAGCAGCGGAAGAGGCACCAAGCGTCCGGGATGGGAAATATGGCGCAGCTATGGCCGTAAGACAGGTTATAAGACAGTTTATGTAGATGAATTCGCAGACTATCTGATGCCTGATGGTGGTGCCGGTGCATATGATGCCAATACCGGCGGATATGACCAGGCCGGGTGCTCCACGCTTATGTTCTATCGCGAAAAATAATTATTCTGTCGATATCCTCAACAGGAGTCTTAAATTGAGAGGTGAGCTAAAATTTGAATAAGACACACCTTTCAGGCAAGAAGATTTATCCGAGGCGGTGTAAAGATTCATGAATCTTTACACCGCCTCTTTTTAAGTCAGCGTTTTATGCGGGAAATGTCCGGATTGTTCATTGCATTAGGTTTTATTAACTTTATTTTAACATCCTACCGTTGTTTAATTCCTATGAACCTTTTAAATTTGCAATTGAACTTCCAATCGTTCCTCAAACGTAAAAAACACTTATTTTTATTTAAGAGAAGAGGATAAATGCTTGGTAAAGGAAGTCGAGATTGAATAGCATTGTTAAATGAATAGAATTTTAATTCTTTTTGTCATCATAGCCGGCTTGCTTCCCGGCGTCGGAATCGTTTCCGGATGGTCTCAGACCTGCAGGGTCAAGGCAGGAAATTCGACAGGGGGAGTAAAGACATATTTAGAGGTATACGAGTATGACTATGTAAAGGAGAAACCGATGTTTCCCGGTGGAAATTCCCAATTGGTAGCTTTCATAAACTCCACACGGCAGTATCCAGAGGAAGCTTACCGGAAGGGTATTCAAGGAAGAGTCACCTGCTCTTTTGTAGTCAACTCTGATGGATCGGTAAGCCATATCTCCATCTTAAGGGGCGTGGAGCCATCCTTAAATCAGGAAGCACTCCGGATTATGAGCAAGATGCCGGAATGGAAACCGGGTAAGCATGAAGGAAAATGTGTTCCTGTCCGGGTTGTCTGGTCGGTGCCATTCAGGAAATGATGTAAAAAGAATTAAAGAATAGGATATTGAATTAAGAATAGATAGTTTTGATTTTTAGCATGCATGGGATTGGCCGGGAGGCGAATCCCATGTTGATGTTTAGGAGTGGAGGATTTGCGGCGTTGTGGCAATAAGGATACCAGGCAGCGCGCTACCCGGCACGCAACCTATTTGAGGGGATGATTAAATCTATATAAGGGAAGTGATACACCGGTCGGAGCGGTTGGATGACTGGGAGATGAAATGACCGGGCATCGTTTGATGTCCGGTCATTAATGAAATAAATTACGGGTGTCAGAATGAATTTTGACTCCCTTCGTTTTTTATACGAGTGTAACAACGAGATCCTCATCGTTGGTGGTAAGAGTGATCTTGCCTTCGCGACCGAGCCAGCCAAGAGCTGCCATGATCTCATCTTTTTTCAGTTTAGTAGCTTTCTTGATTCCTTTGAGGCCAAGCATGCGGGTATCCGATGATTCAAGAGCCTTGTAAACCTCACCGGCCCATGTGCCAATTGATTCAATGTTCATTTTTAATATAAATTTAAGTTTAACAATGTTTTTAATAGTTGATTTAATGTGGCAGTCTATAAAAGATGGCTGCATACGGGATACTAAAAGATCCCAACTATCAAGTTCTTTATATTTTTAACAACTATTTCCACTAAATTGTTAAATAATAAGCTAATTTTGTGGTATGAAAGTTAAAAAACAGACAGCTTCGAAGGAGATTTCAGAGGGTATTGTGATAAAGAACACCGGAAGTTCGTATATTGTCAGGACGGATTGCGGCAACGAGATTACATGTCGGGTAAAGGGTAATTTCAGGATTAAAGGTATCCGATCGACCAATCCTGTTGCAGTAGGGGATCGGGTCACAGTCACCAAGTCGGCTGACGATGCAGACTATATCACTGCCATCGCTCCCAGAAAGAACTATATTATCAGAAGGGCGTCGAATCTTTCTAAAGAATCGCATATCCTCGCTGCGAATCTTGACAGGGCAGCTTTGGTGGCTTCTTTACGTGACCCTGCCACTCCCACCACTTTCATTGATCGTTTTCTGGCCACAGCTGAAGCGTATAATGTTAAGGCAATGCTCATTCTCAATAAGTGTGACATGTGGGATGAGGAGGATCGTGCGTTGGGAGATGCCGTGAGGTATCTTTATGAATCGATCGGATATGAGGTGCATATCGTTTCAGCTGAGGATGGCACCGGCATCCCTGAACTGCTTGAGATCATGGGGAATAGGATAACTCTCATGGCAGGAAATAGTGGCGTAGGGAAATCATCATTGATCAATGCGCTCGTGCCCGGTGCAAATCTCAAGACTGGAAAGATATCAGATATCCACCACACCGGAATGCATACCACAACCTTTTCAGAGATGGTTTCAATTCCCGGCGGAGGAGAGATAATAGATATCCCGGGAGTGAAGGGATTCGGCACGATTGATTTTGAGCCGGAGGAAGTGTCGCATTATTTCCCGGAGATTTTCAGGATAGGAGAGGGGTGTCGCTATTCCAATTGCAAACATACAGGGGAACCGGGTTGCGCAGTGATCCCTGCTGTTGAGGATAGTCGCATCTCCCAAAGTCGTTACGCCTCCTATCTCTCGATCCTTGACGAGATTCAGGACCCCACCAAATACCGCAAGCCGTATTGAGAGCAGGGAAGAAGTATTCCACTTAGATGTCTCCTAACTCTTATAGTGTTAGGAAAAATTTTCTTATCCGGGTTCAGGAACTTATGTTGTAAATATATTGCGGTTGTAATACATTTATACTATATTTGCAATATATAATACTACTATCATGCAAATAGCATTAAATAAAAAGAATCAGAGTTTCCGATTGCCTGTTGATTTAATAGATAGGTTGAAACTGATGGCGAAGAAGCAGAATCGTAGCCTTAATAATTTTGTTGAAACGCTGCTTTTAGATGCAGCCTATAATAAACCCAACGCAGAAACTATTGCTGCAATGGAGGAAGCGGAGAGCGGTAGCCTTAGAAATGTTCCGTCTTTGGACTTGTCTTCCATTGAATCAATGGAGAAATCCATGGGCCTATGAAGAAGTTAAAACCTTCATCAAGATATAAGAAAGATTATAAAAGGATCAGAAATAATCCTAAGAAAGTTACTGAATTGTTTAAAATTCTACATATGCTGGAGAATGAAATCCCTATACCAAATGAATATGATCCACATATGTTAAAAGGTGATTTTAAAGGGTATATGGAATGCCATATTGAAGATGACTTCCTCTTAATATGGTTTGATCCGCATACAGATCAAATAGACCTTGTCCGTTTGGGATCACATTCCGAATTGTTTGGGTGAAATTGCCCTGAATTAAATTTTTTTAATTTTCTTAATTAACAGGATGCGTACTTTTTTCTCACATTCGAAATAGGAAGATATTCAATCGTTTTAGAAGAACAAAGGCTGCTAACCAAATACCGCAAGCCGTATTGAGAGCAGGGTAGAAGCACTTAGATTTAGAATAATATTTACGGTAAGAAATATCTGTAAATAGATATTAATCAGCGGATGGTTTGATAACTATTCACTGATTATTTATTTGCATAAGGCTCATTATCAGAATTTCGAACCTCCGTTCGAAAT
>CAZCJC010000043.1:0-23535 GCA_964499025.1 uncultured Sangeribacter sp.
CATTTAGTTTTATTCCATTTAATTCTGTTTATTATTCCGCTAAGTCGGAATCTTTTTACACTGCGTCAACAATATATGCGCTTCAGGATACGTAAGCAACAAGACCTCTTAACTTTAAAGTTAAGAGGTCTTGTTGTGTGCGCACGAAGGGACTCGAACCCCCACGTCGTTAGACACTAGATCCTAAGTCTAGCGCGGCTACCAATTACGCCACGTGCGCAGAATCGAATGCAAAATTACAATAATATTTTTAATCCTGCAAACGAATCTTGATTAAATTGATTGTTCAATTTGCCATACGAATGCCCTAAGTCCCAATAAAGGTTTGGATTGGTCAAGGTTTTTAAGCTTATCAAGGAGGGGTTGAACCCGATCGTCCTCAACAATAGTGAGTATGGCTGAGCCAAGAGAGGGCCAGGCATGTGACCCATAGTGAGGATCACCGGTATTTGATCCACGACCTTGCGTTTCACCAAATGAGGTGAATCCGCGACAGGACGACCGAGTTAGGATATCAATCACAGCATCATTGTGAGCCTGGTCGAATGAAATAAATATAGCTTTCAAAATATTATTAAGTTTTAAGTTTTCAGAATCGTGGATAGGGAGCATAATATAAGTTATCAAACTTTATAACTGCTTATCCATCGATTCTGAAACTAATTTATTCATGAATTTTACGGAATTTACGACGGAAACGTTTCACACCGTTCCCTGCGAATACACAGTAAAGCACCGGAACGAATAGAAGTGTAAGGATGGTGGAGAATGTGAGCCCACCGATCACAGCTGTACCCATCGGACGCCACATCTCCGCACCCTGTCCGGTTCCACATGCCATTGGCACCATACCGAGGATTGTGGTTAGGGTAGTCATTACTACCGGGCGAAGCCTTGAACGACCACCGTCAATAACCGCTTTGCGGATTGACATTCCGCGTTCTCGATTAAGTGCGATATAATCGATCAGCACAATACCATTCTTCACTACAATACCGATCAGCATGATTGCCCCGATCATCGACATGATGTTTAGCGTATGACCACTTATCCAGAGGATTAGGAAAACTCCCGAGAACGCAAACAAAAGGGAGGTCATGATGATGCCGGGATAGGTGAGAGATTCAAACTGGGCAGCCATTACAATATAGACAAGAATAATGATAAGAATTCCAAGCAACAACAGATCTTTGAAAGAATCCTGCTGATCCTCAAAACTTCCGGCTATCTGAATTGTGACTCCTGAGGGAAGTTCGATATTTGCCATCTGGGCCTCTGCATCCGCCACAACCTCACTCATAGGCACTCCGTCGACAACAGCTGAAACGGTGATTATACGCTCGCGATCTTTACGCTCGATAGTTGGAGGCGTGAATCTCTCAACCACCTTACCGAGTTCCTTAAGACGTACACCCTGACCCTGAGAAGTATAAATGAGTATATTCTCGATATCCTCAATACTTGTTCGATGTTCAGGTGCATACATAACCTTGATGTCATATTCCTCACCATCCTCCCTGAATTGTGAGGCTGTAGAACCGTTGATACGATTTCTAAGATAATAAGCGGCAGTCTGAAGACTGATACCATACATGGATAGTTTTTCTCGGTCAAAATCCACCTGATATTCCGGTTGATAGTCGGAACGAGATATGGTGACATCGGCTGTGCCGTTTATACCTTGGAGAATCTGCTGAAGCTCCCTTGCCACTTTGTCGGTGCTGTCGAAATCGTAACCATAAATTTCAAAGTCAAGGGTTGACTGACCACCCATCGATCCCCCACGGCTACCTCCAATGTTAACCTGAGCTTTCTTAAATTCCGGGAATTCTCTCTGCAGATCCTTTCTCATTTCATCGGCAATTTCCCGAATTCCTTTATCTCGGTCGCCCGGATCCAGAAGACGGATATTCATTGATATGATGTGCGGACCGTTATCCTGCAAAGATGCGAATGTGTTGTCGGAGCTTGCCGGACCTACAGTATAGTTCATTACCTTGATCTCCGGATATTTCTTTTTCCAAAGAGAATCGAGTCTTACCATAACGTCTCTGGCCTGCTCGACTCGTGAGCCGATGGGAAGTTCAAGACTTACACCGAGACGGCCGTCATCCTGAGTAGGGAAGAATTCGGTTCCTACGAATCTCATGAGGAATATGGAACCTACGAATATACCCAGACAGATTATGATTGTTACTGTGCGATGAGAGATTACTTTACGAAGCAGTGAAGCATATCCATTGTCAAACCGGTCGAGAGCTCTTTCCACATATCCATAAAGGGATTTGCTCTGTTTCTCCAATTCTTTCTTAGAACGTAGGCGAAGCCACTGTGAACAAAGCATCGGGGTAAGTGAAAGCGCACAGACAGTAGAAATAATCATCATGATTGTTACCATCCATCCCAGCTGACGGAATAGGACACCAGTCATTCCTGTGACCAGGGTAAGTGGGAAGAATACTGCAATAAGAGTGAGGGTAGAGGCGATAACCGAAACAGCAACCTCGTTTGTGCCATGAACGGCAGCCTGCTTAGGATCGGCCCCTCTCTCTATATGGGTCGTAATATTCTCGAGTACGACTATGGCATCGTCAACCACCATACCGATAGAGATCGAAAGGGCGGAGAGAGAAACGATGTTTAGTGTATTTCCTGTTGCGAACAGATAAATGAACGAAGCTATCAGAGAAACAGGGATAGTTATGACAATTATCATCGTAGCTCTCCATCTTCCAAGGAAGATGAAGACCACAATCATCACGAAGAGCAAAGCGTAAAGCACAGTCTCTACAAGAGCTGCAATAGTGTTTCGGATATTATCGGATGTGTCAACGATAACACCGATCTTGACATCAGATGGAAGATTTTTCTCAAGTGACGGAAGCATTTTCATCACCTTATTGGAAATTTCCACAGAATTGGCACCCGACTGCTTCTGAATGATGATCATTGCACCCTCTTCGCCATTATTGAAGGTTTGCTGGGTCCTTTCCTCCAGACTATCCTCAATTTTCGCGACGTCCTTGAGATAAACCAATTTCCCCTGGAAACTACCGACTGGAATATTGGCCATCTGAGAAGCTTCCTCAAATTCACCTTGTACACGCAAGGCGTATGTGTTTGAACCGATGTCGAATGATCCACCCGGGACATTTCTGTTTTCTCCCTGGATAACGGAGGAAATTTGTTCCACCGACAAATTGTATGCCTCCAGGCGGTTGGGGTCTACATATACATGTATTTCCCGTT
The DNA here is from genome assembly GCA_964499025.1 of uncultured Sangeribacter sp. Lineage (GTDB taxonomy): Bacteria > Bacteroidota > Bacteroidia > Bacteroidales > Muribaculaceae > Lepagella. The sequence continues at coordinate 3,250 of CAZCJC010000043.1, forward strand.
TTGGCGCTCCTGAGATTGAAACGGATCCAACTCCATCCACACGAGCCAGAGGGTTGGCTACATTATCATCAAGAATCTTGTAAAGTCCCGACATACTCTCTTTGGCTTCAACGGAGAGAAGACAGATTGGGATCATATCGGTGGAGAACTTGAAGATAATCGGGTTCTCGGAATCATCAGGTAGCTGCGACTTTACCATGTCAAGCTTATCCCGCACATCATTGGTAAGCACATCTATATCATATCCATATTCAAATTCGAGGGTTATGACGGATGTGTTTTCTCGTGAAGTCGAGGTAATATGTTTCAGGTGCTCGACGGAGTTAAGGGTATTCTCGAGAGGCTTTGTAACGTTCTGTTCGATATCTTTTGCACTTGCTCCCGGATACATTGTGATTACCATAATTGTATTGGTATCAATATCCGGATAGAGATCGATAGGAAGTTTCGCCAGAGAGAAAAGGCCGAGAATAATGACTGTCACGAAGCAGAGTGCGGTCATTACCGGGCGTTTAACTGCTGAACTATATAATGACATTTCTGATTACGGTTATAGTGTGAAGGTAGATTGATTAAAGAATAGCCGGACGTATATTATTTGGCTACGGTTACTTTCATTCCGTCGGCAAGACGAGATTGGCCGGAAATAACAACTTCCGAGCCGGGTTCTACTCCTGATATAAGTTCATACGCATCCCCAAGACGCTGGCCGAGTTCCACCTTATTATAAGAGACTGTTCCATTTTCATTGTAGACATAAACGAAGTGGTTGCCGGATCCGGGTTGTTTTACAACTGCCTTATCGGGTACAACAACATGGCGCTCAGTTCCGAGGCTGAGCTGAACTCTTCCGAACATACCCGGAAGAATTCGGTTGTCGGAATTGGGAAGGGTTATCTCAGCCCCAAATGTCCTGCTCGATTGGTCTACGGTAGGCGAAACCAGGGTAACGGTACCATTGAATACTTCATCTCCGTATGTGTCGAAGGTTACGATTGCCGGCATCCCCCTTTTTATTTTCGAGAGTTCACTTTCAGAAATGTTTACAACAATCTTGACAGGCTGAGTCCGAGCAACAGTGAGTATCGGCAGGTTACCCGTCATATCTCCCGGATCATAGTTTCTGGCGGTTACAATTCCGGATATAGGTGAGGTAAGTACTGTATTCTCCCTGACATTTCGAAGAGTCCTCTCTGCAGATGCGAGAGCGTTCTTTGCATTTATAAGCTGGGTCTCCATCTGGTCGACCTGCTGTTTTGTCCCTCCACCGATTTTAAATAATTCGATAGCGCGGTTATAGTTGACCTCAACATTCTTTAGGTTAGCCTTTGCATTGTCAACCTGTAATTCATATCCGGCAGTGTTGACATCATCCATGATTACAAGACGTTGTCCGGCAGCAACCCTCATCCCTTCATCGACCAGAATCTGTTTTATACGATTTGGAGTTGATGAGGAGATGTTGTTGATAAGCTCAGGCTCAACGGTGGCTGTATAATTACCGAGCTGGTTGACATCTCGGTCGTTCACAGTCTCAATCTTAACTACAGGAGCAACCTCTTTCGCTGTTTGATCAGAATCTTTCTTATCTTTTCCTGAACATCCTGACAGGGAGATAAGAGAAATTGTTGCAAGGGTGAAAATTATTTTTTTCATGAGAATAGCTTTTTTCTTATTGTTTTGGAGAATAATCTTTCCCGAGAAGGGCGTCAAGTTCACTTGTGGAGACGAGATAATTGTAGATAGCCTGCAGATAGATCAATTGCGCCTGCGTGTTTGCGAGTTCACTATCTCTCAAATCAAGATATGAAGCGGCACCTATTTCAAAGCTTTTTTGCATGATCTCATAAGCTTTGGCTGCCTGTTTCATTCCCTCTTCGCTTGTGGCAATCTGTTTGACCTCTTTGTTAATATTGTCGATTGCGAGATCCACCTGCATGTTTAGGGAATTAACAAGATTCTCTCGTTGAAACTTCATCTCATTCAGCTGAACTTGGGCTTGTTTTAATCCATAATACTTAGAGCCACCTGAGAATATGGGCATGGAAAGAGCCACTCCCACGGTGCTATAGGGATTAAACTGTTGATTTTTTAAAGCGTTCCCGTTGCTGAGAGAGTTCCAATTAAGATTATATGTAAGGGCGAGAGTGGGGATCCATGCAAATTTCTTGAGCGTAACATTTTTCTTTGCAAGTTCAGTCTGAATGTCGAGTGAACGTAAAGATGTATTATGGGCAATAGACCTATTTAGATTCGCGGTGAGTCCGAACATGTCACTCTGCATCTGGCGCAAAGTTATATCCGGTATAATTTCTACGGCGGAATCTATCCCCATAAGGACCTTAAGCTGGAGCTGGCACTGTTTTATGGCGATATCTGCTTGAAGGAGTTCGGGCTCAACATTCTTAACCTGAACTGAACTCCTCAGTACGTCATATTCGGATGCTGTGCCCTGATCAAATTGTTTCTGATATATAGCGGCATTCTCTTTTGCGATTTCGTAGTTTTGCCTGATGACATCCCGAGATGCAATTGCAAGGAGCAAGCTATAATAAGCCTTATTCACGTTATTGACAAGATCAAGTCTGGATGCGCGTGCTGATTCCAGTGTCTGAAGGATCTGGACATCACTGATTGCTATAGATTTCCAGAGTGTGGCATTCACAAGAGGCATTGCGGCAGAGAATCCGGTGTTCCACATATTGTCAGACCCCATCTTTATCTTTGTAGATTGCCCACCCATATTCATGTTTAAGGTCTGCAATTCTATAGATCTCTGATAAGCGAGAGAGAAATCTATTGACGGGAAAAGATTCGCAATAACCTCTTTCTTTGAATAATCCATCCGTTTGATCTCCATATCGGCAATGTGGATTGTCGGATTATCCTGAAGTGCAATAGTGACACATTGCTCTTTTGAGAGACGAAGTGTGTCGGTAGCCTCAGCTCTTGCTAAAGAAGATGAAACAAGAGCACCAATAACTAAAACAATACTTTTAACTCGCATTTAATGTTACATCAATTATTAATAATCTTATGAAGTATCTCAATTCCTTTTGGGGAAGCTATGCTGCGTATAAAACTGCTGCAGATTGTGTCGTAAGCTTCAAAAAGGCTTATATCCGGTGGAAAAAATTCTTCCATCCTTTTCAAAGATTCCATCTGAAGTCTTAACATTCTCAGAAGCACCGGATAGTTAATGTCAGGAAGGAAAACTCCCTGTTCAATACCCTTTGCTATCATATGCTGAAGATCATGATTCCATCCGCGTGATTCCTGTTCGTAAACATTCCTGAGATTGCAGTAATATGTGTCCATATCCCGAAGGAACTCTACATTTATATTCTGCATGGTAAGCTGGTGCTGCTTAAGAATCCGGAAGAGAGCTTCAATCATAGTATCAGATGATTTGAAAATCTTTGTGAGCTCCTCAAGATGCTGCCGATGAAAATATTTGATGACAGCTTCGAGCATCTCGGCTTTACTTTCGAATATTTCGTAAAGTGTACGTTTGGACATGGAAAGAGAGGAAGCGACTTTATCCATTGTCGTTCCTTTCATCCCATTTTTCATTATTATGGGAAATATAGCTTCGATAAGAGCCTTGTAGGCTTCAGGTGAGATTAGGTTTTTGTCCATTTGAGGCGCAAAGTTAACGAAAAAAACTGAAAACCCAATAAGAGTTTTCAGTTTTTTATCTTAATACTTTACTATTCTTTCGGCTACATATTTGAGGCTTAGGTCAGAATATGCGAAGTGTTATTTTTCCTGAGTCTGAAGTTTCTTTTCGAGGTTAGCCAGCATATCTCGGGTCATGGCATCGAGATCATATTCCGGTTTCCATCCCCATTCCTCCCGAGCGCAAGAATCGTCAAGACTATCAGGCCATGAATCAGCGATTTTCTGGCGCAATGGGTCAAGTTCATAAGTCATCTTGAATTCAGGTTTGTATTCCTTAATCTTATTATATATTATTTCAGGATCAAAGCTCATTGATGCTATATTGAATGAGTTGCGGTGTTTAAGTTTGGAAGGATCCGCTTCCATGATTTCAATGGCAGCTCTCAAAGCATCAGGCATATACATCATATCCATAAAAGTCCCTGGCTTCAATGGACATTTGAATTCCTCACGTTTCACTGCCGAGTAGTAAATATCTACTGCGTAATCAGTAGTTCCTCCTCCGGGAGGAGCCACATATGAAATCAAGCCAGGGAAACGGACGGAACGAGTGTCGACACCAAATCTTCTTGCATAGTAATCGGAAAGCATTTCACCGGTGACTTTCGTAACGCCATAGATTGTTTCGGGACGTTGAATCGTATCTTGAGGGGTCTTTTCGTGTGGTGTGTCCGGACCGAATGATCCGATACTGCTGGGAGTGAACAGGGCACATCCTTTTTCTCGGGAGACTTCGAGAGCATTGTAAAGGCCTCCAACTCCTATCTTCCAAGCCAACTGTGGCTTAGCTTCCGCTACGGCTGAGAGTAAGGCGGCAAGATTATAAATGGTGTCTATATTATATTTTTCTACCGTGTCGGCTATCTGCTGAGGGTTGGTGATATCCACAATTTCAGCAGGCCCGCTTTCGAGTAAGATTCCTTTGGGTTCAGCACCGGGAATATATCCGGCAACCACATCTCCACCGGGATATTCATTTCGGAGACGCATGGTAAGTTCAGAACCGATTTGTCCGGTAGCTCCGATTATCAGAATATTTTTCATGATTTGATAAGAAGTAAAGTACGTATGGAAGGCTTATAAGCCGTTCATCTGCTATCACTAAATTTTAATGCAAAAATAGCAAAAAAGTAATAAAAAAATAGTACCTTTGGTTAAAAATTTGGTCGTTGTAGCAATCATCGTCACATCTGCTTAATAGTTATCTATGATGCGACCTAAGTGATTGTAGAAATTGGGCCAAGATACGTCAATAAGAATCAACCAAAAACCAAATATCATGTACACAAAATTTCAGGAGCATCTTCAGAAGGAGCTTCAGGATATTAAAGATGCCGGGCTCTACAAAAATGAAAGGGTAATAGTTACTCCTCAAAGTTCCGACATCAATGTAGAAAATGTGAAAGGTGAAGTTTTAAACTTCTGTGCAAATAATTATCTGGGTCTTGCCGACAACAGTCGCTTGATTGAGGCAGCCAAGAAAGCTATGGATGAAAGAGGATTCGGAATGTCGTCTGTTCGTTTTATCTGTGGCACCCAAGATCTTCATAAAGAGCTGGAAAAAGCTATCAGCGATTACTTCAAAACAGAAGATACAATTCTTTATGCAGCCTGTTTTGATGCTAACGGAGGTTTGTTTGAGCCATTGTTTACAGAGGAGGATGCAATCATTAGTGATTCTCTCAATCATGCATCGATCATTGATGGGGTGAGATTATGCAAGGCCAAGCGTTTTCGCTATAAGAATGCGGATATGGAAGATCTTGAGCGTTGTCTCAAAGAGGCTAAGGATTGTCGTTTCAAGGTTATTGCTACCGATGGAGTCTTCTCAATGGATGGCAATGTCGCCCCGATGGATAAGATATGTGAACTTGCTGAAAAATATGATGCCTTAGTTATGGTGGATGAAAGTCATTCGGCAGGTGTGGTTGGAGAAACAGGTCATGGAGTTGCAGAGAAATACGATTGTTACGGGAAGATCGATATATTTACCGGCACTCTTGGCAAATCATTTGGTGGAGCCATGGGGGGGTTCACTACCGGACGTAAGGAGATTATCGACATGCTGCGCCAGCGTTCACGTCCATATCTTTTCTCAAATTCAGTAGCACCCTCTATTGTCGGAGCAAGTATCGAGATGTTCAAGATGCTCGGGGAGAATGATGATCTCCACACTAAATTGATGGAGAATGTTAAATATTTCCGTGAAAAGATGCTTGAAGCCGGTTTTGATATAAAGCCTACACAGAGTGCCATCTGCGCTGTAATGTTATATGATGCAAAACTGTCGCAGGATTTCGCTGCTGAGATGCAGAAAGAGGGAATCTATGTAACCGGATTCTATTATCCTGTGGTTCCCAAAGATCAGGCAAGAATCAGGGTGCAACTTTCAGCTGCCCATACGCGTGAGCAACTCGACAAGGCAATCGCAGCCTTTATTAAGGTTGGAAAGAAACTGGAGGTTATAAAATAAATAAGACTGACAATTAAACAAGCAGGAATCAATTGGCTGTGCCGGATTGGTTCCTGTTTGTTTGTATATAACTGTGTCCTTTGTAAATTGGGCTGGATCAGTTAGCGAAATCAATAGATAGACCGAATCGCAATTGTCTTGGGTCGATGGGGTAGTGAGGCATTGAGAAGTACTTGTTACCAAACAGTCCTTGATTCACATGACTCCAAAGAACAAAAAATCTCACCTTATAAAGCTTTGCAGTGATGTATGCATTTGCCATGGGAAAATTGCCGACATCTACACCATTCTCTCCCTGAGTATGAAACGTCATAGTAGCCGGTTGGTATTCGAGTCCCCGATACTTGGTGTAATAATCACAGTCTATACCGATCTGCATTCTTAATACTTTGAATGCAGTGAAATCAAGAAACATATTGCTATAAATAGCTAAGGCCGGCAATGGGATAACCTCACTATTTGAAGTAGCTTGATACGTTACCCGGTTGTTCCAGTTCCATATGCCGAATTTTAGTTTCTGTTCGATCGATGCAGAAAAGATCTGAACGCTCCCTCCATGTTGCTGAGGAAGAGATTGCGGATTGAAATATATATAGTTCTGAATATTTTCAACTCCTGCTCTAAGATCAGTACGAGTCCACGGGATATGGAGATGTCCTCCGACTCTAAAGGAACGTGTCTTGCCGAAGTCGTTGTTCCATACAAAATGATTCGACACATAATATTTAAGTAAATAGGATGGAGTCTGATTCCTGAAGAATCCCTCGGCAGATATTCTTACAGTGTCCTTACCAAGTTTGAATCTGGTCTCCACGTATCCATCTATATCAAGATCGCCAGCTGCATCTCCAATAAGACCGAATTTTGCATTTGCCGCATACCTGAGAATGCTTCCTTTCATTTTTTCAAGACGGCCGCCAATCCATAATCTGTTTCTGCTCTTATTAAGTTCGAGAGGAAAGTTTTCAGGAAGGGGTGTCAATCCTGTTGAGGGTTGGGTTTCTTCAGGAATACCGGGAGCCTCTGGTTCAGAGGGTGTGGTTGTGTTATCCGATGCGGATGGTTTCAGATATGACTGTTTGAAATTGTCAATCTCATAGGAGGCGTAAGCGGAGATACCGAATTTAGCCCATGTCTGAAACCCTTCAATCATTGAAACTCCAATAGTATTTGAGAGTGACCAATATCGGGTGTCATCAAGTGTTGCATCCGGATTGAAGTAAGTGTTATCCCAGAATTGGGTAGCTTCATCGGCTCGAGTATTTTTAAATTTGTGATGACTGGATTTATAATCGAAGGAGTATATAAATTTTGTGACAGGTACGAGCGTTTTCCTCTCGACCGTATCCCCTTCTTGGGTGTCATCTCTCCAGAAACCGATCTTATATGCGTGCGACATATATATTTCAGCTCCAACCAATCTGTTTTGTGCTCCATTTAGTCTGGTTGGAATGCTTTTTGGTTCAATTTTATCAACACCACCTTGCAATACGGCCGGATTTGTAATATACAGATCATCAGTGATTCCTCCATTCTCTTGATTCACGGAATGATAATGATTCATAAAAGCCTGCATCTCATAATGATCTCCGGTGTAATATCCCTGCACTCCATATATAAGATTTTTGGCGGCCTGACTATTGTATGCTCCCTTGGTATAGAGGTAATCAATATTAGCTCCAATTCCAATTCTGCGGTTAACGTTTCCGGCAAAAATACCCTTTAACCTATCGGTATGGTTATCTCTGTTTCCACCAAAATTATATGACAACAGAGTCATCGGAATATAGACGTTATAGAATTTCTCCTTATTGAAAGAGGGTAGGTAATAAGCCAACGCATCTTCAAAAATCATTTGGGATGGTTGGGGCCGTTGGAAAAACAACATATTTATTCCTTCCCCTGCAAATGCTCCCGTACTTGCCCAAGCGTCACTGTTAAGAGCAGGAACAAACTGTCGCTGGTAATTATATAGGAGAGTGTCAATGGTAGATTCCTCATGTGTGCCCAAAGGGTAGGAAAGTGTCCATGCATTTCCGGGTTTATAAGTATCTTTCTGAGTAGCCTGCGCGTCTGTTGACACACCACGAGATTGACTGATGGGACGGACCTGTGCCGAGCCGGCTACAGATACAATAAGTATTATGAGGATATGAAGATAATTTTTAAGGCTCATATATAATTAGCGGGCGCATAAGGATGCGTTCCGGTGCAAATTTACTAAAAAGGGGTGGAATATGAAAACAGAGTTGAAGTTTCACAACTTCAACTCTGTTTTCAAGCATTAAAAAAACTTTTTAATACCAGGAAGCTTTCTCATCTTTTATTAAAGAATAGATTGCTTCTATGAATAAAACACAGTGCAAATACAATAATCTTACATTTAAACAATATTATAAATGAAAAGGTTTTGACCCCTACTCATAAGAATCAGCTTGCAGATTTCTTATGAGTCGGGATCAAAACCTTGTAAGGGGAATATTTTTCCAATTATATGAGTAGCTTTAAGTAGCTCACAAAAATTAATTAATGTAAATAAAATGAGATTAATGAATGCTAAAACTGGTTCTTTTGTGTTACTTTCAGCCTCGCCTTCAGTCACATAGCCCGCTATGCTCCTTCAGCCGAAACCGAAATTAGCTCAAAATCACTGCGTTTTATCTATTCATTAATTTCTGCGAGCTACTTACAAATTAATACTTCATTATCTATATATGCTGCTCACAAACAATATGAACAGCTACTTAGTAAAAATTCAATATAAAAAATTATAAGAAAATTTGGAGATTTAAAAAAAATGGAATAACTTTGCAAAGCTTTTGAGAAAGCAACATGGTGAGATTAGCTCAGTTGGTTAGAGCGTCGGATTGTGGTTCCGAAGGTCGTGGGTTCGAGACCCACATTTCACCCAAGAGGATTCTTCAGAAATGAGGAATCCTTTTTTGTGTACAATTTTTAGATAAATTATAAATATATACTACCCCATAAATATATTAAATGCACTCCGAAATATAACGTGAACTTTCGGAGTGCATTTTAAATCTTCGATGTGAGTTTTTTATATTCTAATGCAATTTAATGAGTGCGGATGAAACGGAAAATTGTGTCATATGCTGCCGTACGCGCCGGGAATGAAGAGAGAATCAAGTCATGTAACCCGCTGTCTATAGTGCAGACTTCCCTTATATGTCCGAGTTTTTCACCACGTTTTTGAAGCATCCTTGGATCCAATACAGCATCACCGGTCTGGAATTCGGGTGTGTAATTGCAGCCGTCAATTTTTCTTGAGCTATGCATTACAAGTATAGGAACAGTGATATGATCTGCTTTTTTCATAAGTTCGGCTTGCGCGTGGTTGACAGCACCTACCCAACTAAAGGTAACAGGAGGTGAATATATCATTTTCCAATCCGTGTTATATTCCCACTCTCCGAAATATTCCTTCAGGAGGGAGTATGCGTAGCCATCGCAGTGTCCCTGCTTAATCTTACTGTTTTTTGAGAACTTACTAAGAAATTCAATAAGCGGGGCAGCCACGTTACGCATCATCGGGGAGAAATTCCATTCCAGGAAGGGGCTATCGGTGACGACCCTGTTGACTCCTGCTCTTGCACCTCTCATTGCTGCGAAGTAGGCTACGGTAAGTCCACCGGTGCTATGCCCAGATAAAGTAATGTCTGTGTTGCCATCACGTCTTATCTGTGCAAGTGCGGAATCAATGTCATTAAAATATTCCGTTTGCTTCCTGACATTAAACGGATATTGCCAGGGTTCCCAACTCCTGCCGTATCGGCGTAAGTCAACTGCATAGAAATTATAACCGGAATCAACAAATCTTTCACCCATTTCCTTCTGAAAGAAGTAATCATTGAAACCATGGATATAAAGGTAAGCCTTTCTCGATGGTTTTTGACTCATCTTTCGAACGATTGTTGATCTACATGGACCATCGAACTGGGTTCCCTGATCTACATATCTTGCCTCATATCCTTCAAGAATATCAGGATGCCAAGAGAAGTCGGTGGTAGCCTTTATGGGGCCGGTATATTTTTCAGGGAAATGCCATTCTCCTGAGGCTATTGCTGCAGCGAAAATAAGGAACGCAGGAATTAGAAGTTTCTTCATTTTGCAGAATCAGTTGTGGGTTCAGGGTCAGTCATGTTATGAAGATGGGCTCTTAAGAGATTAATTTTCTCCCTAAGCATCACCACCTTATGTTCAAGCTTCATCTGTTCATGTCGGGATGAATAGAGCATCCAGGTCGACATGATCATTTTTTTGTAATCTTCCGGGATTTGCCAGTTACCTTTAGTACTGTTTCCTTCGAAGAATACCACTTTGACTGTATTCAGTTCGTTATCAGCGATTAGTTGAGCGATGGAATCAGCTTTGGCTCCTGAGAACATTACAGTGTTAAGGCTTTCGCGTCGGTAGTTTAGAGCTTGGTCGAAAGGAACAATGTCAGAGCCAACGGAAGAGGTCGGAGCCATTACTTCGATTCGATTGAATGTCGCACCCTTAAGAGATGCGATCAATTCGAGCTGTTCATTCTCAGCGATTCGTGCAACCAGTCCGGTGGTGGATAAAGGATATCGTTTTTGCCAACCGTTGAAAATATAATACCCCTCCACTTCACGCGTATTATTAACAACAGTAAAATCACGCATCCATGTGTTTACTTCATCATTAAGAACGGCTATTCGACTGTTAGCTTCCTCTATCTGGTCTTCGGCTGTCTTGATAGAATCGTTAAGAGCATTCCCATATTCATTACGGGCCTTCTCCTTATCGGTTTTATTTCCCCCACAAGCAACGAGGAATAAAGTCGATAACAGAATGTAAAGATATTTTTTCATGTGTGAAAAAAGTGAGATTTCATTGATGTTACAAATTCTTCAAATAATCTCATGCTTCTTTCTTGGGCTGATGGGCCTCGCGAAGCAGGTCGTTGACAGTTTTGACTGGATTGAAGGTGTCAGCGGGAACTTCAACGAGGATGGTATTCCAGTCGCTCATTGCTCCATTCCACAATCCAGGAAGCTCGAGAGCCTTTATTTCTACACCTTCACGACTTTTGAATGAAATGAATCCGGTGGCTTTATCGACAAATTCAGGGAGATGATATTTGTCACCACGATAATTCTTGATAGAGACAACGAGATCAACCGGATTGAAATGAGTGGATTCCTTCATCATCTTAACGGCCTCTTTATTGTCTGGATCGATCTGGGAAGCTTCCAGTATCTGGGGGCTAACTGTTCCGTCTGGATTGTATGCTAAGTATGGTCCTCCACCGGGTTCTCCTTCGTTCTTTACCATTCCGCAAACTCGAGTAGGACGGTTGAGTTTCTTGTAGAGATACTGAGCCTTATCCTGATCCGTCATTTCATCGCAGCCATCATGAGTTATGCAGAGCACCTGACGAGTGAATTTAAGCATTTCTTCCAACTCTTCATGAGTAGGATCTCCATTTTCAAGTTTCTTGCAATATTCATTGATTTTCTGCTTTGTAGCCACAAGAATACCACCAAGAATCTTTTTATATTTCACTGTTGATGCCCGACGTTCATCTGGCACTACGTTGTCGATATTCTTAATAAATATTACATCGGCATCAAGGTCATTGAGGTTTTCAATGAGGGCCCCATGGCCGCCGGGACGGAAGAATAATTTCCCATTTTCCCTGTATGGAGATCCATCGAGATTTGCTGCCACTGTATCGGTAGATGGTTTCTGTACGCTGAAGGTAACATCGAAATCCACGCCATATTTGTGACCGATATGGGCAGCCGCTTCCTCAACCTTAGCTTTTACCAGAGGTAGGTGATCATCTGATACAGTGAAATGAACTTTTACTTTCTTCTCCTTACCTGCCGCATACATTGCTCCTTCGGCAAGATGCTCTTCCAGAGCCGTTCGAGATGTCCCTATAACTTTATGAAACTGCAACAGGGCTTTGGGAAGATAACCATAGTTAAGACCCTCTTTATTGATGAGAGCTTCAGCAACCTCCTTATATTTTTTTTCTTTCAGAAGAGAATCAACACTTTTGCCGTAAAGAGAAAGACAGATAAAATTCAATCTTGGGAAGAAAGCGAAATCTTCAATTTTCTCAAAGAATTTCTTCATGAAATCTGTATCAGGTTTCTCCTTTTTGCTATTTACAAAGGAGAAAATGTCTTTGAACATACGTGAAGCAGCTCCACTTGCGGGAACCATTTTCATAACCACGCCTCCGGCAGCCAGAAATTGATCCCAGCATCTTACAGCTCCCACTTCCATATCATGAGTAAGGGCCGAGATTCCATGTCCAGGTGTTGCAGGGGCTTCGATGCGAAGGAATGGAAAACCTTCTTTGAGCATACGCAATTCTTCGTTAAGTTTCTCTTCAGAGATTCCTTTCTCATTCAGGGTCTGAATGTCGATTTCTTCTAATTTCATCTTTGTATAGGGTTATTAGTAATTATTCAATCTGAGATTTATGTGAGCAATATGCTCAATTATTGCAAATTTAATATATAGAAATCTTTTTGCCAAGATTTATGATATTCCTAATATAATATACAAATTTAAAGGAAAGAAGTTTTTTAGGAGTGCTATTAAACCATTTAAAAATGGAAGGGTCAAAAAATGTAGAGAAGTTTTTGAGGAGACCTGCAATCATTAAGGATTGTTTTGGATTCTCTTCTTTACTTTAAAAAGTCTACAGGTTCCACTAAACATTATGAAAAAGCTTCTATTGATTTTCTTTTGGATTTTATGCCTTGAGACCGTGGCATATGGTCTGAATATTACAGGAAAAGTGGTAGATTCCGGTTCTTCACCATTGGCCGGCGTTACTGCCCAGTTGATTCAATATCCGGATTCCATGCGAAAAGGATTTGCGGTAACAGCAGCTAACGGGAATTTTAAATTTTCAGGAATCAGAGCCGGTAACTATGCCCTACATCTGACCATGATAGGAATGGATGAGATTGTGAAACCGCTGATGATATCCGATAGCGTGAAGAATCTTGATCTGGGTAATATCACAATGACAGAAGCATCAGTAACACTTCAGGAAACGGTAGTCAAAGGTGTTAAGGCAGCAGTAATAGCCAAGCAGGATACTCTTGAATTCAATGCCGGATCATTTAAAACACAGGCAAATTCATCAGTAGAGGATCTCTTGAAGAAACTTCCCGGTGTAGAGGTCGGTTCTGACGGTTCAATCACTTCGGGAGGTAAAACAGTTTCAAAGATACTTGTTGACGGAAAGGAGTTTTTCAGTGATGACCCAACCATGGCATCGAAGAATCTTCCTTCAAATATTGTGGATAAAGTGCAGGTAGTTGACAGGAAGAGTGATCTTGCGCGTCTTACAGGTGTTGATGACGGTGAGGAGGAGACAGTGATCAACCTGACTGTAAAGAAGAATATGAAAAATGGATGGTTTGGCAATGTAGGAGCCGGATATGGTACGGATGGCAGGTATCAAGGAAGCTTCAATGTCTCATCATTTACGGATAATAATCAGATTTCAGTAGTTGGTGGCGCCAATAATATAAATGACCTTGGTTTTTCTGATTCGGGCAGAGGGCGCTTCATGAGTTTTGGCCCATCAGGGGGTATCACAACGTCCCAACGGTTGGGTATTAATTTCAATGTAGGAAAGAGTGAAAAATTCAGGGTTGGAGGAAATGTGCAGTATACCCATTCCGATAGAAAGGCTATAAGCTTTACAGATACACAATATCTTTTCCCTGATTCAGTAAGTAATAAGACTGCCGGGAGTTCTTCAAGAGACAAGGGTCATAACCTCAGGGCAGATTTTAGAATGGAATGGAAAATAGATGATAACAATACTCTTGATTTCCGGCCCCAGTTTTCTTTCAATAATAGAAATTCAGAGCTCAATGACACATCTTTTCTCAGGGCAGGAGACCGGGCACGAACACTTGTAAACTCAAATGAGACTAAACGTTTCAATCATGGCACAAGTTACAATGCTTCAGGCCGACTGATTTTCAATCACAAGTTTGCAAGTCGTCCCGGACGCTCATTCAGTGTTCAGGTGAATTATCAGTTCTCCGAAACGAAGCAATATACCACTACTTGGAGTGACATAGAGTATTTTCTCCGACAAGAATATTCAGAGAGTCTTTACAGGTATATCGACAATCACCAGTGGAGCAATTCAATCAGCGGCAGGCTCACGTGGACCGAGCCTTTGGGAGATGTGACGAAAGGGAATTTCTTTCAGGTGGCCTATAACATGTCATATAGGTTTAACAATGCAGATAAATACACATATAACATTCCATTACCTGAGGAAAATTTAAAAGACTTTGAGCCTGCGAATCTGAATTCGGTGCCGTTAGATGCAGACCTTGATAATAGCCTCTCCAATCGATTCCGTAATAAATTCATGACTCAAGAGGTGCAGGTAGGTTATAAGAAAGTTAATAAGAATTATAATCTTGATGCAGGTCTTATATTTTCTCCTTCCAGCAGCAGTAGCACTGATCTTATCAATTCTGCAAGGAATATTCCTACGCGCTATGTATGGAATGTAGCCCCTTTTGCAAGATTCCGATACAGGTTCTCAAAAACTAAAGGAATTCAGATTGATTACCGTGCCAGAACCTCATCTCCCTCCCTTACTCAATTACAACCTGTAGCTGATGAAACGGATCCTCTGCATATCACGAAGGGTAATCCTGAGTTGAAACCAACCTTTACGCAGTCGCTAAACGTCAGGTTCAATAATTACAATCAGGATACGCAACAGTCGATTATGGCTATGGGTAGATTCCAGTATTCAACAAATGTTGTTGTTAACAAGACTACGACTGACAGGGAAACAGGTGTAAGAACCACATCTTATACGAATGCCAATGGTAATTTCTCCGGTTTTGGAATGTTTATGATCAATCAACCTCTACGCAACCGCAATTGGAGAATAAATGGCAGGCTCAGAGCTAATTATTCATCGAGTGCCGGTTATATAAACGGAGATTTCAATCGTTCAGGAAATTTGGGAGTCTCTCCGTCGGCCGGTATGACCTTTACTTCCGATATATTCCAGATGTCGGTTAATCCTACATATTCCTTCAATATGGCGACCAATACTCTGCCTCAACAGCAGAACCGATATACGCATGCTTATGGATTCCAAACTGATGCAGCGCTTTATTTGCCGTTTGGGCTCAATATAACAACCGATCTCCATTTTGACAAGACAACAGGTTATTCAGCCGGTTTCAATTCAACCTCATGGTTATGGAATGCTGAAGCATCTTACAGTTTCTTGAGAGATAAGTGTCTAACCCTGAGTGTCCGGGCTTATGATATTTTGGCTCAGAAGAAGAATATATCTCGATCGGTTAGCGCTAACCAGATAACCGATAACAGATACAATGATCTCACTCGTTATGTGATGTTCGGGATTACATATACGTTCAACACCTTAAAAAACAAGGCGCGTAGAGCTCAAGAGGATTTTGATCATCCTGGTCCCCCTCCGGGAATGGAGCACCGTAGAGGTTCCCGTCCGATGGGTCCCCCTCCCGGCGGACCGCATTAATTGTCGGATTGAAATTCCTTAAGAAGGCACATTATGATAACATTATTCGAAAAAAATCGGCGTTGTGTAGAAATTTGATTTTACACAAGCCGATTTTTATGATGACATTTATGAGCGGACAACGTCTTTTACACCTTTAACTGTACTGATTTTCTTAATGAGAGAGGTGAGTTGTCGATTGTCGGAGACTCCCACCACAAGATAGCCCTGGAATATTCCGTCATGTGAATCTATTGAAATGTTACGGAGCATCGCGTTGGGTTCTTTAGAGATTATTGATGTGATGTTTGTAACGATTCCGATATCGTCATTTCCAATTACCCGAAGTGTTGCGGGTAACAATTCGCCGGTTTTCCCGCTCCAGTCTGCACGGATTATGCGGTAAGGATATCGTTCGCGTATATGGAGTGCATTTGGGCAATCTTTTTTGTGAATCTTTACCGAGCCATCGGAGGATATGAATCCAAATACGTCATCGCCGTAGATCGGATTGCAGCAACGTGCAAACTTATAATTGAGGCCATTGATACTTTTCTCTCCGATTACGAGCACATCGCTTTTACTAGCCTCATCCTTGGGAGCATGGATCTGGAATTCTTCTGCGGAGACATGTTCGGCTCCGGTTTCTCGGGTTGTAAACTCTATATATGAATTAAGGAATTTACCGGCATCAATCTTATCAGCACCCATGTCTGCAAAAAATTCAAGTGCAAATTTATAGCCTTGCTTTTTAATCAGCTTCATGAGTTCTGCATCGTCTATCTCGATCTTTCGATTTTTTGCCCGTCTTCCAAAAGCCTCCTTACCCAGATCAGCCAACCTTTGTCGCTCCTCGTTCAGGCTCTGTTTGATTTTATTCCTGGCTTTGGATGTGTTGACAATGTTTAGCCATTCCTTACGCGGAACCTGATTAGCCGATGTTAGAATCTCGATTGTATCCCCATTCTGGACTTTATAATTAAGACGGCGATGTGTGCCGTTGACAATTGCTCCTGTGCAATGTGCTCCAACGTTTGTATGGATATGAAAAGCGAAATCAAGCACTGTCGCACCAGCTGACAATCTGAAGAGATCGCCCTTTGGTGTAAATGCAAATACTTCATCAGTGAATGCATCAGATTTGATATTTTTCATCAATTGCATTGGACCTGCCTCTGCAGTTTCAAGAATATCTCTTATATTGTTCATCCATCTGTCGGAGCTGTCACCTTTTCCCCCTTTGTATCTCCAATGAGCTGCGAGTCCTTTTTCAGCAACTAGGTCCATTCGCTCAGTGCGGAATTGCACCTCCACCCATTTCTGTCCGGGTCCCATAACTGTGGCATGGAGGCTCTCATAACCGTTACTTTTGGGTAAAGTTATCCAATCTTTCATACGAGCGGGATTCGCAGTATACATATCTGCCAATATTGAATAGGCAAGCCAGCAATCCTGCTTCTCCTTCTCGCGGGGAGTATCAATAATGACTCGAATCGCAAAGAGATCGTATATGCCGGGGAGATCCACTTTCTGTTTTTTCATCTTATTCCAGATGGAAGAAATGGATTTTGTCCTCCCTTTAATTTCAAATTTCAGACCGGCCTCCGCAAGTCTTTTCTTTACCGGATCTATAAACTCCTTTATGTATTGATCACGAGAGCGTTTTGTCTCATTAAGTTTCTTAGCAATCTGAGTGTAAATCTCACGGTTGGTATATTTAAGAGAGAGATCCTCAAGTTCCCCTTTAATTTTATAGAGTCCCAGTCGGTGGGCGAGCTGTGCGTATAGGCAGTTAGCCTCAAAAGCCACATTTCTTACCCATTCCTCATCAGGATGATGATTAATAGCACGCATCAAAACAAGATTTTCCACTATCATTATGATTATAACGCGGATATCATGTGCTAATGCAAGCATTAGACCTCTGAAATTCTCCTGATTATGAGCTGAATTCCTATTACTGAATTTGGAGACATTGGCAATACCTTCAAGAAGGCCGGCGACATCTTCACCCCACCGGTCGGCTATTTGGTCTTGATTCAACAAACCTTCATGATAGAGGGGATAAAGGAGAATTGCTATCAAAATATTATGATCCGGATCTACCATTTCTGCAAACGCGCACGCCGAGCGAAGCGAAATGATAGAGTAGGGGATTCCACGAAGCGAATGAGCGCGGGTGCTGTTCTTCATGCCCCTTTGCAATTCATTCCGGAAGTTTTTTAGTTCCTCCGCCGACATAGCAGGAGAGAGGTGTGTACTGATTTGTTGCGCAAGATGTGCAATCTCCCGAATTTCGGAGAAGCTTAAGCGGTCTACCTGTAGATTTTCCATAATAAGACCTTGAATTTATAATCTGCAAATATAATAAATTCCCCTTATTCTCACAATATTATGATTTTATTGTGGTCATACATATAAATATAATAGATCTCTTTTGAGGATTAATTTTCAAAACTTGCTTAAAATAATTATCTTTGTGGAAGTTAAGTAGCTCACAAAAATTAATTAATGTAATAAAATGAGATTTATGAATGCTAAAACTGGTTCTTTTGAATTGCTTTTGTCCTAGCCCTCAATCACATAGCCCGCTATGCTCTTTCAGCCGAAACCAAAATTAATTCACAATCACTGCGTTTTATCTATTCATTAATTTCTGCGAGCTACTTTTTAAATATAACATTGATGAAAATTACAAACACAGAAATAGAGGGAGTAGTAATAATAGAGCCACGTGTCTTTGCCGATGCGCGTGGCTATTTTTTTGAAAGCTATTCAAAAAGGGAATTAGATGACGCTCTCGGTTATTCGGTTGATTTTGTGCAGGACAACCAGTCGATGTCATCAAGAGGTGTTGTTAGAGGTCTTCATTTTCAGAAGCCGCCCTATACTCAAGCAAAGCTTGTGAGATGTATTAAAGGTAGAGTGCTTGATGTGGCGGTCGACCTTCGAAAGAATTCTCCCACATATGGTAAACATGTGGCAGTTGAGCTTTCTGAAGACAATAAGCGTCAACTGTTCGTACCAAAGGGTTTCGCTCATGGCTTTTCGGTTTTAAGTGAAGATGCAGTCTTCCAATATAAGTGTGATAATTATTATGCACCTCAATCTGAGGGAGGCGTCTGCCTATGGGATCCGGAATTGGCAATCGACTGGCATATTTCACCAGAAGAGAGAATACTCTCTGCAAAAGATGAAAAACATCCTCTTCTAAAGGATATTAATTCACCATTTTCTTAAAATCTGAATTATGAAAAATATACTCATTACCGGAGGAGCCGGCTTTATAGGTTCTCATGTAGTCCGGTTGTTTGTAAATAAATATCCTGAATATAATATCATTAATCTCGATAAGTTGACTTATGCCGGGAATCTCGCAAATCTAAAGGATATTGAGGATGCTTCCAACTATAAGTTTGTGAAAGCAGACATAGCCGATATAGAGGAGATGCGAAAAGTGATAAGGGATAATAATGTTGACGGGATAATCCATCTTGCGGCTGAAAGTCATGTGGATCGTTCGATAAAAGATCCGTTTACCTTTGCGCGAACCAATGTTATGGGTACGTTATCTTTGCTCCAGGCAGCACGTGAATATTGGGAGGAACTTCCTGAAGGATATGAAGGAAAACTTTTCTATCACATCTCTACTGATGAAGTATATGGAGCACTCGAATTGACAAATCCAGAAGGAGTTGAATCTCCATTCACGACAAAAGCTTCCTCAGAGCATCATCATGCTTATGGCATAGAATTTTTTCTGGAAACTACAAAGTATAACCCTCATTCACCCTATTCAGCCTCAAAAGCTTCAAGTGATCATTTTGTAAGGGCATATCATGATACTTACGGAATGCCTACTATAGTTACTAATTGTTCGAACAATTATGGTCCTTATCAGTTTCCGGAGAAACTTATACCTCTCTTTATAAATAATATACGCCATCGTAAACCACTTCCCGTATATGGGAAAGGGGAGAACGTGCGCGACTGGCTGTTTGTCGAGGATCATGCTCGTGCCATTGATATGATCTTCCATAATGGAGCAGTGGCCGAGACTTATAATATCGGAGGATTCAATGAGTGGAAGAACATTGATATCATTAAGGTATTGATCAAGACTGTTGACCGATTGCTTGGAAATCCGGAAGGGTACAGTGACGAACTGATAACATATGTCACCGACCGTAAAGGCCACGATATGCGCTATGCAATTGATTCGAGAAAACTTCAAAAAGAATTAGGATGGGAACCGTCTTTGCAATTTGAGGAGGGTATCGAGAAGACTGTTAAATGGTATCTCGATAATCAAGAATGGATGGATAATGTAACATCCGGTGATTATCAGAAATATTATGAAAGTATGTACTCAGGAAGATGAATTTTCCATTCAATGAAAATTTAGAATCTCCAAAACTTTAAGGAGTATAAAAGCTAAATTCGTTCGGAAGGTATGTCTTTATGAAAAACATTGGTCGGATTTAATCTCATCG
This sequence comes from uncultured Sangeribacter sp., assembly GCA_964499025.1. Taxonomy (GTDB): domain Bacteria; phylum Bacteroidota; class Bacteroidia; order Bacteroidales; family Muribaculaceae; genus Lepagella. The sequence continues at coordinate 23,441 of CAZCJC010000043.1, forward strand.
GATTAATCTGACCAATTAATTTTTTAGAAAATAATTCTACATAAGTAAGTTTGAAAAATTAGCTAATAGTTATTTTTGGAATTTGAGCGATTGGA
>CAZCJC010000044.1:0-23531 GCA_964499025.1 uncultured Sangeribacter sp.
ATAAAACGAAGTTATTTTTGAGCAGATTTTGCTGCGGAAAGAGGGAGCATACTTTTGTATGCGACTGAGTGACAGGGCAAAAGGTGCCAAAAAGAACTGGTTTTATTGTTCAAGATTATCAACCACCATATATCGATTAATTTTTAACAACTACTTATTTCTCTTTATTTGGATTGACGGTGCCGGAGATCTTAAGCACTTTCGTTTTAGAGCTTCCGTTGCTTTTTACCTTCACATTCTTTACAAATGAGCCCATGTAGCCTTTGGGAAGGAAAGAGACTTTAATTTTGCCTTTCTTTCCGGGAGCTATAGGATTTTTCGGATACTGGGGACGTGTACAACCGCAATCCGCGTTTGCACTGTAGATTACCAGGGGGGCGTTTCCGGTATTGATGAATTCAAATTCCGTGGTGACGGCTCCCCCGTTTTCGGGTATGATTCCGAAATCATGTGATTCCCGGTTGAAGGTTATGAGGGCATTCCCATCGGTATTTTTGTTTTTCTTGGCCTCGGAGACAAATGGCACACCGGCCATCATCACGAGGAGAAGGAGTATCTTAGCTATTTTCATATTGATAGTTTTATTTTTACCAACTACTTATTCCGATTAATCTGTTTAAATCAAGACCTTATCTCTTAGGCTTTAAGAGGCTCCGGAGACTTATGGTCCGGGATGGGATTTCATCGGTTTACAAAAATAGTAAATAATAAGTAGCAGTTCAAATTATAACTCTACTATTTATAATTATCCGTGTATGCTGTTCGCATATTGCAGGTGTTTAATATGGAGAGCTACTTTACAATATTCCATAACTCCGATGAGAAGTATAATCACCTTGTCATTTTTAACCTTAAATAGGGTGGTAAGGTTCGTTTATACCGGGTCCATTGCTGAAGATTTTTCTCATCAATTTCCCTCAATTCCTTTGCCCGGGATTTCAGTTTCTCAATTGTGTCATTCCTTTTGTCGCGAGGGGAGAGTATCAGGGAATCGGCCACATCATCAAGGAGGGAGGCGAGTTCATACCTTACCCGGAATATTGAATCGCCACTTTTAACAGCCGCGTATGATCTGAAATCAGATCCGTATAAAGAGTCGGCCAATATTGCTATCCGACATGCGTCCTTCAGTTCCCCATTGTCGAGGAGATCTCGGGCTGCGATTATCAGGCCGCTCCGTTGGGCACTTATGTGAGCAGCAGGTACCGCATCCATGTAAACTCCTTCCGGTTTGGCGTTAGGCGGAAGCAGGTGTCTTACTCCCTCCATATATTCAGCATGCCGGCGTGTGATATCACTGATTCCAAAACGGTTGGCAAGAAGGCCCGGGGTAAAGAGCGAATCGAGTCCGATCATAGTTTTAGATGGGAGGGATCTTTGCCAGTAGATAGGTCGGGGTGTGTCGGATGCTGCATTTGTAGCGAGGATGTCGAACAGAATAAGATTCCTGAATTCCATTACATTGCCGTATCTGTTGCGACTGAGGTTTTTCAAGGGATATTTGATATCTTCTTTTCCCGGGACTTGCAACAGGACATAACTCACTTCCGTGGTGGCTTTGCCGGATTCGGTTAAGCTGCGAATCATATCCGTAGCGTAGGGTATGGAATCTTTGTTGGTTCCTATTCGTGCGAATGTCACTCCATTATAAAGAATCTCATCCGGTTTCAAGGTTGTGGGAATACTTTTGGCCTCTCTCCAGTCGCGCATGAGGGCTGCTGCGTATTCCGGCACACCGAGATAGGCCAGGTTTATCACCCTCACGTCAGGGCGTAAACCTTCAACTTCTGTCACATACCACAGGGGGAAGGTGGTATTGTCGCCGTTCACAAAGATTATGGCATCAGGTTCCAATGAATTTAGGAGATTTTCGGCAAGGCGGGTAGCTACCATTCTTCCTGACCTGTCATGGTCATCGAAATTCTCATGTAGCATCAATCCAACCGTAAATAGAGGCAAGAGTGTAGCCACAGGAGCCCATTTCCCAAATAATCTGAGGAAAGCCAGGGCTCCGAAACCTATCCATACCGCGTATGCCATATATGAACCGAGGAAAGAGTAGTCACGTTCACGCGGCTCGCCCGGAGATTGATTAAGGTAAACCACAATGGCCAAGCCTGTCATTATGAATAGCATGAATATGACGCATTCGGTCTTCCACCCTCTTTTGCCAGCGAATAAGAGCCATATGATTCCGATTATCCCAAGAAGGAGTGGCAGCATGAAATAGCGGTTTCTCCCCTTGTTATCCTTACCGGCATCCGGAGGGAGGGCATCTTCAGCGCCTAACATGGCGTTGTCGAGTATGGGGAAGCCTGTTATGAAGTTTCCATGCTCCACCTCGCCTGTGGAATGAATATCATTCTGTCGCCCGGAGAAATTCCATAGCAGATAGCGGAAATACATGTAACCGCATTGGTAGGTGAGGAACATCCGCAACGACTGGAGGTAGGTGGGACGGTAGGATTCCGCTTTTGCTCGTTCTCCCTTTCCATTTATTTTTGTGACAAATTCGCCACATGAGTCTAAGGCTTCGGTGATCTCAACTTTGGTCATGTTGGTGGTGTCCATTCCTGCCCAATCACCATAACATCTCAGGTCTTCGGGGTCGCGACTTGTGATTCTCGGCAACCACATGTTAAGTTCCGGTGTGAGATGAGGCCGCAATTTGTATCCCTTGATAAGGTATGCCTCATCTTTTGCGAGTGCTTTGTGGTTTTCTACGGAGTCTTCGGGTGTCAGAATCTTGTAAGGATCCCTCAGCAATGGGGTTCCGGATTTCCTGATCCTTATCGGATGCTCGGGAATCAGGACTGTCCGGGTATATGAAGGCTTACCTTCGGAATTCATATCCTCATGAAGAAGGATTTTACTGAAAGGAGTGTGACCGTAAAGGAGTGGAGCACCCCCATATTGCTCACGGGCCTGATAAGCGGCAAATGAGAATGGCTCGCCGGGCAGAGTGGCATTGGCAGGGGAGGGTATGTCACCCCGAAGGGGGATTATGGCATATGCCGAATATCCGGTAAGAAGCATCGTCAACATCCATACACAGATGTTAAGACGCCGTGGAGAGAAGTGAAGGCCATTGATTATCAGAAGACATACAATGGCAGTCAAGGCGGCTCCTACAAGGAAGTTATCGGCGAATATGAATATGCCGGAAAGATATAGCGCCGGGAAGATGGCTGCCGCAAGCACACCTCTGTTGGTGGAGCGTGCAGTTACCACCAATGCGAGCAGAAGGGAGATGGCGAGCAGGATGACGTATACCCCCACTCCCCATAGATAGGGTAGGCCTAAGGTGTTGACCACTAATAGCTCAAGTTCAGCAGCCAGTGCAATCGTGGATGGCATCATCCCGACAAGTACCCCTCCTACTATGCCGAGGGAAAGAATGAATACGAGGATGATGTTGAAAACAGATCTAACACCTCTTTTTATGCTCCATATTATTGCGAGGGCAGGAATGCAGAGGAGATTGAGCTGGTGAATTCCGATTGAGAGTCCGAAAAGGTAGGCGAGGAGAATCAACAGGCGTGTGGATCGCCCGGGATCGTGGCAGAATGCCCATTTCATCATAAGCCACACGCATAGGGAGGTCATGAAAATTGACATGGCGTATACTTCGGCTTCTACTGCCGAATACCATGTCGAGTCGCACCATCCGAAAGCGAGGGAGCCGGTGATCGCGGCTATACTTCTCTGCAAGAGGGGCCATCTTGTCGGAGGACGTCCACCGATGACCCATCCGGCTGCGGCATAGATTGTCAGGGCCAGAAAGAAGCCGGCAAAAGCAGTGAAAAGTCCGGAAGAGAGATTCACGAGCAAAGCCGCGTATTCCCCTGAAGGAGCCAGCATAGTTATAACCCTCTCCACCAGCATCCAAACCGGATTGCCGGGGGGGTGTCCTATCTCAAGAAGCCATGCGCCGGCCACATATTCCGGACAGTCCCAATAGGATACGGTAGGGGGCACCGTGAGCCAATAAGTAAGCAATAAAATGCCGAATACTCCCCATGCGATGATAAGTCCGAGCCGATTTTTAAACCACTCCCGCCTAAGCATACCTATTAGTAAGTTATTTTATCATCTCTCCATTGAAAAGGTATCATCTCTCGGCTCTCATCGGATTTGTCAGAAAATCCTCATAGGCAAGTTTTATGCCGTCGCGAAGTTCCGTGCGGTAGGTCCATCCTAAAGCTGTGGCTTTAGATACATCCAGAAGTTTCCTCGGAGTTCCGTTGGGTTTGGAGGTATCCCATTCAATTGTTCCTTTGTAACCGACAGTGTCTGCCACCAGTTCGGTCAGTTCACGGATGGAAAGTTCTTTCCCTGTGCCCGCGTTAACGGTCTCATTCCCTGAATAGTTATTCATCAGGAATACACACAGGTTAGCAAGATCATCCACATAAAGGAATTCCCGGAGAGGGGAACCGTCACCCCAGCAAGTCACCTTTTCTGCCCCACTCTCCTTTGCCTCATGGAAGCGGCGTATGAGAGCCGGAAGCACATGTGAATGTGTCGGATGATAATTATCGTTGGGCCCGTAGAGGTTGGTCGGCATCACAGAAATGAAATCTGTACCGTATTGGCGGTTGAGATATTCGCAATATTTAAGGCCGGATATTTTTGCCAGGGCGTAGGCCTCGTTTGTCTTTTCAAGCGAGGATGTGAGCAGACAGCTTTCAGGCATAGGCTGTGGAGCCATACGCGGGTAAATGCAGGATGACCCGAGAAATTCCAGTTTGCGGCATCCGTTGCGCCAGGCTGCATTGATGACGTTCATCTCCAGCATCATGTTCTGGTACATGAAATCTGCCGGTGCTTTGTCGTTGGCTTCGATACCGCCGACCTTGGCGGCAGCTAAAAATACATATTCAGGTTTCTCCTTCTCGAAGAATTCATTCACGCTCCTCTGGTCGGTAAGATCGAGTTCGGAGTGTGTGCGGACTACGAGATTCGCATATCCTTGTCTCTGTAGTTCCCTGACTATTGCTGAGCCTACCATCCCACGATGGCCGGCAACAAATATTTTTGATTCTTTCTGCATTATTTCACAATTCCTTTCTCAAGATATTCTTCCAGATTGGTCTTGACATGTTCGGAGGCGCGTTCCGCCGCCACTTTCTTCATATCGGAGTCAACCATTCGTTTCACGAGGTCCGGGAAGGTGGTTTTTGTGGGGTTCCAACCAAGGATCGCTTTTGCTTTGGTGGGGTCTCCCCATAGGTTTACAACATCTGTGGGGCGATAGAAATCGGGAGAAACCTCCACTATAACTTTACCGGTTCGAGTGTCGATACCTTTTTCATCAATTCCTTCCCCTTCCCATCGCAAGGGGATTCCGACAGCCTCAAAGGCGAGGGTTGCGAAATCTCTTACCGAGTGTTGTTCGCCGGTAGCTATTACAAAATCCTGCGGTCTCTCCTGCTGAAGCATCAGCCACATGCATTCTACATAATCGGGGGCATATCCCCAGTCGCGGAGTGATGAGAGGTTTCCGAGATACAATTTGTCCTGTTTCCCTTGGGCAATACGGGCGGCTGCCAGGGTTATCTTCCGGGTTACGAATGTCTCCCCCCTGCGCTCCGATTCATGGTTGAAGAGTATTCCCGAGCAACAGAACATACCGTATGCCTCGCGGTATTCCTTCACGATCCAGAATCCGTATAGTTTTGCAACAGCATATGGGCTGTATGGGTGGAATGGTGTATTTTCGTTCTGGGGCACTTCCTCGACTTTGCCATAGAGCTCGGAAGTGGATGCCTGGTATATCCTGCATTTATCGGTAAGACCGGCATTACGGACTGCCTCCAAGACACGTAACACTCCGGTGGCATCTGCGTTGGCGGTATATTCCGGAACATCGAATGAGACCTGGACATGACTCTGTGCGGCCAGATTGTAGATCTCATCAGGGCGCACCTGCATCACCGTCTTTATAAGACTCATGGAGTCGGTCATATCCGCATAATGAAGGTGGAAATTCGGATGACCCTCGAGATGGGCTATCCGCTCACGGAAATCTGTGGAACTCCTGCGGATTGTTCCATGCACGTCATAACCTTTTTCAAGAAGGAATTCGGCGAGGTATGAACCATCCTGTCCGGTGACACCGGTTATTAGGGCTGTTTTCATTTTGTGTATATTTTGTCGAGGGTTGATATAAAGTGTGGCCAGGAGAGGAGACGGTTGTACAAGGAATTGGCGTTGGCAGCGAGCTTTTTCCTTAGTTCCGGATCGGTGGCAAGTCGTTTGATGGCGGCGGCCAGTTTTCCGGCTTCGGCCGGTGTAACCAATAAAGCGGATTCTTCATTTTCAAGATACTCGGCCTGAGCACCGTTTGAAGTGGTGACTTGAGCCCGTCCGGCAGCCATCATCATGATATTACCCATTCCGCATGCTTCCCTTTCGATTGAGGGAATCACGCCGAAATGAGCCTCGGAAGCCTGTTCCACAGAGGGGTAAGACTTTGCGTTCCAGTCGATAGATTCCATCACTCCGCGCGACATCGCCCTGCGCCTGAGCAAGTCGAGATAATCGGGGTTGCCTGTGCCTGCGATGCGTAATCTCAATTTCAGCGGCCTGAGTTGAGAGAGCGCATCAATGAGAGTTTCCAATCCTTTCCCTTTCACTATTGAACCCTGGTATAGAGCCGTGACGGGACCATGTGAGGGTTCGGCAACCGGATCCGCTTGAGGCATATTGATACTGTTGCGCAAGATGTAAACACTGTCGGGGGGGAGCGTGATGCGTCGCCGTTCGCCCCGAAATTCTTCGAATGCCAAGTCTGACACGAAGATGTGGCTATGAATTTTTGAATATAGTTTACGGAAAAGTCCGGAGTCGCGCCCTCTGCGCACGGCATGACGGGTGGAGACTATACGGATATCTTTTCTGCGGGCTATCTTCATGGCCATGATGACGGTGAAGGCATCACGGTATCTGTGCACGTGCACCACCGTCCTACCTTCGGGCGTTGTTTTCAGTTCCCTGGCAAGAATCAGAGCAGAGGGTATGTTGAAAAAGCCGGTGAGGGGGGCGTGAACAAGCCGGATTTCATTTTCGGCGAAATGGGAGTCAACCCCGACGGCATTGCGCGTCAGGGCCGTCACTTCCCAACCCTGACTCCGGTAATGCCGGCATATGTCGAGGGCGTAGGATTGAATTCCTCCCCATTTATTGGAGGGGATTATATGTATAAGACTTCTGTTTTGATTCATTTAATCAGTTTACGCCGGAGAGCATCACGCTTATATCGACGCATGGAAGACCAAGATAACTGCCAATCAGCTTATCGACAAGTTTTCCTTCATATGTTACAATTCCGAATTGTACGCCCGGAGTGGTTGCGATCATGCCGTATATGCCATTCTTAATAGCCATCTCAGCGAAGAAGTTTACAAGGGCGTTAGAGAGGGCCATGGCAACCGTGCGTGGCACCGATTCTGAAGGATGAGTCTCCTGAAGGTCAAGGACATACACGTTCTCTTTCATCGCAGCGGAAAGATTGCGGGGGAATTCAAATGGGCGAGTGGTGCTTCCGGTGATGATGACGTCGGCAGTCTTTACGCGGTTGTAAAGCACACGAGGATGTATGGCTACAGTTTCCACAAGAGGCCCGACAATATCTTTAGCTACCTGAAGAGTCGAGATATCATTATCCATGATGGTGACTTTCGCTCCAATCGCTGCTCCTGCTTTAGCAGCAGCAATCATTTCGTTTCCAATACCGAGTAGGAGGATTTCACATGGATTAATGCCGGCTACTCCTGCCATGAGCACTCCTTTTCCACCTCCCAGATAAGAGAGGGCCTCTTCAGCATACATGATCGCTGCGCGACCATCTATTTCATCTATGATGTTGGCGAAAACAGGCTCATCATTGTGGCTGTACATATTGTCGAAGCAGCCTGTGACAATCTTTCTGTCGAGCAACGCCTTTATAACCGGGGTTTCGAAAAGGAGGTTGTCCATCATGCAGAGCAGGCAGGCTCCCTTATTCATTTTCTTGACATCCTTTGCCTTTAGGGGGGTGTAACACAACACTATTCCTGCTTTGAGGGCTTCTTCGCGTGTTACAATCTTTACTCCATATTCGGCATACTTTGCATCCGGGAAACTAATGTCGCTCCCGGCTCCCTCCTCCATCGAGACTGCGATGCCGGCGGAGGTTAGCATTCCGCAGGCTTCAGGAGTAAGAAGCATACGGGTCTCATAGCCGTCGGAATAATTGGCAACGATTCCGATCTGAATAGCGGCACCCTCCTGTTCGAGAGTGACTGTCTCAAGTTGAGTCTGGGGATGAAAATCCTGTAATTGGTCAGTCATAAGTATCAGTATGTCAACGAAAACAATTTGGCTGACAAGAATAAGGTGTTTTAGTTTGCTATCCTCTCCTTGGTCAGTTTGAAGCAGGAGTTCCGGCTTCATCAAAATATTGCCACTAAATTAACATATTAATTTCTATCCGGCAAAAAAAAGATTCAAAATCGAAGCAAGAAGAACTTCCGCTAAAATCCCCTTAACCACGCTCCATCTCGTAGAGCCATATATGATTTCCGGGAGGGAGGGTCATGGTTGTCAATTTGTTTATATACTTTTGTATTTTATGGTAGGCGCACCGGCTGACAGTGTAACCGGCAACCATACTGCGGCTAATAATACAGATTGGTTCATAAACTTTCAGTGGGGATAAGGTAATAACTGCGTGCAGGTTTGGGGTCGAGCATAAGTTGGTCGACAACAATATGATTGTCGAGAGCCGTTATAGTTACAGTGTGTTTTCCCGCTGAAAGTGAGGCAAGAGGCAACGTGCGTATGGCCTGCCCGCGAAGCACATTCTTTTTCCACATCTCGGAGCGGAAGGGTTCCTTCAGATCAAACTCCACAGGAGCGGCCCCGTCGACACTTACAGTGTAGCGCACATGTCCGTTGTCATTAGGTTGCGTAGGAATAAGAGCAGTAGTAAGCAAGGCATTTTCCATGGGCTCGATGAGATCGAGGGTGTAAGTCAGCGAACCGCCTGCTCCCAGCTCGACAGAATTGCAGCTGTGGCCAAGCATGTCGATGATGCGATGCGGACCCTCGGCTAAAGTAAATGCTGAGGCATTGAGGGCAATGGCTCCGTCTGTGTCAATCGTATGTTTGTGTCGTTCGGGTGCTTTTGCAAGCCATTCCTCTTTCTCCTTGTCAGTCAACTGGGTGGGGAGCACCGGCGCCGATCCCGCGGGCAGGTCTCGGGGGCGCATATTCATCGAGTGTGCCCACTTGCCGCCGCTCATGGTGTTGTTGTAGTGGTCGGTCAGTGAACGGATATTCTGATATGCCTGCTGGCTTTTGGCCGCGGATGTGTAGATCGCAGCGTTGTTGGCAGACATATCCTTCAGAGTTGAGCCGTTGGCGTAAGAGCGGGCGCGCTGTGCCTCAAGCATCTTCACGGCATTATTTGCCGCCGCGGTAACAGGATATTGTACAGCAGCGAAATATGCGTCACGGAGTGTAGGGTCAACAAGCGTTTTGGCCTCTTCAACGGCGGCAGCTATCTCAAGATACTCCTCCATATATCGGTCAGCCTCACTACCGAATTCCGAGAAGCTGAAATCAGTGTTACCTGCCGGACTGAGTCCACGGTTATAGAGACGTTTGTCGAGCTCAACCTGGTTCCACCCCATAAATTCGGGGCGGCGCTTGGCAGTGAGCTCATAATACTTCCGCATGGCAGGGTAAAGCTTTTCAGCCGCTGCCTCGCCGAAGTTGGTCGCTAACCATGAGCGCAGATGTTCACCTACCCGGTCCGACTCAACACTGTTTATATCCCAGGCAAGATCGAGGAAAAGCTCAAGATCGTAGGCGGCCACTTTGGGATCGTGGACATTTACAATCCAGAGCTTACGTGCGTTGTGGTCGTAGGCGTTGCGCATCTCGTTGTAGATAAGGCCGGGCTGGGTTGTGGTCAGCCATAGATAGTCGTGAGGGCGACCCCAGTAGCTCAGATGATAATACACACCGCCTCCGCCAGGGCGCAGTTGCTCCTCGGGGTTGGAGAGTCTGGTGATATAACCATAGTTGTCATCACACCACATCAGTGTGGCCGTTTCGGGGATATTGAGCCCCATTTCGTAAAGTTCAAGCACCTCTTTATATGGCACGAACACCTGCATCTGCTCTGCCGGGTTGCCTACATATTTAGAGAGAAGCTGCTGCTGGTCATCTATCACCTGCTGAAGTGCATTGAATTTCTCCTCGGGGGTCCTGACGCCTTCCATAGAGCCGTCGTGGATGCCACGCATACCAATGGTGAACATATTGCCTCCCTCTGAGTCCTTAACTTCGCGCAAGCGCTCTATCCAATAGTCTTGAACGGCCTGTCGGTTAGTGATGTAGTTGAAGGGTCCTCGCTCGTCGACATTCCACTCGTCGACATTGTTGCGGAGCATCGGCTCGCAGTGTGAAGAGCCGACGGCGATGCCGCAACTGTCGGCAACGAGCTTATTATCATGATTTTTGAAAAAGGCTTCTGTGCCGGGGTGCATCGCGGGCCAAACAGCGTTTGCCCGCAGGCGCATGAGCAGTTTGAAAATTTCCTTGTTGGTCCGCGGGCCTATTGTGCCGATGTTACCCGGCTCGAAAGTTCCGTAGCTCCAGGGACGGAGCGACCAGTCTTCATCGTTGAGAAACACTCCGCGGTATTCCACAGATGCACCCTGCGTGGTGGTGTAGCCTTCCGGGAGCGAGAGGGTACCGCGGCGCGCAGGCACAACATCGCCCCACCATCTCCACGGACTCACACCGGCTTCACGCGAGAGCTCAAGTAGGCCGTAGGCGGTGCCTCGTCCGTTGCTGCCGGTTACGAGTATGCGGTTGTCGGCAACCGTAATATTGAATCCGTCGATAAGTGTATCGATCCGCTCCACCGGCACTCCGGCCTTGCGCAATTTCTCCCTCTGGCCTCTTGTTGCACGGTCGAGCTGAGTCAGAAGGATTGTGGCTTTTCCCGGCTTCACCTTCACTGCATTTTTTCCTGTGACAGCCGCTATGTCTGAGCAAAACATGTCGATGGCTGTTCCGACGACCATATCTGTGCGTGTGTCGGTGCCGACAGTCACAGGCGAAGTACCGTCATACCACACCATCTCACCGGCTTCAATACGGGCTACACTCGCTGCCATCAGCAGCACTCCTGAAAGTATCGCTTTTCTAATCATCGTTTTCCATAGGTTGCAGACACCATTATCGGTGACCGTTAATTTTCACAAAGTTACAAAAAAAATGCCATTCCCTACAGGACAATTATTGTAAAATAGTTTTTTCGGTATCCCAACTCATTCTGCTGCAAAAAGGGATGGAAGGATTTATTAAGAAAGACTTCATTCCCGATTGTATTATAAGGGAATGAAGTCTTAAAATAATTTTTATTCAGATTTTATGAGTCGGGGCCTAAATGAAAAATTATGAATTGCAACTATCCTACCGGTGTGGATCATCAATCAACATAATCCTGAGCTGCTACGGCCGTATCGGCTTCAACCACTTCTTCAGGTATAGCCGCAACCGTTTCTTCATTATCTCCTGAACCTGATATTTGCGATTTAAGTATTGATTCCATATCTCCTAATGCCGGGATAGCCGAGTCAACTACGAATATCCCACAAGAGGTATCAGCAGATTCTGCAGCAGCAAGAATAGTTCCTTTCTTGAACAGGCTTTTATTTCCTCCCTCTTTTACAAGTTTGAAACCGGCTTTTTCAAAAGCGTTCTTAAGTGCTTTCATACCATCTTTGCCCCATTCGGATTGTGTTGACAGGTCAAATTTCACTCCGCCCAAGATTGCATCAGGATTCCACGAATAATCGCCACTGTATGTGTTGTAGTTATAATCGTAGCTGGCCATTCTATTTGTAAATAGGGCCGTAGGGGTGATTGTATATCTGAACCCTTCTTTCTTTTCATCATCGATTTCGAATTCGCTCCGATAAGAATAATCACTCGGAGACCTACCGCTCATCACGCTTTTTACATTTTCACCCAGTGTAAGGCCGCACACTTTCTTACCATTAATCATCCCTACGATAACTCCCGCTACCCCATCAGGATTGAAGTAATCTGAATTTACGCCATATTCAATTTCGGGATCAAGATTGAAGTCAAAAAATTCTTCGTTCCCTTTCTTATTGAATTTGTCGTCCAAAAGAAGAGAAGTTTTACCCTCTGCGACTATATATCCGAATTTACCCAAATTTAAGATATAGTCATAGTCAATCTTCCTCTCCTCTTCACCCTTGGAATTCAGTCTGATTATTTCATTATCATCAGAATCTTTCTTTGCAAAGAATGTGTCTGAAGTGTCAAACATGAGGAAATCATATTTCGCACGTATAATTATCTCTCCTTTCAGATCAGCGACTCCGTAATTACCATCATTTTCAAAGACTATATATTTATCATTATAGCCCTGGATACTGGAAATTTTGGATGGCAACTTTGTTTCTTCCCCTTTTTTATTTACAAAAAAGAGGCGGTCATCTTTTTTGGTTACGATATATCCGTGGTTGAATTGTGATGTTACAAGAGAGTGTTCCTCTTTGATTTTGAATATGGTTTTCCCTGATTTATCGATAACAGAATAATTCAGATCATATGGGTGGTCTTCATCTTTAATGTGACCAATAACTGCTAAACCGTCGGAAAAACCATTTGCTGAGTCAAATTTAGGTTCTATAGCCACTTTCCCGTCAGTGGATAAGTATCCAAATTTATCATCCTCAGTCTTAAAGAGCAAAAGACCTTCCTCAAAATAGGAGGCACACCATACGATTTCTTTACCCTTAACAGGTTGAAGTTCAAATTTAGTTTTACCGGATTTGTCAACCATCGTGATACGGGAATGATTTAATGTTACCGGCAGAAGCCCTTCGGATAAAATACCTACTGACTTCAAGTTTTCCAACCCGGTGACTGCCTTGGGAGATTTGTCACCAACGGAGTAAACGGTATATCCATCATTTTCTTTTACTGTAAAGAGGCCGTTGTAAGCTGCCGTGGGACGATTTTTAAATTCATTGTCATACACGATTTCTCCTTTATCGTTGATCATGCTCCACTTCCCGTCTTTCGTGGTTTTTACAGGAATAAGGTCAAAGTTATCAAACTCAATACCTCCGGATTTATCGCAGGCTGTAAAGGAAAGTAATGTCGCTGCTAAGAGGACACTACCTGTTAGTTTGGATAAGTTCATATTGTGATATAAGTTTAAAATGGTATTATTCGAAAAGTCTGAACAGTCTATAATATAAGAGGGAATTGTCGAGGGGTGTCATTTAAAGGTATGACATATATAGTTCTGCAAATATAATAATTAAAATGATATTTTGCAAAAAGTTGATTATCACTTTAATATCGATCGGAAGAAAAATGAATAATACTTCTCAGTTCAGAATAATACTGATAATAAAGAAGGGAAATATTAAAGGATGTAATATTGTTATATTGTAGGCGCGGTCAGAGGTGGGGGTGGAGGGCGCGGAAGAGGGATACGGTGCGGTCGATCTGGCGGCGGTCTTCAAGTTCCTCTCCGCAGAAACGGATGTGGGCGCGCGAATAGTGCGGTTCACGAGCGGAGAGTCCGGCTTTTACGGCTTCAAGTATCTCCTCCGGTTTCTTTCCTCTCATAAGTGGGCGTTTTTCGCGGTTGATGACGAGGCGTTCGGTGATGCGCGCAGGGGTAGCATCGAGCATCATAACGTTTCCGCGCATAAGCATGTAATCCATGTTGTCGAAGAAGCAGGGGGTCCCTCCACCACATGCGATCACCACATCCTCAAATTCACCGACTTCCCGGAGCATCCGCCGTTCAAGGTTGCGGAACTCTTCTTCCCCCTTTTTTTGGAATATTTCAGGAATTGAGGTGCGGTATCTCTGCTCGATGTAGAAATCGAGGTCGATGAATTGCCGCCCGGTGGCACGTGCAAGGGCGCGGCCGAATGTGGTCTTGCCACTTGCCATATATCCTATGATGAAGAGTGGATTCACAGCTGACTTTGCATGAGTGAGAGAAAGATTACAATATATTTCGCATTATTCCCCAGCCTACTATAATGAGGGAGACGGTATTGATCACCGGAACTGAATGAAGTTTCATATATGTCACCGGATGTCGTGAGGCATTTAATTCGAGATAAAGCATCGGGAAAACAAATGGGAGGAGGATCAACAGGAGCGAATTGTAATGCCACGCACCTTCAATATCGGCATGGAGGAGAGCATGCAACATCCTCTGGCTTCCACATCCCGGACATTGCCATCCTGTCAGTTCATGAAACAGGCATCTGGGCATAAAGCGGGAAGCCGAGGGATCAACAGCAAAATATATTATGGCCAGCGCTGCGATTACCCCGACTGTGAGAAACAATCTTCTGGAGGTTGATTTCCGTGTCTTATCCGTCATACCAGGAGGGAGATCGGGATATAGACAGCAGCTGTTACCACACCCAGCACGATAGAGACTATAATCCAAATTTCTGCCATTTGAGAGCAGCGGCGAGCCCCTTCATAGTCTTTGGCGTAATATTTTGAGCTGACCATGGAGCTATAGACTATAGCCACGATTCCCGGGATGAAACAGCAGAGCACTGTCGCCAGAACCGACCACACAAGGAATGTCTTGGGCATCGGTTCGGGATGTCCCTGATAAGGAGCGGGATTAACTGGGTTCTGGACAGGAGCGCTTCCGAAAGGTTGGGGAGCCTGATTATAGGGATTGGGTGTAGGGGGGAGGGGGGGAGGGGCTACCGGCTGAACCGGCGGACGCGGGATTGCAGGGGGAGGGGTAGCTGCTTTCTCGGCACGTTTACGGGCCTCTTCCGGATCATACTCCATGTGAAGGGCTTCCGCCCATGCTTCCTCTATCTCTATATCCCTGCCATCGGTAATCTCCTTTATTTCCTCTTCCGTTTCATGGCTTTCGGGGAGTTGAGCTTCCTGTTTTTGAGATTCCAAGGCCTCTGGATTCTCTCGTTTCGGAGTTTCCTGATTCTCAGGGTTTGGGTTTTCGGGTGTAAAATTATCCATAGAAGTCGATTAAGCTTATTTTTTTATTTTCAGACCTGTTGCATTTCAACAAGGCGACGATAGATTCCACCAAGGTTTATGAGCTGCTCATGAGTTCCGGTCTCCACAATTTTTCCATCCTGCAACACGCATATCTTATCGGCGTTTACGATTGTTGAGAGCCGGTGGGCGATAACTATTGTGGTACGGTTCTTCATCAGTTTTTCGAGAGCGTCCTGCACGAGTCGCTCGCTTTCGGTGTCGAGGGCGGATGTAGCTTCATCAAGAATCAGGATCGCAGGGTCTTTCAGGATTGCACGGGCAATGCTGATTCTCTGGCGTTGTCCTCCGGAGAGACGGCAACCACGGTCGCCGATTAGGGTCCGATATCCATCTTCGGTTTCCATTATGAATTCGTGTGCATTAGCTATCCGGGCAGCTGCTTCCACTTCCTCTTGAGTGGCATTCTTCACTCCGAAAGCAATATTGTTGAAGATGGTGTCGTTGAAGAGGATAGCTTCCTGATTTACGTTTCCCATCAGAGAGCGAAGGTCTTTGATCTTCACCTCCTTGATATTTGTTCCATCGACCAAAACCTCACCGCGTTCCACGTCCCAGAACCGGGGTATGAGGTCGACGAGTGTTGACTTTCCTGAGCCGGATTGCCCTACGATAGCGACAGTCTCCCCCGGGTTGACCATGAGGTCGATATGGGAGAGGACATCACGCTCTCCATCATAACTGAAGCTTACGTCGCGAAATTCTACAGAGGCTTTGGATGCATCCGGAGAGAGAGATTTCGGTGAGGCCGGATCCTGGATGGGATTGGTGGCGTTAAGGATCTTATCTATCCTGACGAGAGCTGCCATACCTTTCTGTATCGAATATGATACCTTGGATATCTCCTTAGCCGGGGTGATGATGGTATAGAATGTGACCATGAAGTAGATAAACTCCGGTGCGGTTATGGAAGAGTGTCCGGAAAGTATCAGGGTGCCTCCAAACCAGAGTATTATCGCAATGGCGAGGGTGCCGAGGAATTCGCTTAACGGATGGGCAAGGGCATAACGGCGTCCCATACTGTTATGTATGCGGTAAAGATCCTCTGTCTCCTGGGCGAACTTGCGCTCCATCTGGCGCTCAGCGTTGAAAGCCTTTATCACGCGCAGTCCTCCTATTGATTCCTCGATATTGGAGAGTATCGAGCCGAAACGCTGCTGGCCGGCCAGGTTCTGCTGCTTGAGTTTCTTCCCTACCAGAGCCATCAGGCCGCCAATGACTGGGAGCAATAAAAGGACGAATAGGGTGAGCTGCCAACTGACTGCGATCATCATGCCGAGGCAGGCTATAATCATTATTGGATATTTGACCACACCATAAAGACTCGACATCACGGAGTTCTGAATCTCCATCACATCGCCCGACATGCGAGCCATGATATCCCCTTTTTTCTCATTTGTGAAGAAACCTATAGGTAGAGTCACGATACGGTCATACATGGCGTTGCGGATATCGCGTGTGACACCATTCTGCATGGGGAGGGTGAACCACTCGGAAGTGTAGGCTGAGAGAACCTTCAGCAAGGTCGTGAAACCGAGAAGGGCTGAGAGGAGGAGCAGCGTCATTGACGGGCCGTAAATATGGATCGTCTGCGCCATGTAATAGTAAAAATTATTCATCAATACCTTCGGCAGCGACTCCGAACCATATTCCATGAGAGTATATTCCGATGTGTCAAGGCCGAACAGCATCTGCAGAATCGGCATTATGAAGGCGAAGGAGAAGAGCGTTAGGAAAGCTGTCAGCAGGTTGAAAAAGATGCTGATGATGATTTTCCATTTATATGGAGCGGCGAAGCGCCGCATAAAGATGAAGAATTCTTTCATGATAAGATGCAAAGATAATAAAAATTGCCGGCATCCAAATCTCAAATCTCGCTTTTCATTTTTTTGACAATGTGGTAAAATATCAGGGTGGCGAGAAGGGATGCAGCGAAAAGAGCCACATCGAAGCTATAGTAAACCCCGATATTTCCTCCTTGGAGTGTTTTTGCAAACAGAAGCAATACGGGAATTCCTATCACGATGTAGGAAATAGTCGAAATCCAGAGTAATGGTTTGACCCTTGAAGTCCCCCTGATGGCATTGCAGTAGGTGATCTGAATTGCATCCATGTATTGATAGATCAGGAGTGGGGCGATAAGGGTCAGTGCGGAGGCAATTACCCGGGTGTCGGGGGTGAAGCATCCTATAAGCCATTTGCCGCCAAAAAGGAAGATGAGGGAAGCAAATGTGCTGAGGAGAATGTTAAGGTGCAGCCCGGCTGCCGTGATTCGTGTGACACCGCGGAGGTCATTGAGGCCGGTAAAATTAGCTACCCGAATGGATGTTGCCGTGCCGAAACTTATGAAAGTCATGAATCCGAGCTGAGCCATGGTGTTTACCACCTGGTAGGCTGCCAGCTGTATCTTCCCGAACCAACCGCTCACTACAGCTCCCATGCTCCAGAGAAGACATTCGACACCGCTCTGTATCATTACCGGATATGATGTGAGCCAGACTGTCTTTCGGATATTTCCCAGAGGCTTCCTCATCCTGAATCCAGGAAGATAGGGTTTGTAGCGGTTTGCCCTGAAGAATAAAATTATAATCCCTATCGTGCCGGCATATCTGGCCACCAGAGTGCTAAGCCCGGCACCGGTAAGTCCGAGTTCGGGCGCACCAAGATTGCCGAAGATCAGCAACCAGTTCCCGGCAATATTCAATATATTCGAGCCCAGGATCATCCACATCGGCATTGATGTGTCATTAACCCCGTTGCAGGTCTGCTGAAATGTATTGAATACCATCAGGGGGAGCATGGTGGCCAGGATGATGAGGTAATATTCCCTCACGAGAGGGAGAATCTCCTGAGGTTGGCCGAAACAGTCGAGGAAAAAGTAAAGAATCCCCATCATAAGGGTCAGGACCAGAGAGACAGCCACATTTATCTGGAGGCCGGCATGCAGTGTGGCTCCCGTCTCCTCATTTTCGCCTCTACCGAATAATGCTCCTATCAGCGGGGTAAGCCCTTGTGCGAAACCTATCTGCATCACCACCGGAATCACGAAAAGTGAATTTACGAAGGCTGCAGCTGCGAGTTCATCCACCCCGTAAGCTCCCACCATCATTGTGTCGGCAAAACTTACTACGATAATTCCCAGCTGAGTGACCAATACAGGAATCCCCAAGCGGAAAAGTGTCTTATATTCCGCCCGGTAAGCTTTCCATAAATTTATCCGGGAGCTGTTGATAGTCATTATCGGTGGTTACGGATGAAGTGATCCCATTAACTTTTCATTGCAAAGTTACTAAATTAAACAAAAAGTCGTTAATTTTGTAATAAATATATAGGGGATGCCTCTCCATATTGCTTAGACCCCGTCACACAGGAACATTATGGGCAAATACCGATATACATCATTTAGAATCGCAGCTTTTGCTGCGGTTTTCAGTGTTCTCCCGGCTTTAGCCGGAGGTTATTCACTTGATTCCTGCCGCAATCTGGCCGTGCATAATAATAAGACCATCCGCATGGCGGAGGAGGGAATCAAGGGGGCAGGTTATGAGCGCAATGCCGCGAAATCTCTTTACCTTCCCGGAATTGATTTCGCAGGAACGTATCTTTACAATCAGCGCACGATCAATCTTCTGAGTGAGGATGCCAAGCTTCCGACCATGAGTTTTGATCCCTCAACCCAAACTTTCAAATATAACATTCTGACAGATCCAAGCGGGGCTCCGATAAAGGATCCGGCCACCGGGTCGTATATACCGACCGAGGTTGCCGTGATTCCGAAGGATGCCATGAGCTTTGATACACATAATGTTTTTGCCGGAGCTTTCACTTTGACCCAACCTATCTATATGGGAGGGCAAATCAAGGCTCTCAATGAGATCACAAAGTATGCGGAGAAGGCTGCGATTGCAGCTCGAAACACTGTTGTTCAGGATGTGGTTTTTGCCGTTGATCAGGCTTATTGGCTTGTTGTCTCGCTTAAATCCAAACAGCGTCTGGCCGAGAGTTTCGTCACCCTTGTCGATACCCTCCGCTATAGTGTTAACGCTATGCTGGAGGCGGGTGTGGCGACCCGCTCCGACCTTCTGATGGTTGATGTTAAGTTGAATGAGGCCAAGATTGCCAAGACAAAGCTGGATAACGGTCTCACACTCGCACGGATGGCTCTCGCTCAGGTATGCGGCCTTCCTGTTAATGCTGAGATGACTCTGGAGGATGAGGATTTCAACCGTGGATTGTCGGATATGGCAGATCCAGTATATGACATGCAGCAGGTCTATTCGCGCCGTCAGGATCTCGAGGTTGTGCGACAGGGCATATCTGTCCTTGCCCAGCGTGAGAAACTTGCCATGGGCCAGATGCTACCCAAGTTGGCGCTTGTAGGAGCCTATGAGTTTTCGAATCCCAATCTGAACGATGGATTCAGAAAACGCTTCGGAGGTGGGTTCAGCGTCGGGGCTACCCTCGCTATCCCTATCTGGCATTGGGGAGGAAATTACAATCATTATAAAGCTACCAAAGCTACCACTAATGCTCAGCGACTGATGCTCGAGGATCTGGAGGAGAAGGTAGACTTGCAGGTTCAGCAGGCTAAGTTCAGTTTTCAGGAAGCTTTCAAGACTTATGATATGACCAAAAGCAATATGAAGAGCGCAGAGGAGAATCTGCGTTCGGCAGAACTTGCTTTCAAGGAGGGTGTGATGACCACCACCGATGTCATAGCAGCTCAGACAGCTTGGGTGCAAGCTAATTCAGAGAAGATAGATGCGGAGATCGGAATTCATCTCTGTGAGGTCTATCTTGACAAAGTGATAGGAAAACTCTCCTATTGAAAAGAATAGCCCCGGAGATATTTAGAAAGGAGGGGCGGGGATAAAAAGAATAAAATATAAAAACGATGGATAAAAGTCAGAATCAGGCTCCACAGGCAACCGGTGCGGTTGATCCTTCGGAGGTAACGAAAAAAGACAAGTTGCTCATGACCACTATTGTGGTTATACTTCTTATTCTCGCGGGAATGGCAATCATCGGTTTCCTGTGTCTCAAGCCGGGTCCGGATACGATCCAGGGTCAGGGGGAGGCAACCGAGATCCGGATATCGGGTAAATTGCCGGGACGTGTTACCGAGCTCTTTGTAGAGGAGGGACAGCATGTAAAGGCCGGAGACACGCTTGTTCATATCGTCTCAGCGCTTGCCGATGCAAAAATGGAGCAGGCCAAGGCTATGGAGAGTGTAGCGGAAGCGGCCAATAAGAAAGTTGATGCCGGTACCCGTTCTCAAATCATAGAGGGGGCTCGCGATCTTTGGGTTCAGGCACAGGCGGCCAGCGGAATAACCCAAAAAACGTATGAGCGTATGCAGTCTCTTTTTGAGAAAGGGGTTATAAGCGAGCAGAAGCGAGATGAGGCCAAAGCGGCTTATGATGCTGCTAAAGCTGGAGAGGCTGCTGCCAAGAGTCAGTATGATCTGGCGCGTTCTGGGGCACAACATGAGGACAAACAGGCCTCTGAGGCTATGGTGACCGTTGCAAAGGGTGGCGTATCGGAAGTCAATGCACTCCTGGAAGACCAGTATCTGATGGCACCATGTGACGGGGTTGTGACTGTGGTATATCCCAATGTCAGCGAACTTGTGGCTACCGGAGCTCCGATAATGTCGATTGAGAAAGATGATCACTGGGCTGTTTTCAATGTGCGTGAGACACTGCTTAAGGATATCAAGCTCGGCTCGGAACTTAAAGTCAGGATTCCTGCACTCGACAAAGAGGTGGATATGAAAGTATTCTATATCAAGGATCTGGGCACCTATGCCAACTGGCAGGCTACCAAGGCAACGGGCGATTACGATGCTCGTACTTTCCAGATCAAGGCTCGTCCGGATAAACCGGTGGAGAATTTCCGCCCGGGTATGTCGGTTATCTATGAGGGAGTCAGGAAATAAGCAGATAATAAAAAACAAATAGGTTAAGTAATTTATCAAACTTACTTATCGACAGCCAGATTCAACCGATGAGCAACCCCAAGATAGGAGAGCGTGGCGTAAAGGCCATATTCGTGCGCAGTGTGATCCAGATCGTGCGGCGTCCGATCTATTGGACAGGATTCCTGCTCCTCCCGCTCTTTTTGTTCCTTTTCCTGACCTCCATGCTCGACAGGGGTCTCCCTACCCGTGTCCCTGCCGCTATAGTGGATCGCGACGGCAGTTCGCTTAGCAGGGAGATAACGCAGAACTTAGGAGGGATGCAGATGGTTCACCTCACCCATACTCCCAACAGTTACACTGAGGCACGTCATCTCATGCAGAGTGGGGATATTTACGGTTTCTTCCTCATTCCGGAAAATTTCCAGGCTGATCTTCTTGCTGGGCGCAAGCCGGTGATAACGTTCTATACGAACATGACCTATTTTGTGCCCGCTTCGATGCTCTTCAAGACTTTCAAGGCCACAGCTATATATACGAAAGCCGGAGTTGCGATGAATCTGGTGGAATCTGCCGGAGTCGATGCGCAAGCGTTGTCACCGGTGATGCAGCCTGTCAACATCGTTTCGCGCCCGATAGGCAATCCTTGGCTCAACTACGGAATTTATATCGCCAATTCATTTGTTCCTTGTGTGCTGCAGCTCATGATCCTGCTCATGACATGCTTCAGTATCGGGCAGGAGATGAAGTATGGCACCTCGCGCAGACTCATGCGTATGGCCGACGGGTCGGTATTAAAGGCGATATTCGGCAAGCTCCTCCCCCAGACCTTAATCTGGTGGGTTGTTGTGATATTCATGACTGCATGGCTTTTCAGATATAACCATTACCCAATGCATGGATCGTGGGGATGGTTCATATTGGGGCAGTTGATGTATGTGCTGGCCTGTCAAGGTTTCGGACTCTTTATCATCAGCGTATTGCCAAACCTGCGTCTGTCACTTTCTGTGAGTGCGTTGCTTGGAATTCTCTCCTTCTCGATAGCAGCGTTCTCATTCCCGGTGCAGAGCATGTACGGGGCGATAGGGATATTCAGCTATATTGTTCCCGTTAGATACAACTTCCTTATCTATGCCGATCAGGCCCTGAACGGAATAGATATAGCTTACTCGAAAATGTGGTATGTGGCGTATATCCTGTTTATGCTTCTGCCGCTGACAATGATCTGGAGATTGAAGAAGGAACTTAAAGATCCGGTTTACGTGCCATGAGAAAGGCTCTTAGAAATATGTTTGAGGTGTATTGCCGCGAATTCAAGCTTGTGCTTCATGACGCGGGAATCATACTCTTTTTTACCTTTTTGCCTCTGGGATATCCGATTATCTATTCGCTGATCTACAATCCGGAGCTGGTTAAGGATGTTGCTTTAGTGGTGGTCGATCACGACCGGACACCTTTGAGTCGCGATCTGGCAAGAAAGATGGATGCCTGCGATCAGGCTCATGTGATAGGCTATGCAGCTGACCTTTCAGAGGCTCGGCATGCAATGAATTCCCATGAATGTTATGCGATACTTGAGATTCCGGAGGGATTTCAGCGAGATAACGGCAGGATTCAGACGGGGAATGCTGTGTTGTATTGCGATATGAGTCTGCTACTACGCTATCGAGGCTTCCTTGTTGCAGCCACTAACGTAATGGAAGATTTCAGCTCGGAGTTGATGACCAAGAAGATAGATGAGATAGCACCCTTGGCCGAGACGGTTGTTGGAGGAGATCTTCTGCCGATTCATAATGTTTCCATGGGAAATATACGTAATGGCTTCGATTCGTTCATCATGCCGGGAGTGTTAATCCTGATACTTCAGCAGTGTATAATACTGGCTGTAGGAATGGCAGGAGGGGCCAAGCGTGAAAGTGCGCGTCTTGTGGGATATAATCCTGACAATGTCGCTCCATCCGTGCTGCTTACTATGATTGCACAGACCCTTTGCTATCTGACTGTGCTGATCCTCCCCATTCTTTTCATGCTCCATTATGTTCCGATGATATTCCATTTCCCAATGAAGGGAGATCTTGTGGAGATCTTTGCTTTTGTGACTCCGATGGTGATTGCAAGTTTCGGGGTGGGATATACTTTCCAATCTATTGTGATGGAGAGGGAATCCGTGTTTGTGCTGTGGGTGGTGACATCAGTAATCTTCCTGCTTCTCTCGGGTCTGATATGGCCTTTGTATGACATGCCGCCGGTGTGGCGAGCCTTGTCAGCCATATGTCCCTCCACATGGGGAGTCGAGGGTTTCATCAAGATGAATGCCAATGGCGCTACGATCTCGCAGGTGAGTGGCCCTTACATCAATCTGTGGCTTGTGGCAGCCGGATGGTGGATAGCCGGTTATTGTTCGCGCCGCTGGGTTGTAAGGCCGGCAATGTTAAGGGCGCAAAATAGATAAGTAGTTGTTAAAAATTAATCGATATATTGTAGTTGATAATCTTGAACAATA
>CAZCJC010000045.1:0-22847 GCA_964499025.1 uncultured Sangeribacter sp.
TTACAATTAGGAAATGAATGGTCTTTTTTATCCTACCATTTTACAATTAATCTATATTTTTTCTTAATTTTGAAGCTATAGGCTGAATCTGTAGCCACACAATTATAGAGCATGCAAATGGGAGACAACCGACCGTTCCGGATGAGTCGTCTAACCAGGAGACTCACACTGCTGAGTCGGTAATTTTTGAAATATTAATCAGGACTTTAATACAAAAAGTAGACACAATGATATATTTTAATACCGATTATACGGCTGGAGGACATCCCGCTGTAATGAAAATGCTGAGCGAAACAAATCTGCTGCATACCCCTGGATATGGTGAAGATGAGTTTACTCGGGAAGCAAAAAAGATTATTCTAGCTGAATGTGGCATACCCGAGGGCAATGTTTTTTTCACAGTCGGAGGAACCCAGACCAACGCTGTGGTTATCGATCGCTTGCTGGGCCGTAATGACGGAGTAATAGCTGCTGATTCAGCTCATATCAGTATCCATGAGGCGGGTGCTGTTGAACTTTCGGGGCATAAAGTGATAGAATTGCCCGGGCATAACGGCAAACTTCAAGCTGAAGATATCGACAGATACGTTAAAACTTTCTACTCCGATGAGACCAACCAACACATGGTTCGTCCGGCAATGGTTTACATATCTTTCCCAACAGAATTGGGCACGATATATAAAACCGAAGAGATCCAAAAACTTTACCAAGTATGCCAGGCCAACGATATGCTTCTCTATATCGACGGAGCAAGAATGGCTTATGGGTTGGCGGCCAAAGATAACGACCTGACATTGAATCAGATTGCCAAACATTGCGACGCTTTTTATATCGGAGGCACAAAATGCGGAGCCTTATTCGGCGAAGCTGTCGTAACGCGCCGTCCGGAGCTTTTCAAGAGATTCTTCTCCGTGATGAAAATGCATGGTGCGGTTCTTGCAAAAGGGAGACTTTTGGGTATCCAATTCAAAGCCTTGTTTGAAGATGGGCTATATTACTGTATAGGTGAGCAAGCAGTAAGACTGGCAGAAAAACTTCAAGATGGTTTCGTATCAAAGGGATACCGTTTATTTATTGAATCTCCTACCAACCAACAATTTGTGATTCTAAATAACTCATTAATCGAGCGTTTGAGCAGTATTGCTTCATTCGAGTTGTGGGGACCTAAAGGTGAAACCGAATCAATCGTGAGATTCGTCACCGACTGGACCACTACCGACGAAGATATCAACACCTTGTTGGCGGCTCTGTAAAATTATCTCCAAAGGAGGGAGGCGCCCCTTCCTCCTTTGGCAGTATAGTGATAGAGAATTTTTAACCAGATTCTTGAAAAATAATTGAGGGAAGAATGAGATAATGCCTCGACAAGCAGATTTCGTGCAAGATCCTTTTTCCCCTCTTTAAGATAATGAGCTGCAAGAATAGCCCGGCGATAGTTGATCATGCTTTTTAATGCCTTTGCATCTGCATTTGAGATCATATCCACATCTCGCTCGCAAGCATTTATCGACATTTCCCATAGACCTGCCTTTGAGTGAAAATTCTCTCCCGTGATAGATTCTTTCTGTGGATGCACAATCGATAAAACTTTATCGATCCCTCGTGTCTTCGGCTTATTCAAAAGTATTCTGAGACCAAGTTCCCAATCATTCCAACAAGGGAGTTCTATATTCCACACCCCGGTCCTATTCAACAATTCTTTTCTAATCATAAAGGCTTGTGTTCTCAACATGCCATGATAAATATGGGTGCGGAACAGATTCTTTTGAGAAAATCTATTTTTCTTGATTCTCCCCGAATGTTTTGACACCCCTACCCTCCAATAAACCAACTCCAAACCGGGATCATCACCAAAAGCCGTCATACAATTCTCTATCAGGGAAGGATCCATCTCATCATCCGAGTCAAAAAAGAGAAGTTTATCTGAAGTTACAGCTTTTAACCCGCGATTCCTCGCTGCCGGTGCTCCGCAAACCGGTTCATCAAGGATCGTTATCTTAAAATCCTCTCTTCTGTTTAGCGTGGCCCATCTCTCCAAAACCTCCCAGGTGGAATCAGAAGAATGATTGTCAACAACAATGAGATGCACAGGACGATATTTCTGCTCTTTGACACTTTCAAGCGTGCGCAAGACCAAACGCTCCCGATTCTTCACCGGAATAACGATCGAAACCTCTTCATTAAGTTTATTCATTCTATTCACCCCATTTAGAAATGAGTTCACTAACTTAACGAATTAAAAGACAGAAAAATTTTTGATTTGATACTATATTTCTTAATTTTGCGTCAATGAACACCGAAAAAGCTCCGATTATCGCCATTATTGTGCCTTGCTTCAATGAGCAGGAAGTTTTGCCGTCAACAAATGCAATACTTCTTGAGCAGTTGGTCGGGCTCATTGATTCGAAAAAGATAGATCCCGAAAGTTTCATTCTCTATGTCGATGACGGAAGCAAGGATGAAACTTGGAAGCTGATTGAATCCTTCACGCTGGTATCACAACATATCGAGGGCCTCAAGCTTGCCGGGAATGCCGGCCACCAGAATGCGCTCATCGCCGGGCTTGAAGCTGCAGAGCAGAATTGCGATGCAGCAATAACAATCGATGCCGATCTACAGGATGATACCCTTGTGATTCCGGAGATGATAAAGAAATTCAAAGAGGGATTTGATATTGTGTTCGGTGTCAGGAATAACCGCAAATCAGATTCTTGGTTCAAAAGGGAGTCGGCACAGGCCTACTATCGTCTTCTACATAAACTCGGAGTCCGCACAATCTACAACCATGCCGACTTCCGACTCATGAGTTCACGGGCAATCCATGACTTCATGGAATTCAGAGAACGAAATATCTTTATTCGCGGCATCGTCACGGGCCTCGGATACCGACACGCCTCCATCTATTATGACAGAAAGCCACGCGAGGCGGGAGAATCAAAATACCCTTTGAAAAAAATGGTGAATTTCGCTGTCGATGGAATCACCTCATTCTCTGTCAGGCCCGTGAGGATGGTTTTCTTTCTCGGAGTCGGATTCCTTCTGGTGGCTATCGGAATTTTCATTTACGTTTTGATCCGTTATTTCAGTGGAGAAACCATCGAGGGATGGACCTCACTTATCCTTTCAATATGGTTTTGCACGGGGGTAATTCTTATGTCGCTCGGCATAATAGGTGAATATATCGGGAAAATATACACTGAAGTAAAACATCGTCCCCGTTATGCCGTGGAAAAATCCACTAAAATCAATAAAGACTCTATCTCCTCCAAAATATGATTTCATCAAGGCGACCATCCACTCATTCGAATAATTCAATCTCTTCTACACTCCTCTCCCCATCCTTTTTATTTTTCATCGCATCCATTCTGCTGCTCACTGTTCAGATTTCCTCCTTCTTCATCTTATCAGGAGTCAACTATCTCAATCTCCATTCCAACATTTTTCTGGGATTGACAGATGCAATGCTGCTTCTCTCCCCTTACCTGTTTCTTACACCCAAATGGAGATGGGCGATCGTGGTTCCAATGGTTATCATCCCTATATTCCTATACGCCAACCTCCTCTACATCCGAAATTTCGGCGACCTGATGAGCTTCACTATGATGACTGGCACACAGAATGCCACTAATATGATCTGGAGTGGAGTGATAGCTTCAATGAAGCCGGCAGATTTATGGATAGGGATTCCCTTGATTATCTTTATCTCAGCATTGATCCTCACGAGGAGTGTGATCCGTAGGGATAAATTTACATTGAGATTCAAAATAATAACTTTTGCGATCTGTATCCTGTCTTTTATTGCCCAGCAACTGTTTCTCCTTCACGTTTTCCATCTGGATTTCGAGCGCCGTGTGCAGGTGGATCCAGCCGTCACAAATGAGAAATTTCATTACAGAAAGCTGAAATACATGGAGAGATATGTAAATCTCCGGTACTATGGTTTAATACCCTACCTGTCGTTGGAGACTTACAAGTACCTCAAGCCGAAGTATCATACCATCTCCGCGGAAGAGACGGAGTCAATAACCTCCTTCATGAATCGCCCCGCAGGGGTTCCAATAATCTCAACGCCTGATTCGAATCAATATAAGAATGCCATCCTTATTATTGTTGAATCGCTTAATTCCAGTGTCCTGAATTCAAAGGTGAATGGTAAACCCGCGCTCCCGTATCTTAGCTCCCTCCTTGGTGATTCCGCAGTTATCGCGGCTACAAGAATGCTGCCACAAGTTGGGATCGGAAGATCGAGCGATGGACAATTCATGTATCAGACCGGCCTGTTGCCATTAAAGAATGAGGCATTGGCCATGATCTATCCTTCTGCCGACTATCCATCGCTATCCAAAGCCCTGAAAAGGGAGGGGCGAGAATTCAACCCGGGTCCTCCGTCGCAATGGAATCACATACCTCTCTCGCAAAGCTTTGGAAACATTTTCTACGGAGGAGCAGACGCAGCTCCAATCCCGGAAAAGAGCCTGGATGCATATATCTTCAATCGGGCTTTAGCGGAACTCCCCTCTCATCAACCTTTCCTCGAAATAATCTGTACTGTTGATTCCCATGATCCCTATGTGGATTACGATGGTTTACGCACTGATATCTGGGGAGATGCTTCATATCTTGAAAACGAAAAAATTTATATCGAGAAACTTCGACAATTCGATCGTGCCCTTGAGCAATTCATAAAAGCTCTGAAAAAGAGGAATCTTTTCGAAGATACGGTGATATTCATTGTCTCCGACCATAATGCCCGTGAATCCACATTGGCAGGCTCCAAGACCCTCAACACAGGTTACATTCCTTTCATTGTCCTCAATTCCGGGATCAATTTACGTACTGATTCTGAAATAGGCCAGATAGATATTTTCCCTACCATCCTTGATGTTATGGGAGTGCTCGACCGCAGCAGTTGGAAAGGATTTGGCACAAGACTTTTAAGGAATCCGTCAATAGCGATTTCTGGAAAGCATCGGGCAAAAATTCCGGACCCCTTCAACTATCCCACGCCGGAATCCTGGCAAGCCTCTGAGTCAATTGTTACGGGTGGATATTATAAATGATCAACTGATATGCGGATACTCTTCTTAGGCGATTATTCCAATCTTCATGCATGCCTGGCCAAGGAACTCCGTAAGCGAGGACATGAAATTACAGTTGTCTCCGATGGGGGTCGGTATATGGATACATCAAAAGATATCCTTCTCGACCGCAAGCCCGGACTGCTCGGAACTGCCGGATACGCTATGGAACTCCTCTCACATCTCCCTTCATTCAGAGGTTATGATGTAGTGCAGTTGATCAATCCACATTTCCTATCCCTCCGCCCTGCAAAACTTTTGAAAATTTTCAAATGGTTACTCCATAACAACCATAGCGTGTTCCTTACCTTGGCCGGGAACGACTACCAGTTCTGCAAAACATGCCTTGATGGGAAAACATTCCGTTTCTCGGAATTTCTTGTAGGAGACAAGGAAACTGACTATGAACAAACTTCGGGAAGAGCTAAGGCATGGACAACGCCCGAAATGAGAGATTATGGCACCTTTCTTTACGATCATATCGACGGGGCGATGTCTGTTCTCCCGGAATATGATATCGCCGCCCGCCCATACTTGGGCGAGAAGCTGACTTTCACAAACCTGCCGGTAGATCTTTCCGGATTACCATTCTCAACACTCGATATATCAGGGCCAATCAACCTTTTCATAGGAATGCGTTCAGGAATGGAAATCCAGAAAGGCACAGCAAAACTTCTGGCGATGTGTAAGGATCTTCAAGCGGAGTTGCCCGACAAATGCTCTGTTACCTGCGTGAGCAATCTTCCTTTGAAAGATTATATTTCCCGGATGAAGAATAGCCATATAGTGCTCGATCAGCTCTATTCCTATTCCCCCGGCACTAACGGATTTCAGGCAATGGCTCTGGGAAGAGTGGCCGCTACCGGCAGTCAGCCGGAATTCTACCGATATATAGGTGAAGATATCTCACACCCCATAATACCTCTTTCTCCTCTCAAGAGCATGGTGGATTGGAAGGAGTATTTCCGGAATCTTATTCTTGATCCGGAACCCCTT
Organism: uncultured Sangeribacter sp.; assembly: GCA_964499025.1. Classification (GTDB taxonomy): domain Bacteria; phylum Bacteroidota; class Bacteroidia; order Bacteroidales; family Muribaculaceae; genus Lepagella. The sequence continues at coordinate 6,075 of CAZCJC010000045.1, forward strand.
ATAAAGATGGGAGAAAATGGGCGCAAACTTGTGGAGAGACATAATGATGTGGCAGTAGTAGCCGGAAAGTTTGAAAACCATTGGAATAAGATTCTGAAATGAACAATGCCGAGATAAAACTTCAGGTGCTTATCTGCACTTTCGGTGCCGAAGGCATCCGAAAAGTTGCCGAGAGTATTCACCCTCAAGTCCGGGGGGTGGAATACCTTGTGAGCTGGCAGCTACCGGATCCTGCAGTCAGTCACGAGATACCTGATGAACTGAAACGCCCCGATTTCAACATCTCCATCATCCATTCCAAAGGTCTTTCCAAAAATCGTAACAATCTTCTATCGCTGGCCTCAGCACCATATTGCCTGATCTCCGATGACGATGTGGATTACACAACAGAAGGATTGGAAACTGTAATCCATACCTTTGATGCGGATCCCAACCTTGACATTGCCACTTTCCGTTTCGAGGGAAACGAGAAAAAGGTTTATCCAGACTTCTCTTTTAACCTCAGGTATCCCCCTAAGGGTTATTTCTTTTCCTCAATAGAGATAGCTTTCCGGCTGGAGTCAGTAATGGAAACCGGCATTTTATTTGATGAACGTTTCGGCATCGGAGCAGAATTCCCTTCCGGGGAAGAGGGAATATGGATGCACTCTCTCCTACGCTATGGACTGAAAGGAAAGTATTTTCCCTTAACGATAGAATCTCATAAAGATGATTCCACAGGATTCCGGATGAAAGACACTCCTGAATTCATTCGTACCAAAGGGGCTGCAATCCAGACGATGTTCCCTCTCTCTTGGCCGCTCAGGATGGTGAGCCACGCATTGAGATATAACACTGCAGAGGGCTCTATGAGTCGATGGGGCTATATACGCGCATGGTTATCAGGGACAAGTTACTCTCCATCTTGGCTTATCCCCCCTGTTATAATCATGATCATAGTTTTCATTCTCTCCATGCTCTCTTACTGGCAGGAAGATGCAATAGCTTTCAGTTATTTCATGCCGTTACAGGAGAATAATCATTCATACGTGCCATTCAATTCCCTCCTGGAGATTCCGGAATCCATGGGAAACCATTATATGCACGGAACAGGAAGGATCCTGAGCCATGCACTGGCACAATTCTTCTGTGGCTTTGCCGGCCAAACTATCTTCGCGCTTTTTAACGCTATGATGTGGGGGGTGTTCATAATTCTTCTCACTCGCCTTGCCAAAGTTACAGTCCGTGCCACTTTCAACACACTGATGGCATCAGCGCTGACTTTCCTGCTATTTTTTGCATTTGGCTCAGAACACACCTTCCCCTTCGAACCCCCTCATCAGATCGATTACGTCTGGATGGGTGCCGTCAACATTATCTGGCTGCTACAATTTTTCAGTAGAAAAAGAAATTCCTCAGTCTCTAATCTTATACTTCTTGCTTTTCTGAGTCTGCTGTGCGGAGAAGCAAATGAAGCATTCTCTGTTCCTATCGGCGGCGGTCTTCTGATCTATCTAATAGCATCACGATTCCGTCTGACATCCCGCCAATGGGTGATGGGGGCAGCATATGGAATCGGAGCTTTAATTTGCATTATGGCTCCCGGTAATTTCGAACGCATAAGTGAAGGTGGAGAATATTCGCTACTTCACACGACGGAGAACCTTCTCCCCTCTCTTTTGATCCCCGCAATCGGACTCGTTTCCATTGTGTTAGCCCGAAAGAGAATCCGCGGCCGCGAGGAATCAAAACAGCGATACGCTCTTTTCATAGGATCGGTAATCGTTATCAACTATATCTTCGGGATCGCCGTCGGCATGGGTTCCGGCTCACGCATAGTGACTTGCGCCAACATGCTGATTTGCGCAACAATACTCCACATCTGGCGTGGAAGGAAATTGAAATCTCCTCTCTCCCTTATTTGCGTGGCCCTTCTGATAATCCTCGTTTCTTTACGCGTCTCGGCCATAGAGACTCTCGCCCATAAGAATAAATCAATCGTGGAAGGCTACCGCAACTCCACTTCCGGAATTGTTGTGATTCCCGATTCACTTTTTCTTTATGAAGTTCGGAAATCAATTATCCGACCCCTCCCCTATATGAAAAGGGAGAGGATCATGTCGCCCGAAAAACCGGATCTGCGGATTCGACCCCAATCTATGAGCATCCTTCCCCTCGACAAAGATACGAATATGTTGATACGGATTTCACCACAGGCATGGCTAATGATCCGTTCCAAGGCGAACCCTTTTGACTTCACGGTACGCAAAAATTTGTTGCCGGGCCTCATCAACCGGCGCATGGCCGACAGGACTCTTGACTGGGACAGCCACACTTCCGATATATGTTTCGATAGCACGGCCCTCTGGAAAGCCGGAATTTATGTCAACGACAGGCCCTATATAAAAGCCGAGGTTGTGATGACAGGCAGTAGTAAATAAATATAAGAAGATGAACTCTAACCGCATATTCAACCGTTTTCTTCCGGGACTGCTCATCATCTTCATCGGGGCGGTATACGTTTTCCTTTCCTTCAATATCGAGTTTCTCGGAGATGATCTCGGATTCTATAATAGCTACAAATCTCAGGCCGACGCATGGTATGCCCTGCCAAGGTTTATGTATCGCCACTGGATATGGAACAACGGCCGCATGGCTGACATGCTCACACCAATCGGCCTCAATATCCTCCCACTTTGGGTAAATGCCATCATTAATGGAGCTGTCACTGCCCTGATGTTCTGGATCATTATAAAATCCATGGAATTGGATAAAAAATTGACTCCATTCATACAGATTCTCGCTATTACCTGCATCACTTTCACATTCCGCTGGGATGCACTCTGGATGGAATTCATCACCCAATATAACTATGTCTTCACCGCAACGTTCGGCTTGGGGGTTCTCTGGCTCCTACTTCATGGAGATCCCGGATATTCCGGATGGTATCGGATTGTATCACTTCCATTCTGCTTTGTTGCGGCCGCCATGCACGAAGCAATGGGAGTCCCTATGGCAGCAGGGTTGGTAATAATGTTCTTATCCGGCAGAACCTGGAAATCTTTATCTACTGTAAGAAAGCTGATGACAATTATGATAATTGCCGGAGGAATTTTCCCACTCACCTCTCCTCCTGCGTGGAATAGGGTAGGCGCCATGATGCAGCCCGAAACGGTAGGCTCCATGCTAATTTTCTCGGGAGGATGGCTCTGTATACTCCTGATTGCCCTGATTGTGAAAGGTGTGAGGAATCCCTCAAATCTCTTGAAACTATTTCAGTCCCCCTGGATTCTCTATTTCTCGGCAAGTGTCCTGTCATGTGCTTTCATGCTGATGAGTCGATTTGGAGGCAGGACCGGATGGTTTTGTCAGATATTCGCGTTAATTGCTTTAGGTCAGATGTTTGATTGGAAATCCCATTTCAGGTCAAGATGGTGGAATGCTTTGGCCTGTATTCTGGCAGGATTGATTCTTTTTCACTATCTTGAAGTAGCCATATGGCAGAAACGTCTATATCAGGAATCTAAAAAAATCATTAGTCTTTACAGCCATTCCGATAGCGGAATAATATTTTATGACTACCATTCTGAGAAAGATCTTCCGTGGTTTCTGTTCAGGAAGGTTCATGCCTTTCCTGATGATGACGACACGTATTACAGATTCCGGATCCGCACCCATCATTCCGATTCTGAACGCCAACTGATGGTCTTACCCACAGAAGTTTCAGGAAAGATTGAAAATATCAACGGGCCTGTAAGTTTCCGTAACCGCTACTCAACAAGATTAGACAGTAATCCCGACTATATCCTTACTAAAAAACCGATCCCGGATGAGTACGGAGATACAATCGTCGAGATATTTCCACGCATATTCACTCTGATAGACGGAAGGGAATATATAAGAAACAGTTTTAATTACAATTCAGAAACTCTATATCTATATTCACTCGTGGATAGGGACAGAGGAGAGAAGTGACAGCATTCACCTTAAGAAATATGCCCTCTTTTTCATCGAAATGAAACAATCATTCAAAAACCGTATCGCCACCAGAATCCTGACGGGGATCAAATCTCCGCTCTTCACATTTTATGTCCTTATTTTTATCCTCTGCTTGATAGAATATTGTGTTTTTGTGAATAGTGTCGGAGGATTCGGACAAAAGAAGATTGTCTTTTTGGCAAAATGTATCGGAGAAATTGCATTGGTGCTGTGTCCATACTGGCTTATCCCTAACCGATATAAATGGAGCGCTATAATCTGTCAGAGTCTACTCTCAATATTTTTTCTGGCTAACACCTGGTATTACGGATATTTCCGGGAATTTATCCCTGCTTTGAGCTATAGGCTCACAGGAAATCTGGATGGAACATTATTCTCGTCGATCTGCGGCATTATAAAGTTTTCGGATCTGCTTTACATCATCGCCCCCATAATTTCACTCTTTATCTATTATTGCTATTACAGGAATATATTGAAAAAATGTGCGCCCCTAAGGATTCCGATCAAAATATCAGCCATTTCTATTTCATTTATCCTGTTTATAATAGCTCAATGCGGTTTTATAGTAACCGACCGTCATTACTATCGTGATATCTGGGGGAAAGATTTGCACAGTCTTAAAGATCTCGTTTATCAAAGATTAGACCTTAACTCGCGTCATTCCTGTCATGGACAATTCAGAAGTGAAGGACTGGTATTGTATTTTCTCCGGGCCTCATATGATGCAATTGTCGATATTTCTACGAACGGAGGCAAAATCCGACTTTCTGATGAAATGATCGACGGGATAGACCGATACATCCAAAATACTCCAAAGGCCATAGGTGGCAATGAATTCAATCAAAACAGAGAGAAAAATCTTGTCTTAGTTTTGGTTGAGTCCTTAAACTCTTACATGGTCAACAAAAAAATCGGGGACAACTACCTCACCCCGGTTATGAACGGGTTGATAAACTCGCCCGGCACAATCTCAACCACATCAATGCATTCACAAATCAAATCAGGTATTTCGAATGATGGTCAACTTATTGTAAACACCGGCTTGCTCCCAATCGACAAAGGGGTGGTGATGATGAATTTCGGAAACAACCTCTTCCCTACTCTAAACAAATTGATCTCCCCAGCACGAAGTATTGTAATTTTCGGAGACAACGGACAGACCTGGAATCAGACCGGAGCTTTCCGTTCCTTCGGGTTCTCGGAAATATATTCTGAATTGGATTTTCATGAAAATGCTGATGAAATCGGTAATGATGCGGCTATGTTCAACCTTGGAGTTTCAAAACTCAAAGAACTGTCACAACCCTTCTTCATGGAATTCGTAACATTCTCATCTCACACCCCTTTTGCAGATAAAGGGGTTGATATGCCAGGGTGGATCAAAGAAAATGGAGATTTGGAACCCCACGAGAAAAACTATTATTCCATGATCAATTATTTTGATACTCAATTAGGCAGATTTATTGATAATCTGAAAAATCAGAATTTATGGGACAATACCATTCTCATCGTCACATCAGACCATAGCCTATCATATGCAATCGGCAAAAACGATAATCCCTCCGGCGAACATCTCGATCTGACAGATATTCCCATCGTATTCATAGCGGCAAACACCGGTATAACAAGGAAAATCGAAACGCCCTCGGCCCAGGTTAATGTCTTCCCGACTATCCTGCAGATTATGGATGCAACTCCCCGGGAGGGATACAGAGGATTAGGCCGGACCCTCCTCGATCCGGATCTAAAATCAGCCGTCGATTCCAAAGGTAAAGTCTGGGGCACTGCCGATTCTCTTGAAATCAACCGCCAGCGTGACGCATTCCGCATCAGCGACCTCATCCACCGAGGCAACTACTTCGGAATCCGTCAATCCTTACAGAATTAATCCCCCGAAATTATAATTAATCAGTTGTTAATAGGTTGCGGGACGGCAGAGAGCTGCCCGTTCCGATTAAAATTTATATATTATTTTAGCAAGAAAGCCAAAACTATCCCGATTCCCGAAATCAGGATAGATAGCAATATGTTGAGAAGGGTCGCCCTCTTAATCCTCATTCTATACGAATGGAAATAAATCACACTTATCATTCCCGAATATATAGCATACCAGAGAACTTGGGCGATGCCGATACCCAAAAGTCCCAAGTGTGAATACAAGATTATGTTTAGCGTCAGACCGATTGCTGCATCCACACTCTCTGTTACAAGATAAGTTTTTCCGTCTCCCTTAGCTATTATCGTAAACGCCATACATGTTGAGACCGAGCGGAGTATCACAGTAAAAATCGCAATCGTGATAAAAGGAACTATCACCTCAAAATCTGCCGTATACAACAGATCCACCACCACTCCTCTAAGGAGCAGGAAAACCACCAGCATTGGTGTGAATATTCTCAACAGAAGAGTGATCTCATGACTGACAAACAGCATCATTCTTCCCGGAGAATAACTATTTGCTGCCATCCGGGGATAGAATTCAAGTCCAACTGCCCCAAATATCAGCGATGTGTAACGAAATACCAATGTATTACCAGCCTGGAAATAACCTACCTCCACTGTTGAAGTTTCCCGATTCAGCCACGAGAGGAATATCATTTGAGCAAGGTTTGTGGCAAACGTGGCAGCAGCTATGAAGCCTCCCAATTTTACGACTCCCATCCCCGCTCCCATTTCCCTGATAGGAGCCAGCCTGTATGGTACGCTCCTGTTACGGTTAATAACCAGAAATACCAGCATTGATATCCCATAGGCCAGAATCGATAGCGGCACGCTCTTGTCACCCAGGTAACGGAACATCGGAATCGAAAGAGCCAGGCCGGTAAGAGCCCCCGATGCGCTTGACTTAGCCAGCCTCTTAAGCAAATCGCTCCCCTGAAGAATCGCTTGCTCCCCACTTATCAGTGAATTAAGAAGCAACGCACCTCCCAATATCATGAAATCCCACCAGCGGCTTGAATCACCGAAAAACCATAAGGATAGGAAAGGGGCGAAAAAGCTTATCACCATACACCCGGCAAGTCCCGATGCAAGGCTCCACGATCTCAAGAGTGCAACCGAGCGCAGGAATCTTTCCTTATGATTGCGGCTCTGCGCGATATCCCTTACCCCACTCTGACGCAAGCCAAGACCGGTAATTATCGAGGCGGTATCTACTGTGGTGTTATATATGCCGAATAGTCCGACTCCTGTTGCCCCGAGCCATAAAGCCACAAGCTTCATCTTGACTATGGAGCAAACGATTCCCAACGCCTCAGCACCGGAAAAAACGCCCATCACCTTCAAAACTTTTTCTGTAAGCTTATGGCTCATCAGGAGTATAATTATTATGGCTAATCAGCAATTTTATTTTCAGCGTCCGAGCCTGAGCACTTTTCCCAGCACAAGCTCCACATGACGCTTAAAGGCCCTCGCCGCCCCGTAATGATCGGCCATCACTCTATAGCGTTCCTTGAGTGATTTCCACTTGTTGCGGTCGGTCAGTCCATCACTAAGATAATCTATAGCTATCAGGTTAATGTTGGTACATTTATCCATATCGGCATTCATGATACACCGAATTGTCCAATCATAATCAGCCGAGAACCTATATTTAAGGTCATACTCCGGAGCGATTCCCTTCCTGACCATAAAAGCCTGATGGCATATGAGCATACCCTTGGCGAAACTGTCCTTCTCAAGTCTCTCAGGAGCGGAGTAATGACGCGGAGCGATAATCCGTCTTGAAGAATCCACTATCACGGTGTCGCCGAAAATAATGTCATCACCTGCCTTGGCGCGGCGAGCATAATGTGTAAGGACATCCTTATTGTGGAAAGTGTCTCCGGCATTGAGGAAAATTACATATTCACCACGAGCAAGACGTAGCCCTTTGTTCATCGCGTCATATAGCCCGTTGTCTATCTCACTGAGGATCCTTACACCCGGATATTTACGCGCAAGTTCCACAGTCCGGTCGCTTGAGGCTCCGTCTATGATGATGTGCTCTCGGTCGGCAAACGTCTGATCCGCCACCGACTTCAAAGTCACGGGCAAAGTAGTTTCAGCATTGAAAGTGATGGTTATCACCGATATCAGAGGATATTGATCCATAAAATGACTTAAAGGTATGTCCGCAAATTTAGCAATTTTTTGGTTATTTATTTTGGTTAATAAATAAAATGGGGTAAATTTGCAGTGTATTACTCTAAATTTAAATTATCTTAACTATGGCTTACGTTATTACTGACAGATGCATTGCCTGCGGCACATGTCTTCCTGTTTGCCCCGTAGAGGCAATCTCTGAGGGCGAGATCTACCACATCGATCCCGACACTTGCATCAGCTGCGGTAGCTGCGCATCTGTTTGCCCCAACGACGCTATCGAAGAGGGCTAAATTTTTTAACGCTTCAAAAAACTGTGGCTGCCTGTTTACGCGTTATATGGGTAGCCACAGTTTTTTAATTGAAGACCAATATCAATTCTATATGGACCGTTTAAAGATTAAAGTAATAAATAAAAGCCATCATCCTCTCCCCGATTACGGCACTTTTGAAGCTGCAGGAATGGATGTGCGCGCATATCTTCCGGAAGGAAGCGTAACTCTTCGTCCACTCCAAAGGGCCCTAATCCCAACCGGACTATACATGCAGCTCCCCTCCGGCTATGAATGCCAGATAAGACCCCGTTCGGGACTCGCATTAAACTATGGAATTTCTATCGTGAACTCACCGGGCACTGTCGATGCCGACTACAGGGGGGAGATAGGAATCATACTCATCAATCTCGGTGAAAATGATTTCACCGTCAACGATGGCGACCGGATCGCCCAGATGGTTATCAAGTCGTATACCCATGTCACTTGGGAACCGGTAAAGGAACTTGACCGCACGGTCCGAGAAGATGGAGCCTTTGGCCACACCGGTAAAAATTAAGTAGCTGTTCATATTAAACATATTGTAGCTGAGCAGCATACATGATTATTTAAGAGCCCATCTCATAAAAATTTGAGAGCCCCTGGGGCGGATTGGGGCGAGTGTTTTTCTCAAGTTGAGGAAGGAATGATGCGGGCATCATGACTGACGAGACTTGGAGAAAAGCACCGTCCAAATCCGGGCAGCGAAATATTCCTTAAGAAAAATTATAATATTGAAGAGAGAATAAACATATATTATTAAAAATTGACAAATAGCCTTTACTCAAATCAAAACAGAGTCCATGGAGGATATTACTCAAAGCCTTCGCTGGCTTGGGCGCTTTTCGGCTTCTGGCTCAATCACATAGCCCGCTATGCTCAATCGCTCAAAAGCCAAAAATCACTCCAACCCAGCGACCCCAGGGGCTCTCAAATTTTTGAGATGGGCTCTAAGATTATCAACTACCTTATCAATTAGTTTTTACCAACTACTTAATAGTAGAGTTTTAATTGGAACAGCTACTTAATAGATATTATGAGATTTAGATTCTCCGGATTATTTATAATTGCTTCCCTGATTGCTATTTCCGCGGCGGCCATATGGGCTGCCCCAAAAAAACATAGCGCTGACTCAAGGATGAAAGCCCGTTATTATTATCTCGAAGGGCTGCATCATCAGATGGAGGGTAACAATGCCGAAGCTTACGAATATTTCCGTAAGGCAGCTCAAATCGATCCCTCTTATGCCGAAGCCGCTTCAGCATACGGGACTTTGCGTCTCTCAGCTGACCTTGATACGCTTCAGAGCCGCGAACAGCTGGCCGTATCTCTCAATCTCATGAGGCCTTTCGTAGATCAATATCCGGAAGATTATAACGAATCCCTATATTACGCTTATGTAGCTGCACGCTTGGACTCCCTCAAAGAGGCCATAAGGATTTTCGAACGCACAAACGCGGTGCGTCCCGACCTTTCATCTACACTCATTCACCTTTCGGATGCATATATGGCTGATGGCAACTTTGATAAGGCAATTGAGGCCCTCGACCGATATGAGGTTATTGAGGGTAAAAATCCTCAGCTCACCATCAAGAAAATAACCTTCCGGCTTGGTCGACGCGATACGGTCGGCGCTATCCGGGAAGCTACTGCTCTTGTGGACTATAATCCAAACGAACCGGCCTACCGGATCCTAAAGGGTAATATGTTCGAAATGGCAGGAGATAAAGATTCCACTCTCGCCTATTTCCTTCAAGCTGAGAAACTGAATCCTGATTATGGCGCCGCAAAACTGGCTCTCGCAGAATTCTACCGTCAGCAAGGAGATTCTGTAAAATATGACACCAAGACTTACGAAGCTCTGCTATCAGAGGATTTCGATCTTGATCAGAAAATAGAACTGCTTGGGGAATACCTCCAGAAACTTCTATCCGATCAACAGAACACACAACGTGGAGACCATTTATTCTCAGTGTTAAGGAATCAGTATCCCCACGAGCCTTCGGTCCTCGATCTCGCGGCAAGATATTCCGCAGCCAAGGGTGATTATGATGAGGCTCAGGAGGAAATATCTTACGCAATAGACCTCTCCCCGACAGAGGAAAAGTATCGCGGTCAACTCATGACCTACCAGATGGCCGACAATCGGCCCAAAGACGCGATCGCTTCTTTCCGAGACGCGGAGAAACACCTGACACCAACCCGCTCTCTTAAAGTGCTTCACGCCTCCGCAGCTCAGATGGCCGATCTTTATGATGAGGCAATCGAGGAATACAAGAATATTATTCGTGATATCGCTCCTGATTTTCCTCAGGTCGATACCCTCTCGGTCAAGAATGTCCCCTCTACTATCTCCTATGAGGACCTCCAGCGTCTCTCTCAGATTTATGGAAGCATAGGAGATTGTCTATATGGTGCAAAACGCCTTCCGGAAGCCTTCCTCGCATATGACAATGCACTGCTCCTTTTCCCCGACAATCCGCTCGTGCTTAACAATTATGCATATTTTCTTAGTGAAAACGGGGGAGATCTGGAAAAAGCAGCCGATATGAGCGAACGTTCCCTTGAAGGTGAGAACTCTTCCAACCCGACTTATCTCGACACTTATGCCTGGATTCTTTATCGAAAGGGTGATTATGCCGAAGCTAAGAAATTCCAGGCTTCCGCAGTGGAGATCTCGGAAAACGATGGCTCGGAATCGGCAGAACTTTATGACCATTTTGGCGATATTCTGGAGGCCGATGGAGATCACGAAGCTGCCCTTGAGGCATGGGGGAAGGCACTGACACTGGATCCCGAAAACATCGAGATAAGTCACAAAATCAAGAATGGAAATGCAAAAAAATAATCATATACCTTTTCTGGTCGCATTGCTCATTATCCTGTCGGGCCTATGTGGCAGCAATACCCTTTCGGCTCAGGTCAGGGAGGAGGCTCTCGACTCAATCCTTCCAAAGTATTCAGCCTGGGGTTCCGCTGAACTCACTGCCAAGCTTCATGCCGGCGGATTACCCGTTACCCCCACGCTGAAAATATACATGAAGAAGGGAACTGATATCGACATATCCGTCAGGGCTCCTTTTGTCGGCGAGGTGGGAAGGATATCCCTCTCGGGCGACTCCCTCCTGGCTGTAAACAAAATGAAAAGAGTCTACGCGCTCGAATCCATTTCAGGAATAAAATATGATTATCCGGATTTCACTGATTATATCCAGAGCTTCCTTCTGGGAAGGGTCGTTGTGCTTAATGCAGGAGAACTCGCCCAAAGAAATGCCGATTTCATTGACTTTACAGAGGTGATGTCCGATTCCCTCGCCACAGATGTCAAGATATGGAACCTCACCTTCCCCAAAGGTAGGACAGCCGCCGATGAATTCGGTTATGAATATCGAGTGAACTCCAAGGCTCAAATCGAATCTCTTGCTATCGATGTAGAACAGCATGACCTGGCCTTGAACATGGATTATGCCTACCCGGGAGAGAAAAGGATACTGGAGGTGTCCCTCACCAAGAATCTTGAAAAAAAATTCAATATCTCTCTGGAATTCGATCAGGTCAAGTGGGGTGCAAAGGCTCCCGCTCCCCTCAATCTTAGCGACAAATACCGCCAAGTGGATATAAAACAGTTTTTGAAAAGTTTCTGATGCGTTTTTCTAAATACATTCTCATCCTTCCGCTTTTGATGATTGCTCTCACTGCTCCGGTTTCAGCCGGGGCTCAGACTTCATCCCAAAAGGGAAAGACTTCCCAATCCGCAAATAATAAAAAAGTCTCGCGCAAATCACCGGTCAAAGCAAAAAACCAGAATTCTAATACAAAATCACCGCAAAAAAAGAGATCGGGCCAGAAATCACAGGCTCCGGCCACCTCTGCTGAAGCCAAGAAACGTCAGGCTGAGACCCAAAAAGAGATAGCCCGGACTAAAGAGGAGATTCGTAAGAATGAAGCTGAAGTTAAGAAAGGTCTCAATGAACTCGGAAAACTTCGCGACGACATTGCTATCGCAAAGAAACAGGTTGAGACAGCCGAAAAACAGGTGGTGGATCTTGATTCCAATCTCAATCGTCTTGAGATGGAAATCGGGAACTCGGAAAGTAAACTCTCTGAAATGAGGGAGAATTATCTCAGGGCAGTCAAGAAAATCAGGACTAAGAAAAATACTAACTCTGACCTTGCATTTATATTCTCATCCAAAAATTTTGGAGAGGCCATGCGCCGAATGAGATATTTAAGGCAGTTTGCTACTTGGCGCCGGACGAAATCAGCGGAGATCTCCACGCGCGTTTCGGAATTGAAACATCAGAAAGAGCTGCTTGCTCAGACCCGTAGGGAAAAAGATGAGGCACTCGCACGCGAAGTCAAGGCGCGTAATCAACTAAACTCGCGGTTTCAGCAGCAGGATGCCCTTGTCGTAAAACTGAAAAAGAACGGGCAGGCTCTAAACTCTCATCTCGCAAAGAAACAGGCTGAGGCCAACGACTTGCGTAACAGGATATCATCTCTTATCGCTCAGGAGCAAAAGAGAGCTGAGGAGGCGCGTCGTGCGGAAGAGGCCAGAAAGGCGGAAGCAGCAAGAAAAGCTGAAGAAGCAAGGAAAGCAGAGGAAGCAAGGCTCCTTGCTGAAGCCAATAAGAAGGAGAAGGCCTCCTCCTCTGCAAAAGAGGAGAAGAAAAAAACTGACACTAAGAAGGATAATAAAGCTGAGAAAGCCGCAAATGGCAAGCCGACCAATACAGATTATGCGGAAGCCCGTAAACGCAAACCGCGTAACAGCGACTCTAACGCCGGTTCTTCTTCCACCACATCGGCTCCGCCTCCTTCAGCATCAACGGCAGCTGCAGCTGCCGGTAATTTCGCGGCGATGAGAGGATCCCTGCCACGCCCCGTGGCAGGAGCATTCCGGGTGACAAGCCGTTTCGGCCGCCACGCACTCCCCGAACTCCCCGATGTAATGTATGATAACCCGGGAATCGATGCTGAAGTTGGTGCCGGGGTAGCCGCGCAGGCTGTTTATGGTGGTAAGGTATCAGGCGTTTACATGATTCCGGGCTATTCAACGGTCGTGATTGTGAATCATGGAAATTACTACACTGTTTATGGCAATATATCCTCACCATCAGTAAAAGTCGGCGATGTAGTAAAGCAGGGACAGGCTCTCGGAAAGCTCGCACCCTCAGAGGAAGACCCCTCACATTCCTCAATCCACTTCGAAGTGTGGAAGAACAGAGAAAAAATGAATCCCCTCGACTGGATACGATGAACTTTGAAATCAGGAAATATACCCCCGAAATGAAAAGAGAATGGGATGCGTTTGTCGACACATCCAGAAACGCTACATTCCTCTTCAAAAGGGATTATATTGATTATCACTCTGATCGGTTTCGCGATGCCTCATGCTTAGCATATAAAGGCAATCGCCTCATGGCACTCCTGCCTGCAAATTTAACTCCGGATGGCGTTATCCACTCTCATCAAGGTCTCACGTATGGAGGGTGGATCCTCCCTTCCTCACATATCGACGGAGCAGATTTATTGGAAATTTTTGAAACCGCCATAATTTACTGGCGTAATTCCGGATACACCGCACTTGACTACAAACCACTCCCTACCATCTACCATCTAACCCCCTCTCAGGAGGATATATATGCCCTTTACAGACTTGGCGCAAACGTTTCGGAAGTGAACCTTAGCATGGCCCTGCCACTTTCCGAACCAATAAAATTCAATCAACTGCGACGCCGGTCCCTTGCAAAGGCCTCCCGACTACCCATCACTATTGAAGAAACAGAAGATGTAAAAGGATTCATGAACCTGGTGGAAAGATGTCTCAACGAGAGATACTCCGCCAAACCGGTTCATACAGCTGAAGAATTGAAATTACTCAAAATGCGGTTTCCCGACAACATCCGATTCTTTATCCTCACTTGCGACGACCCTACGCCCGATACACTTTCCTCCTCCCCGCAATCTTCAGAAAAAGCAACTCAAGTAAACGACTCTCTCTCCCTTCCAGCCTCCGACAAATCTATTCAGGCCGGTGTCTGCATATATGACACGGGACTTGTGGCCCATACACAATACATAGCCACAACCCCATTCGCTCGTAAAGAGAATCTTCTCACCCCACTGATTCACCGGCTGATAACCGACATCTTCTCAACACGTAAATATTTCGATTTCGGCACCTCCAATCAATCCACAGGCCCCCATCTCAACGCCGGCCTACTCCGCCAGAAAGCCTCCTTTGGTGCTACCGGAGTAGCCCACCTCCGCTACCATCTCCCCCTATGATCCTCCCTCTGTTTCCCATACCCTGAATTCCCCTTCTATTCCCTCCGATATTTCTCATACACCAAATTCCCCCTCTATTCCTGCGATATTTCCAATACACTGAATTCCCCCTCTATCCCCTCCCAAATCTCCTCTATCCGCACTCCGTAGCCCGGTGACGACGCGTAAGCGGAGTAATCCCCCTGCATAAAAAGAGAGTGGAGACAACGCCAATGAGCATTGTCTCCACAAAATATCTGAAAAAGAGAGTTTGATAAATTACATAAGTAATTATGTAAATTTATTTCACAATAACTTTCTTAGCCTTACCATCCTTCACGCGGATATAAACACCGGGAGCAAGCTCTTTCCCGCTCATCTTTTGTCCCTCAAGACCATAGTAAACAGCCTCACCTTCGCCGATCTCTATCTCAGCCACACCGGTCTGAAGAGAAAGGTTATAAGTTTTC
Organism: uncultured Sangeribacter sp.; assembly: GCA_964499025.1. Lineage (GTDB taxonomy): Bacteria > Bacteroidota > Bacteroidia > Bacteroidales > Muribaculaceae > Lepagella. Next base: position 21,187 of record CAZCJC010000045.1, read on the forward strand.
ACAGCACTGTGAGCCCCCGTTTCAGGATTGCAAGCGAAGAATGAGAGTGCTGAATGTTCGCTGGAAAGAGTGATCTCCTCTCCCGCATGTTGTTTGAAACCTGCATGTTCGTCAGTGCAAGCAGCTCTTGTAGTAGCTTCGGCTTTGACATTCTGGTGTGAAGTATTTGTAGTGAGACTGTAATAAATATGATGACCCTCCAGAGCCTTGAAATTAATCTTTACAGATTTATCCCCGGTAATACAATCCCCATCAACCGTGAAGTTACCCTCAACCTCAGGCACAGGAACCTCATCAACCAAAGCTCCCTCTTTGCGATATTTGATAGTGATCGATTTAACAAAAGCCCTCTTTACATCAGTATTCAGAGTCAAAGCAGTCACTTCATCTTCAACTTTAATGCCACTGAAAATATAGTCCTTAAGAGCAACCTCATCCGTATCTAATTGTTGAGTACCAAAATCCTGTGATTTACCATTTACTCCAATTACTCCTGACAGTTCAATCGAAGACTTATCTTTAACATTATATTCAGAAGCATTTATAACTACTTCTGTGACAAGAACAGGTTTATCAAGATATATAGTAAATCCACCTGTTTTGCTTCCCGTACCTAATTTTAGACCATTCCAAGAATTGTAAGTAGCATTTTCAAGTTCACCAAAACCATTTACATACTCGATTCCCTCTTCAATTACTTCTGACAGAGGAGTATCCTCGCTTAAGTTGGAACCATCTCCTGAGCTATTACCATTATCCTTAAAAACAATTGTATAAAAAAGTGGGGATTCGCTAACATGATATTTGACAGTTGCGACATCGCTGACAAGACCTGTTGCGGAAACAACAATAGCCTTCACTGTCACTTCTCCAATCTGAGAAATAGTAAAGGGGTCAGTGTATTTGATTCCATTTTCCGGAGTCAGATCAATATCCTCCAAAGTATAGTAAATCGTACCCTTTCCGGAAATCAAAATCGGGTCATCATCATAAATATTTCCACTGGTAGGAGTAAAAACAGGCTTAGACGGAGCTTTATCAGGATCATTCTCCTCTAATTTATACAAACGTGGCAACACCACATTTTCTGAGGGATTTTCATAGCCTGTGAATCTTTCCGGAGAGGTTGAAGTATTATATAAAATCAAAGAATTTTTCCCTGAATCATAATATCGGATTTCTGCATCTCCACTCCCATCGGAAGCAAAATCTATTGTAACATGAAAATTGTTGAGAGTAGTCTCCGTCACATCTTTTTCTTGATATATCTGAAGAGTGCGTGTATCTCCCGGCATATTAGATAAATATCCCGATTTACCCTCATTAGTGATGTAGAAGTAAAAATGGCCCTCATGATTTTCATATTCTGAGACTCTCAGCTCAAGAATAGCATACCCTTCATTCCCTTCTATATCAATTGTTTCCCCGGGTTCATCAGTTAGGGTAACCACATTCATAAACTTAGTGGATGTTGTTGATACATCTGCACTCATGATTGCAAATTTTGAAGTAGACTTCTTACCCCCATAAAGTATATAACTTGAACCCGGAGTCAGATCATCGGCTGAGGTCACCAGCCGGTAAGTGTCGGTTGCCATTGCAGTAGTTGCCATTGTCAACAGGCACAAAAGAGAAAGTAAAAACTTCTTCATAAGTTATTA
>CAZCJC010000046.1:0-21641 GCA_964499025.1 uncultured Sangeribacter sp.
TTGTGAGGGTGCTCATGGTTACTTAATCATCTCTGTGGGACAATAGAGAACATCACCTACAATGGCACTTCCGGGACGGATGGAACTATTTTCAAGGCAGATGTCTGTAGCCTTAAAGTTCACGTCAAAGTCCATGAACAGACCTTCTTCGTTGCAGACGATAATCATGCCGTCTCCGAGGTTCACGACTTCAATTAAGCCGCCTACTACCTTCTGCGCTTCTTCGAGCGAGAAGTCTGTTCCGTTAGCCGGCACTATCACTTCTTCTGTGCCATTGGCTCTAATAATTTTTGCTTCTTTCATCTTTTCTTTAGGATAAACTTTATTTGCATTTTGGATGGAGATACAGGATGTAGCCGAGCCTATTCTCGCGTGCTACTGTGGGCACTTAGGTCATAGCCGTCAAGACTTATTGCGATAGGAACTTTGGCAGACCTGACATTTTCGCCTCATTCTTTAGGTCGTACTGATTGCTGCTACTGTTCTGCATCTCTTATTCCGTGTCTTTGGTTTCACTGAGGTCTATCAGAGCCATACGGTTGGCGATACATTGAGCGTAGGTCTTTTGCTGTGAACTGAACTTCTCGCTTACAGGCTTATCCCCTACGAACTCCATAACAAGAATGTCAAGTTTCCGAAGCTCTGCCGGAAGGACATCGCCTATTGCATGACCGACAATCTTCTCAATCTTCACCTTCTGCATTTCAGCATACCGGTAAATAGCTTGTAGAACGATGTGGCATTGATAGACCGCCAAGATAAATGAGCGATACTCTGCGTCAAGTTGAGGATATTCGCTGTTGAGGTCAAACTCAATATTCTTCAGATAGAGAGAAAACAGGTCTGCCACGCCATCCTCAAAGACATACATATTGTCAATTTCGGAATCTCTGTGAGTAGTATTCGTAAACTCATCCCTGACAATATCATACCGGCGCTTCAACTCTTTGACTGCGCGACACAGCTTCTTTGTCGGGTGGAGTTTCATAATACAGGCTACATTGAGGATGGTATCTGCGTAATCCCAAGCGAGCTGAGCAACTACAAATGGAACATAAGCAAATCTCATCAGCGTTTCAGTGTCGAGGATTTTCGACAACTTCTGTTCCTTTTCACACTCACGAGCAGCCTTCTTATGCTTTAACTCCTGATGCTTCTTCTCGAACTTCTTCCGTTCTTCCGGAGGGAGATGTTTCTTGAATGATTCAAACATCTCCGGAGGCATCGGGGAAGGCTCATTATTTAGCTGTAAAACCGAGAACATCTTAGGGCTGGATTTCGTATGCTAAAACCATCGTCTGCTCCGATATGGGAGTGCCGAATGGGTTGGTGTACGCCGGACGATGATCAACAAGCACAAGAACTTCCGTGCCATTGATGTTGTGGAGGAACGTCTCTCTGCTGTCGCAATTCTTAGGCTTCTGATAGAAGAACCAAGACTTGTTGTCGAACATCAAGGCATTGCTTTGGGTATGAGTCACCGACCGAAATACCTTGCGCTCAGCCTTGTTCGCAATCTGCTCCACTAAGCTGTCCGAGATTTCAACCGCTCCGGGATAAACGGGAGCGCCAAGTTTGGCAGACCTCCCGTTTATCAGACGGCGGAAGAACTCTTTCTGAGAGATCTTCTTCATTTTTTCAGTCTCCTTTTCGGGCTTGGGGAGGAAGCAGAAATCCCCAAACAGTTCTGCGAACTGCTTTGCGGCATATTCTGCAAGCTCTTCGCTTTTGAAGGCGAGCCGAGCGCTGAGATACGTGCCCGAGTGCGAAGAAGTGCTATTCGCGCCCGCGCAAACGAGACCGCCACTCGAGTGCGCATTGCCGTGCGACCGACCGACGCACCGGCACTGAGCCTTATCATCGTCGGACATTGCATCATATTCAGCCTTGCTTACGATGTCATACCATCCGTACCAGCGAAGCTCACCTTCGGTGAACTTAGGTTCCCACCCTTCATTGAGGGCTGCAACGATGACACGGAGTTTGAGGTAAGCTACGATGTCGGCGCCTAAAATGCCGGGATAGCGATATTGAGCGCAGTTGGCAAATTCGACATAGGGATGCTTCTCACCGAGTTCACGGACGTCATCCTGATAGGTTTTCACACGCTCTGTGATAGGCAGAGCTTCTGACAGCTTGTCGCCGAGGGCTTCTTTGATAGCCGTGCGACCTTCGTTGGAGGTGTTGCGATATACAGCAACTAACTGCTCCGGGGTAAAGTCGAGATTATACATCTTCTTTTACGATTTAGGTTAATACTTTATTTGCATTTATCACCGCAAAGGTAATCATTTATTATCATTTCTACAATATTTTGAGTGTTAAAATCGGGCTCACAGATGTTTTTCAGCTTAATCAAGCGTAAATTAATCATCAAAAACATAGATATGTTTCCCGGAGCCGCATATTTCAACCTCCCACTTATACATTGTGGGCCAGTACCGGATGAGAATGATGTTCTCATAACCGAGATACGGTTCATTCAGAGTGGCACTTCTGCCATCATATTCAGTAACACCATCCATATCCATCTCTACCTGCTATTATACAATACTCACCTGATATGCCGTCTATGGCATTTATCAACTCTTCGATTTGGTCGGAGAACCACTCGTTGAACATGAGCCGATTGCGAACCTCCCATCGTTCAATGAAATCAAATCCGGGGTCGGCATACAGAGCTTTCAAGCAGTTCTCTAACTGAAACAGGAGGATGAGGAGCTTTCTTTCGATAACCTTCTCTCTTGCTTCAAGTTCATCCATACAGGGGTGGATTCTTGAAAGCCAACTATTCAACTGGCGAACATTCCGAATGGAATACTCTTGCTCAAAATCATCATTCTTGATGAAGATTTTCTTGCCCCAGTCTGTCTTTTCGATTCTCATGGCTTTTCTTCTTTTGGGATGATGTAGTACGTCACTGAACAATCTACAACCGAGGTAGCTTCTCCGAAGGCAGGACACTTGCTGAAATATTCCTCATAGTTGCCATCATTATTGACAACCGGATAGATGCATTGAATAGCCATACCTTCTTTACGATATGATTCATAGAAGCCTTGAACCATTTCGACCTCACTATCTCTGAGACCGCTGGCATCTCCATACTCTATGAAGTAGAGTGCCCACGCAGGGATTCGTTCAATTACTGATTCGCTTTTCATACGGCTGTGCAGGAAATTCGATTTTATAATGCTCACAGAGCTGAATGATTCTGAAAGCGATGGTTCTCCACCAGTTCTCGATGAACCGATTTCTCTGCTTCTCAGTCTTTACTATTCCCCACTCCTCACCGATGTTGCCGATGTGCCATGAGCCGAAGGCTATGCTGCAACAAGAGGGCAATCCTGTCAGATACTGGGCGATACGCTCCTGCAAATTGGGCCATGTAGCACGGCGGGACTTGTTGTCATACTCTCTGTGGAACTTATCTACAAAGTGTTGGAGCTTTTCTTCGGGAGTAGTGAGCTGACGCTCATCGGAACTCATACATCTAAGGATGGAATCATACTGGTCTTGGAAACGCTTCTGTATCATGACTTCTTATGTTTCTTTACGAGGTTCTGAATCTTTCTGATCTCATAGGGATGGTCCTGACCGGCGGTGTATTCAAACCTTTCTCCATCAAATGAGAGGCGTTTGAGCCACCATCCTTGTGAGTTGCGGAGGTCGGAGATATTCTGTTCCGATGGCTTGCGCCATACCTTCTTTGCCAACTCCTTCCAGAAATAATCCTCGGAGGCTGCCGGCACCTCGAAGTCGTAATGATTGTAGGAGTTACCTTCTTTGAAGCAAGCTCTCTTTTCCGACATCATCTCTGCCGTGAGGTAGTTGAAGAATAGTGCCTCACGCAGTTCTTCTAAGTTGGAGAACTTCTTTACTATGGTGTTCATCTTCTTAAAACTTTATTTGCATATTTGGAGGGAGGAGCCTTAGCCCCTCCCGGGGGTTACTTAGTCGAAAAACTCATTGCCGAACTCCTTAACTCGGACGATTGAGAAACGGCGGCGTGAGTAGTGTATCTTGTAGGAAGCTACCGCTTCTGTGGGAAACTCTTTCCCGAACTCCTCTACTGAACTGGAGAAACAACCGAGAGTAGTTCCGTTCTTACGAAGGCTCCAGAACCATTCACCTTCCTTATACTGTGGTTCAAGGTCTGCGTCCTCGATTTCTTCTACATCGCTGGTGATCTTGACTACATCGTGGAATGAATCACCTTTGACGAAACGATTGCCTTCTGCGGCTATGGCTCTCATTGTTTCAATGAGCTGTGAGAGTTTGAGGTCTTTCTTTTCCATCTTCTTTTTGCTTTAGGTTTTTGTTTTATTTTCTACTGTAAAGTTAGCCATAATTTATTGATTGCGAAAACCTTACGTCAAATATTTTTCTTTCAAAAACCTTAAATTTCGGCATTAAACATAGTTTAACTTATACACCTTACAGGGCTTATTCTGAGGATGGAACGATGTATCTTTCGCTAACGCCATACAGCATTATTTTTCCTCTCTGCAACCGGGTACATTCAATCTGACCTTGCGAAGGTTCTTTGCCGGTTTGCTTCCGATACTTCCATCTATTCTCTCCTGTCGCTATGGGATAAGCGACTTTATCCATCTCAGCTTCGAGGAAGTCCAATGCTTCATCATGATTCTGAAACTCTTTTTGGGATGATCCATCAGACAACTTCAATCTGCCGGGCACCCAAGCAACTATGAACGGATTCTTCTTTGCCATCTTAAAACTTTATTTGCATACGAACAGACTTCTATAAGGAAAACTGAATGGGGCATTTAATAGGTTCTGCATAACCGGCTATCCAATCCCGATTGTTTTCAGCGTTCCATTGTGCTACGGCTTTGGTAGTCCAGCAGTAAGGACGACCATCTTTGCCAACTGCGAGGCGACCTTCCTCGTCGAATATACACCAATCGGAATGATGCAGATTGACACATCTTTTTCTTATCGGGTCTGTGAGGTACCAGCCTCCGGCATGATCACCTCTCTTTGCTGTGAGCTTCTTTTCCATTGTTACACTGCTTCATCGGTCATTGAAAGATTCATCATGAAATGATTCTTATTCAGAAAGGCTATAGCTTCGGTGATTAGAAATAAGATGTAGGGGGTTAATGACACCCCCCACAAGCTATACTGGCTACGATATTTTCAGCTTCTTCCTCCCATCCTTCTCGGAGATTGCCATTCTCGTCTCGGTCCATCTGAGGGAGAACTTCATCCACCCATTCCGGAAGATGATCGTCTGAGAGGGAAATTCCGGAATTTTTAATTAGTTGTTCGATTTTTTTAATTTGGTTTTTGGTTATCATCTTCTTCAATGTTTTATGTTTTATTTTTACGATGTAAAGTTAGCCATTAAAATTGATATGCGAAAACCATAAATCATTTATTTTTAGGGCATTGCGCTTTATTTTACTTAGCTAAATCAAGTTTAACTTTTGCTAACTTTTACATCATCATAGATACTTTTCCATCAATACTTTGACTGCTTCATCAACAGCCTGACGGCAATCAATCCCGAGAGATGAGTAAAAGTCAGACTTTCCGCACAAGCACTCACAGGCAATATCTATCTTCCTCTTTTCATCTTTGCTCCAACCGAGCCGGAAGGTCCGAAAAATTTTGAGTGCTTCTTTAACATCCCCTCTCCTCAACAACGAGCAAGCCTTCTGCGTCTTAGTCTCAACCTCCGCCATTACTCAAAGTTGAATGAGAAAGTTCCGTTCACTATGCCAAACATCTGCATCGGACACATTCTTGTCTCAGTCTCCCCTGCGTAGCTATTGGCATCTGTCATTCGACCAGTCGGCATTGTATCAGTCCAGACCTTGCACACCTTTCGGATGGCATCTCTCTTTTCATAGTCTTGAACTCCGATTACATCTACAAACACATCGAACTTGTCTCCCCAGTAGGACTTCTTTACACGAACCTTAACTTTGATGTCCGGGAACTCAATGGCGAAGAACTTCCGGACATTGTTTCCGACCACTCTGCTATTTGCAGGATCAAGCACCATGCCGAAATACTTGCTTCTCAACTCCGCTTCTCTCTGCCGGAGAGCATTAGCGTGATGTTCAAGTTCCTTCATCTTCTCTGCCTGTCTCTTAGCCTCTACCTCGGCTAATTTGCTGAGTGCATCTGCTCTTTCTTCTGCAAACACATTCTCATAGTCCGACGGAAGATGCACATGCCTCCAGTAGGCATATCCCTGACAATCCACCCCTATCCATTTTCCGGAAGGCTTTCTCAGCACCGTTATGAGGTCGAAGAATGTAGCGCAGTCAGCTTTCGTGTACTCATACATCTTTTTACTGGTATCTACATCATCTGATTCACTACCTCCTTCATGAGGTGTGGCTTCTTTATTGAGCCAGTCAGTGAGGAAATCTTCATCCTCAGTAACATCTATGATCTCCACCACCTTACATACTCGGTCATTGATTCCAATGTTCCAATTCTCATGAGCATCTATGAAGTCAATGAAATTGCAGTCTTTGCCACAAGCAGTGGCAGTGAGAAGAAAATCTCCTATGCTGAACTCATCAGCTTTCTTGTTGCGATTGAGCTGAGCCTGTACTTTGTATTCATCTATTTTCATAACCATTCTTTCTTTTGAGGTTAGTAAAGAACTACTGACATATCGTATCTATCGAAGGGATCAACGATGGTACCTGCTCCATGAGCATTGAGATGACCGGCGAGAATCTGCTTCTCTGAGGATTGATCTACAACTGAAAGACAGTATTCCTTCCAGTGGGCGCCGTCGTTTTCCCGATACCCGCCATCTTCCACACTTACTCTGAGGTCGAGGTTAGCTGACAGTTCCGAGAGAACCTTTCTGATTGATGCGAGGACGAAAGCAACTCCGGACCAATCTTCATCTTTATAGAGATGAGAGGTCAGCGGGGCAACTACTTTGTAGATTTGGGATTTTATCTTACGGGCGGTTATTTTCTTTTCCATCTTATTGACTATTAAGAGGTTATTTTTCTGATTTTCTATTGTAAAGTTAGTCAATAAGTTTGAGATGTGAAAGCCATAACTCTTTTATTTTCAGAGCTTTAATCTTTATTTTTTCATCTAATATCAATTTTTAACTTTTGCTTCAAAATCAAGGATGAGGCATCAAAAATTACGGCTTCTTACGCCTTTGAAGTGGATAGTTGGTAATGACTTTCAGCCATAAACAAATTACGTGTGGTTAGCATATTCACATACACAATACACCGAAAACAAAAACTCCCGACACTAATGCCGGGAGCAGTCAAAGAAGATGGAGCGACTTCTATCGCTCACATTGGATGGGCTACTTAATACTTGCAGACCTAAAGTTAGTCATAGTCAAAAACGCGGCTTGCATCAATGATACATTCTGTGTCATTGTATGGGTCAGACTGGGAATAGGTTATCTCAGAACCATCATTGAATCGAATGTCAATATATCCTTCCTCAACTTCATAACCACAACCATATCCAACTATTTTAACATCGTACTTTTTTAACAGACTTTCAAATTCAGTTAAAAAAGCGCGTTTCTCTGAATCAAATTCTTTAGGCATTTTTTAGTATAAAAATATTATTAGACCCCGAGCACTATTGCCGGGTCGATATTCAACTCTTTTGAGATGCGTCTGCCGACCTGCATCGTCGGCTCACTCTTTCCTGACAGGAAATCACAGATGCGTGAGGGGCTTACTCCTATTTTCTTGGCAAGAGCAGCCTGCGAGAGACCCATCTCATACATCCTGAGTTTCAGAATGTCTATCAGTGAGGGCGTGCCGATGGGATAGTGTTCATCCTCGTAATCTGCTACAAGGTCAGACACCAACATCAACTCGATATACTTCGGATCGGTCTCCGGAGTTTCGTTGCTTACAAAAGGCAGAAGCTCTTCGATTCTGCTCAACGCCCAGTTATACTGAGCTTCGTTTTCAATCTTTGTCATAGAACTTCATATTAAACCTGTGAGGCATCTTTTAATTTATCATATTCAGCATGGGTACCGACGAATCTAATGAAGATTTTTTGCGGTAAAAATAGAACAAGAACTATCAACCGAAAGTTGTTTCCCCGAATATTGAAAACATATCGGTCGTTACCAATGTAATCGACTGAATTGGCCCATTCAGCCTTCATCTGACTGAGGTCAGTCCAATGAGCTTTAGTAGCATTCTTATACCAATCTTCAAGAGCACCCTTAGCTTGGGGATGTTTGGTATAAAACTCAATCAAAGTTCTTTTAGTTATGACTCTCATAATTGGGGGTGTTTCTTAATTACGTTATAAAGTTACGAATAAAATTTTGAATTACAAAACATAGACAACTTTATTTTTCTGCCATAGACCTACATTAAACTATTTTTAACTATTGACTATCAAAATATTACAAATCCGCTAATATGATATGAGCTATCGCGGGCAAAAGCGAGGAACAATCATATAAGCGGACTTGCGGCTCTTAATACTTGAAGCTGAATGGGTCGATTACTATATTGGAACATAGTAAACCTAAGTATGAATGGACCTTAAACAGAAACAAATAAACACATTCTACATATCATCGAATAGACTTAACTGAACGAACTTTGGTGCTGTTTCTTTTGGCTTAACTGGGACCGGCTTTGGTTTCTTTTGTTCTTCAAGCAACGTGAGACCTTTTAGGAATGTCATTGATTCAATCTTTTCCATTGATCTTACACATGGAACGCCGATAATTCCTAATAACTCATTTGTCCGCCACCCCTCACGATAATCAGTAGGATTAAGACCATCTCCCCAAACAACCTCACCATTAACTCCGTGAATAATGAAATTACAGACGGTCATAAGACAGCAGATTCTATCTAAATCTTGGGCGCAACAATAATTGGTGGGATGATTAGCGTGAGCTGCCAAAAGCATCCGTCCACTTCCGCAAGCATTATCTAAAACTGTTTCACCAGAATTTTCTCCGGCATCTACAATCTTAGCCATAAAGTCTGTTATGTGCATTGGGGTAAAATATTGTCCGGTCCAATGCTTTTTCATCTGACCGGACATATAAACCATATAAGTCTCACCAATCAAATCAAACCATTCACGGCTTTTAAGCTCATCGTTCATTATGAGCACCCATTCATTAAGAATCTCCATACAAGCTGCACTTTCATCTTTATTGAATGGTCTTTCGAGCTTTTTTCCAGTTTGGTCAAAACCGGCTATGACGAACTCCATAAATCTTTCAAACAATGAATACGGATCATACTTATGGCGCCATTTGTCAAATACTTTTGAGAAGCGATTAACTGAATCTCTTGTTGTCATACTTCTTTGTATAGAGATTTAATTTCACTAATGTCGATGAAGGTGCTACACCCATATTTGATAAAATCATTTGTCAGATTAGATGAGTATGCACCAATGTCACGAATAAGGAGCTTACCTCCAGTTTCTACCGGTCCTCGATAGTGGCGCCGGATAACATCAGTCTCGGTGCACTCACTCCCGAATATCCGACAATCATGTTCATGCCCTTCAAACAAACTCTGAACGACAGGCTCCTTATACCGGCAAGTCCACCCGACATCTTCATTACGACAATCGACTGTTACGTAACACTGACCTCTGACGCTCTTTACATTCCTAATTTGAGTGAGCAGGTGCATGGCATTGGTAACGAATGGGGTGCCTCCCTCAACTATCAGTTGAACATCCTCATTGGGGAACTGCCGCTTCATCTCCGAACCTATCGCATGAGCATAATCTTCAAGTGATGGAACGACACATTCATACTGAGCATCGAACTCCGGAGCAATGACACCGAACATATTTCCTCCAATATCAATAGTAGTGGCGTTGAACATCCGGGCATACTTCGCCATCTGCTCAACCCTTCTGCGGAACTGATACAATTCTCTCGCTCCAGAGAAATGACAATGTAGCTTATTGATGAGGAGGTGCCGGTGCTTCCGTTTATCAAGCAGAAACGACATTTCTTCGCGGTTCTCAACATCGACCCCGAAGCGGCTTACAACACCATTCTTCATATCGAAGTTAAGCCTAACTCCTACTTCTGCATAATCAGTGGAAAGGTCGGCATTAGCAAGTTCTTCAATATTGTCAAAATTCACGATGCCTCCATCTTCGGCTATACGAACCTTAGTGATCAAATCAGGGATTACGCCATTATAGATGATGTCCTGATACGAGAAGCCGGAGAGCATTGCCGAATTGTACTCTTTTGGCGATACAATCTCTGCCATCTCACCGAGTTTCCTGACCTCATCAATGAAAGGCTTGTGGTAGTTGGTCTTTAGGCTATATCCGATGCGGGCATTGGAATACTCTTTTCTAAGAGCATCCCCGAATGTCTGCACGTTCTGTCTGAACGTCTCAACATCTGTGATATACAGAGGAGTGATGTATTCTCTTAACTCTTTTCTGACATCATCAATCATAGGTCAAACAACGATACTGGGAAAATTCCCCGATTAACACTATCAAGAACATACTTCGGGATTTTGGGAGTATCGAAGTCATTCCCGTAGGTTGTCTTTACACATTCCTGATCTCTGCTCCAATCTCTGTCATCGTACCAACCTCTTTGAAGAGGATTGAGAGCAGCTTGCTCTGAAACGATGAAGTCGGCATCTGTCAATCCAATCTTCTTTCCTTTGATGGTGTGGCAGTCGAAAGTGTACTCCGGAATCTCACGATAATTGTCGAACACCGAAATATCAACATATTGATGAACGTCGAACATCTGATAGAAATCAGCGTTACCTTCTTTAACAACCCTCATGAGGATAGTCAGAGCTTTGGCGGCATAGATGAAGGTTGTATCTTTGACCGGCTTGCTCATGTCTATCGTCCACAGAACATCAATCTCGCGGATAATTGAGGGATAGGCAAGCTCTCTCGCAACATCTCTGACAATAGTCCAGAACAATCCGAGATACCAATTCCGGATTTCATTGCCGATGTAACCACAAATCTCATCCTCTGCATTGAGGATGGATTTCTTGAACAACTCAGCCATTGTCTTTAGATCGTGTCCGTGTCTCGTTACAAGGTATCCGTCACCATCGGGGCAAACATTCCACTTATTTTTGGAGTTGAGGAGGTTGCAGGCGAAGAAGTCAGCATCTCTGTTCTTACGGGTATTTACAAGCAGATTTACAGCTTGTGAGATGTGCTTTGTTTCGTTGATGTTACCACATTCTTGGTCTCTCTGCCGGAGGATGAAGATTGGGCGGGTAACAAGGTCAAAGCAATCTTCGGCTGTAATAACGATCATACGTTTCCAGAGATAGGAGCGATACTTGAACATCATCTCACGAGCTGCGTAACAAGCATACTCCATATCTCTGCGTCTTATGGCTTTCTGTATCAAGGAGGACACCTCGAACATATTGTGTCCATTTTTCGTACCTAAATATGACATTGTGATTTCGTTTTTTTACGATGTAAAGGTAGTCATAAATGATGAGTTTCGAAAACCATAAACTCTTTATTTGCAAGACATTAACTAATAATAACTTATTAGATTTTAGCGGTTGATATTGACTTTTGCCTGACCTTTCTTGAAATTATAGTCATAGTATCTTCCCCACTTGTTCTTCATAGCGAGGACGAAATTTCTAATCATCACAGAATCCTTCCCGATACCGCCTTTGTTGGTGCCGACGGTCGGAGTGGAGGCATGGAAATATCGAGGCTGTAAGATGATGCGGTTTGCAAGCAACTCTTGATACAACATATCTATATCGGAAGTTGCCGGGTCGTTGGGAGTGTACTTTGCTTTGAGGCATGGCTTGTTGATGATACGCATTGCCCCAGCCATACCTTTCACCTGAAACTCCTGCGTGTAGTTATACAGGCGTTCATCTGCTTGATCACAACCTACTCCAAGTCCGAGATCAACAACTAACTGTGCGATTCTGACAATCTCATCTTCGATAAGGTCCTTACCATTGTTCAACTCCTTCATGATGTCCACTGCATCATTGAGCCGATACTTGAAGGTGGAAATGTCATCATCCAAAATGCAGATAACTTCCTCCGGAGTATTCTCTATAATCCACCAAAACGTGGTCATAAAGGAACACACCTCATCGCCACATTTGAGTGAGCCTCCTTCGGGGATAACGAGGAGCCGGTTTACTCCGGCATTTCGGTATTCCTGTTCTTCGGAAGCGCGGACAACATAAGTGCATTCATTGAGAACGTGCCAAGTCTTAATCTTATCGGCACGTTGATACGACATCACATAAATTCCAAGAGCTACTTCTTTCTCCATAGGTCAGATTTTTGCAATGTCATCACTTTCTTGTATCTTGCACTTCATCTGGTCATACCATACAGCACGAGCTTTGATCTTCCTCTCTCCAGTCTTTGTCTTGCAGACAACAACCTTTTTGCCTTCGATTCCTAGAGCGCGAATCAAGTTCTGATAGTCAAGTTCATTACGGCAAGCGATGAGAACATAGTCATACTTCTCATAATGAATCAGCTCCATGTCCTTTATCTTGGTTTCGTTATGAGGGTCGAGTGCCGGGGGAATATCCAAACCGAGATTGATTTGCAGATTGGCTGTGAAGTCAGCCAACTTGCTCAAATCCCAATCACCGGAGTGGGTGTTAGCCTTGATGGATATTGCCTTCTTTTCGGGTTCAGAGTAGCCGATGAGACGCTTGCAATGCACAATCTCATCCTCCCCTTTGAGGACTTTCAGAGCCTCAACACGCTGATGCCCGGAGATGATGTCATTATTCTCATCTATCACGATGATGCCGAAGTCCCCGAGCATATCAAGACTTTCCTGAAGCTCTTTCTTCTTCTTGGCAGAGATGGTACGAGGGTTCTCCATGATGACCTTCAACTCCGAGATGGGGAGGTCGCATACCTCTATACGGCGTTCCGGCTGTTCGGGTGCTTCTATCACGGGATTTTGATTGTCTGTGCTCATCTTATCTTCTTTATTAAATTTTCTACTTCGAGTACGAAATCTTCATACCTGAACCATTTTCCATACTTAAACGGATGGTCTATTACCTTACCTTTCGAGCCATTCATAAAGCAGAATGGATTGAAGCCATTCGGGAGATTAACGAGTGATGTTCCAGATATTCTGCGCGATGCTTCAATGTAGTATAAATCTCCATTCACGTCCTCCGCGAGTTGTAGGTGGAATATTCCGGGAGCAAACATCGGGAACTTTGGAGCAACAATGTCAATGAATCTGCGGACTTCATTGGCTAACTCCCCAGATGGGTCAATCAATTTTATCATCTTGTCGTAGCCGGACCTTAGACATACTTCCCTCGGAAATACCTCTGTCTCGGATTCAGTGCGGAAGACATCAACGACATACTCGTGCTTTATATCAATCCTCTGCGAGACGCATACATCATTAAATGATATAATCCCCTTTGAGCCGGCTGAGGCTTTGCAAGGCTTCACAAGAACGGCATCTGACAATCCGAATGTGAGAGGGATTCTGATAGCGCATTGCTCTAAATCTACAAGCTCTGAGAGGATGTTATTGATGTGAGCTTTATCGTACCACAAGGCATCAACATAGGACATTGGATTTTGAGAAGCTTTCTCCCTTACATCATCTTTGAGCTGACGAGACAACTCATCAGCAGGAAATACTACGATGTTATCAAGGCTCTCCAATGATGTTAAACCATACAATTCGGATACCCTGCACACATTCCTACATTTGGAAGGTACAGAGCAATAGGATTGATCTGCGTCAGCAAGCAGTAGAGTATCATCTCCATCTACATTGTCAGCAAGTCCGAGCTGACTCCTCCATGCCCTGAAAAAAATCTCTGCTGACAGACCAGCGCGACTTCCGGATTCAAATACTATGTAATACATCAGTGCATCATTTTTTGGATGTAGAACTTTTCGGCAAACTCACAGCCACATTCCATTCCTCTCAACTTGGCAAGCTGACGGATACCATCTTCATTGAGCGGCGATGGTGCTTTCCTAACCTGAGAACCGTACATCTCGAATAACTCTATCTTCTCGCTGATACAGTCCGAAATATCATGGAACATATTGCCACCACCAACGCTTTCCATCTTGCTTATTATGAACGGATATTCGTAGAGAACGACAGCTTTGGGAGAATAACCTTCCCTCCCTCGACACGACGCGAGTGCGCAGTCGTACATCTTCATGTGATCCTGATGATGCGAACGATAGTTTATGAATATTTCATCCGGACGAAAGCTATCAACGATTTTGTCAAGCCTTGAAATGATGTCGAATGAGGGAATCGTATCCATCAAAGCATCCTTACCGAAGAACAGCACAGTCCGACAGGCACCGAGTTTATCACAAACAGCGTTAAATTCCGAAAGGCGTGTTTCCTTGTTTTGCTTAGGGTCAATTCCTCCGACGGTACCGACTACGATGGTGATGTCAGCTCCTTTCTCTTTCTGATGCAAGAGATAGCCACCACATCCGAGAACTTCATCATCGGCGTGGGGAGCAATTACGAGTATTCTTTTCCGTTCTTGTGTCATAATGAATGATTTCCGTTCACAAAGTTACTAAAAACTTATCATTTACACAATACTTTGATAATATAAAATCATTGTATAAATACGACTTCATATTATCATAGATGATAAGAGTGTAAAACACAGCCAGCCATAAATCAAAGAGAAGCGGTTAAATCACCGCTTCTCACTATTAATCTTGTTCAAATGAGAACTTATTAGGCTTCGACTGGCACAATCGCTTTATCCATCTCCTTTGCGAGAGTGAGGAGGGATGCGAGGTGCTTACGACAACTGTCAAGAGGAACCTTCTTCTCGAACTTTCCGATGAGCTTGTTTTCGGATTCTACCATGAGGCATACTTGATCAACCTTCTGCTTGCTTCCATCGGTTGCTTTAGCGAGTGTGAACTTGACTGCCATAATGGGTGTGCCGGAGAGTACTGGGATATTCAGAGGTTCGGAGAATCTTACTTCGGTCAGTTCCTCAGTAGTATCCTTTATCCAGTTGATCATCTCGGAGGATTCTTTGAGGAAGATTGCACTGAGATTCTCGACCTCTTTGCTGATTTCAGCGAGAGGTGCAGGAGAGTGTGTGATTGCCTCTATTGCTTCCGCTATTTCGAGGAGGTGTGCCATATTGGATGTTTGGAGAGGAGCGGCTTGCGGAAGGAACCCCTTAGAGATTTTAGGAATTGCGAGTTCGAGAACAACTCCTTCATCGTAGGTCTCACCTTCCAAGTAGGGCTTCGGGCATTTTCCCCAGTGGAGAGCAACAACTTCATCGTAGCTCATTCTGAACTTTTTCGGCTCACTGAAAGTGATTGTGCCGTTCTCCTTCACTACGTCCTGTATGTAGGCCGTAAGGGTGGAGAGGACAGCCTGACGGCGATTCTTGTGGTTTGTTACCTTTCTCTGATAGGATGCTGAATTAAACTTTTTCATCTTCTTAACTTTTAGGAGGTTATTTTCTTATTTTCTATTGTAAAGTTAGCCAATATTGGTGAGATACGAAAACCATAACTCATTTATTTTATGTACATTACGCTTAATTTTTCTAAGCAAATTCAAGTTTAACTTATACTAACAAATCATTAAAAAGAATGGTGTACTACCTTCACAGGCAGAACACCACATAACCTTATTCAAAGAAGATGTTATTATTACTTAGAAACTAAACAGATTTACGGAAACGCCTAAGCCGACGTATGGCTGAAATCCTTTCGGCGTCATGCCGTAACCTGCTTGTAGTCCTACTGAAAATCTCTTAGGTTTTACAAGATCTCTTATTCGTACCACTGTACTTTTGGAGGTTACGAATAAGCTGTCAAGTCTTGCGTTATATCCACTTACATAGGCACGATAATCTTCTGTCTCATATCGGGTCTGTGTAATAGGAATTGAAACTGCGACACTATCCTCTGAAATCTTAACCACCGAGAGTGATTCAGTAAGTTCCCCGGTAGCGAGACTATCTTTTGCCGATGGTAAATCGGGAGGTTGCTTTATCGGAACAGATACATATTCGTAACTAATAACCACGCTATCTCGAACCTGTGGAGCTGTGTCAGCTTTTTCTTCTATGGTGGTCTGGGTATCTACAACCTCAACGGAGGAATGAGGTTTTACATGGTGCTTGTCATAAGCCTCAATAGCTATAATAAACAAAAGCACAATCATGAGGAGCCAGTAAAAGAACTTCTTCATTGTATTCGGGATGGGAGATTTACAATTTGCTCAACTCGGGGTCATTCTTGACGATGAACGAAGGACACGCCTTGTTCGCAAACTCGTTATGACCATGAAGCGTTGCAGATGGATAACGCGACATCAACTCTTTGCAGAGCTTGATGAGGGTGGCTCTCTGCTCGGGAGTGCGAGTGTCCTTGCCTTTGCTATTCCAGTCCTTGACTGAACGAGGGGGACAGCCACCACAATAGCAGACACCGATGGAATGAGCATTCTGCCCTGTGGTATGAGCTCCAATCTTTGCCTCATCACGCCCTTTGTAGATTCTGCCATCACGCCCGATATACCAATGATAGCCTATATCAGAGAAACCTCGCGAAAGGTGCATCTTGCGGACTTGTTCAACTGAAAAATCCTCGCCCTCCGGAGTGGCAGAACAATGGAGGATGATCTTGTCAATTCTACGAGGGTTCGCAGATGAGATGATGCCAAGAGCCTTCCAAGTCTTATCTCCAACAATACCATCTACAGTAAGGTTGTTGCTACGCTGGAAATCACGGACAGCTTCATCGGTTATCGGACCAAAGATACCATCTGCTATAAGATTGAGCTTCTTTTGCAGAGTGGTTACTTCGGGGCCACAGCTGCCTTGTTTAATTGTTTTCATGTTTACTGAATTTTAATCTTTAGAATCGACATCTTCTTCTAAGGCGTTCTCTATCTCCGGGCGGTCCAAGAGCTTCCAGAAATTAAACTTCTTCTTAATGCCCTTGTAAACGAAATAGTTATTTATGCACGAGGATAACTCAATACCATATATGATGAGCAGCAAAATCAACGACACGATAGGTATGCCGAGGATTTCCCCGAAGGACTGACTGCACAATCCGGCAAGTGTAACCCAACATAAATAATCCATAGCCTTATTCAGAGTTCGCCTCCACATCCGGCTGTGGCGTATTTCTTCCCCACGCTTCTTTGAAGCGAGAACACCGAAACGCAGGTCTGATAAAATCAACACAAATGCTAAAACCAGCCATGGAAATAGAGGCTGGTAAAATTCGAGCAGCGTGATACCAACAATGCTCAATATAGAGGACGCATAGTTCGTATTGTCCATAACTTATCTTTCAACTTTTTTACGGTTCAAAGTTAATAAGATGAAGCCATGCACTCAGCAAAACAAATCCTCTTTCAACTGAACTGCAACGTTCAATAGAAAGAGGATTCTCCTAAAGTCGAAAAGATGATGTATGTGTTATGATATCAGACCTATTCGGTCGGTTCATTACTTGTTGAAGGTGGAACTTCTTGGTCGGACGTTGGGACAACGTCTTCCGGGTTGGATTCACCTTTTTTCTGTGCTAAATTTGAGTAGACCTTGCGTGCCGGTTCGATCTTTGTATATCCGGAACTCTCAAAGCCACCGCCTCTGCTCTTTGAACTGAGTTTATCCACTACTTTGAAGAACGGAGATGTAGTGTAGTAGAACGTCATCTGAGCGATGCGGGTGCCAGCTTTCAGTGTGAACTCCTCATCATCGTTCTTGATCAGAACGTGAACATTGTCGGTGTAGTTAGGGTCAATCTTTCCGGGGAGCACATCGGCATTGAACCTATCGCTTCGCATTACTTTCTTGAAGAATGGGATGATGCCGAGGACAAGCATCCTTCGCTTGCGAAGTCCTACTCCGGGGATGCCTTTGAGAGAACATCCACTGCGAGGCTCTATCTTTGCCTCAGTGCCGAGAGGGAGGTTAATTGCGAAGTCAAGAGGCACCTTGCATCTGCTGTGTGCCGGAATGACTGTATCACAAGGAACAGTGAGGTCATAGCCTATGCTACCGCGCTTTGCTCTGATAGGCAGTACGAAGAACTCAGAGAGGGGTTGAATCTCAAACTCTTTGCGTACAATCTTTTTGGTCGATTCTTTTTTCATTTGGATGAAGTCTGTTTGTTAGTTCTTGAAAATCACCCGCCGGACATTACTCCGGCGAGTGACGGGGCGCAGAGAATGAGTCTTACAACTCAAATTTTATCGAAGGTCACGCGGAGTGATTGTGAGACATTCTTTGTCGGAGGAATGATGTGGATGACCTCCCCGGTTGCTTTATCGAGAATATCCTGTTCATCCGTGAGGGCTTTGAGGTACATCTCACGGGCTTTGATTTTGTTCTTGATGTCGTCCTGCTGTTTAATGAGGGCGATATACTGGGGGTCTCCGCTCGATGCGTAGTCGTAGCGGGTGGTGTTCGACATTCCGATTTTGCCACCGCAGAAGGCTGCATCCTTTCCTCTGACAACGACTGCCTTCTGAACAGTGTCGCAGATTTTGGGGTTCTTCAAGAATTGTTCGCATACTTCTGCGATTGCCTTGATCTGGAGGAAGGCGGCTACTGAATCAACAGAGCCATCGAGTACCTGAGCAACGAGGTTTTCTGCCAGCGTTGTCTGAGAGTCTTTTGTGAGATTGACGGTGCCACCAAAGGCTACCAATGAAGTTTTACTTTCCATGTCTTTTCGATTTAGAATTTTGCCATATCTTCTTTGTACTCCGCGATAGACCAGCAGAGCATTTTGTAACTGATTACCCACATCGCCGAGAAGCAGCAGAATGTGAATAAAACGAGGTTGCCGGCTATCAGATGATAGCCGAGGGAGATTGTCACACACAGGAGCAGGATGACTGCGAGGCTTATCTGAAAGCCGTGCATGATTTTGGTTGCTGTTTTTTCTGTCATCTTTTCTTTAGGTTTTCTTTATTTGCATTTGTCTATTGGCGGTTAATATTCGAGCAGTGAAGGCAGCTCTTTTTCAATGTAAGCACAGAGGTCGTTGAGTTCGGAATCCGGAATATCTTCTTCTTCGCCATCTTCGTTGATGTAGTATCCGGTAATTTCTTCTGCTGATACACGAACATTTTTGAGATACGTTTCACGGGGAGTGTAATAGCCATCTCCATCTTCGTGATAACGACCACTTGCGAGGAAGCTCATGTCAACGCAAACATCATCTTCCTCGTAGCAGACACCAGTGGAGATAGGATCATATTCATCTCCAACTTCTGCACATCCCCGACAGGCTTCGAGGATGGGTTCATAGTGTTCTTTGAGGTTTTTCATCTTCTTTTCGATTTAGTATAAATCTTTATTTGCATCTTATCAACTTACTCATTTGTAAGTGATTTTTACAATGCGAAGTTAATCATTTATGTTGGATTAACAAAGCCATGTATCATATATTTTTCTTGATGATATCATTTTTTTTGAGGCTGTATTTCGGGAACTCTCTCTCTTATGCGCGTGCGCGTAGAAATCTCTCTATGCAGTATAATATAATATACTACTATAAGTCTTTTCAGGGGAGACTTTTGGCTCACAGCCGTGGTTACTTACGTGGTTAGCTGACAAAATGACACCTATGTAAATGATTGATATTTCAGTAATTACAAGCACTATCATCGTGGTTACTTGCGTGGTTGGCATCATTTTGCTATCGACAAATTTTAGCCTTGTGTGGTTACTTACGTAGTTATCCTCTGAAAGACCGAATACATAAGTGTTTGATAAGACAGCCTTTATATTCTCAATCCTCGTGGTTACTCCCGTGGTTACTTGTTCAAAAATAGCGGTCAAAATCGCTTCATTGTGGTTACTCTCGTGGTTACTACCGTGGTTAACACACTTGGAAACACCTTTGTAATTGGTTGATATTACATAAATTACAAGAACACAATCGTGGTTACTAACGTGGTTAGCTTCGAGGTTACTTGTGCTTTTGGAAAGTCTTTCAGGAGCAACAGAAAATTCGGACTGCTGACATTTTGTAACTTCGATTTTTGAGATGATTCTTTGAGCTTGTGTGCCGTTATCAACTAATAAAAAATCAGACATTACAACTGCGGCAGGTTGTATTGGAAACAAAAAGATGGAAACTCCATCCGATTTTATGTTTAACTTAAAACCAAAACAAATATGATTACAAGCAAAACTTCCGACATCTTGTCGGTTTGTGCAGGGATAATCATTGACAGGCTCTATGAGCTTGCCCTCTGCGACAATCGAATTATGGTGTGCAACTGGCTTGCCTATGCAACACTGGCTGCTTACCGCCTCGTTAATGAACTTACTGGCGAAACAGCACTTCCATCTCTTGATGAGTGCTTCAATGGCTCTGCCGTGCCTGTGGAGCTGTCGAGCAATACTAAGTGGAGGATTCTCCAGTCCATGCACCGCTACCATTGGGAGCGGGCAAACACTCCGGAGGGAGAAAAGGAGTACTACCCCTACTTCTCCATTGTGGCTATCAATATGGATGGGATAATGCTCTGCCAATAATAGAACACCAACAATCCTGACACCGGGATCAATCTGGCTTACCAGACACTTCTCGGTGTTTTTGTTACAGAAGCCCATATTCCTCATTAAACTTAGTCATTTCTTCTTGCCACTCTCGTTCTTCTTTCTCAAATCTATCCTTAGCTGTATCTACTATGAAGTCTCGCTTTTGTGCGTCATAGACCTTAATATCAATATATCCTTTCCAATGGCGAGAGGCTGTAATATGGAATGAGTGGTCATCATCATTCTCATCTTCCGCCCAAACTCCATATTGAGGGAGTTGAGGGTTGTTGAGCATAAACTCACGGGCTATCTTGCGGACGTAAGCAATCATCTGCTTTTCGGTAAGCTCTTTGGTGAGTTCAAGAAATCCGCCGAGAATCTGTTTGCTATTATCTACTTCGAGGTTCCATCTATATTTCATCTTCTTCGATTATTAGAGGGATGTTGTTTTATTTTCTACTGTAAAGATAGCCAATAATTTTGATGTACGAAAGCCATAAATCATTTATATTCAACTAAATACAATAATATTTTACCCCATTATCATATAAACAACATATCAAAAAAATGGAAGCGGGCAACAACTTGACATCCTCGCTTCCACCTAATAATGAACTACAATCTTACTCAGCATGTCTTATCAGAACGAAGTACAAATAGGAGTATTCCGATTTAAATATATCACTACTAAGAATCATCCTGCAATGGCGAAGAATGGAATATATAATATTCAAAAATTTCATCACAACAGCAATTGGCGTCACACATCATCTACAAAACATCCTAAGAACAATCATCAACTCATTACTATCATCATGGACAAAAGTTAGTAAATATTTAGGGTTGCATTTCACAACGTATAACAATAATATCAATAGGGAACCACTTAAACATGACAATCATCACAGAAGCGGACAATAATTAACCTCCATCAGTTTTAGAGAAAACGGATGGAGGTTACATGAATTTCAATATATATAAATTCCCTTGTCTCCGGCTATGAATTTGAGCAAAGTAGAAAAGCCTTCACGATAATCCAATGTAATCCATGAAATGAATCACACTGTCATTCACCAGCTCATCATCGATCACAGG
>CAZCJC010000047.1:0-21381 GCA_964499025.1 uncultured Sangeribacter sp.
AGGCCCCGACTCATAAAATATCAGCAGGCTGATATTTTATGAGTCGGGGCCTTAGTAATCTTTTACAGGCTTACTTGGAGAGGAGGTTGTTGATGCGTGCCCAGGCATCGGATGCGGGCATTTCGCTGATAGCTTTGCGCTCGAACGCGATCTTCACCGGTTTGTCTCCCTTTGTGATGAACAGGGTGTCGGCTTCCGTGCCGGGGACTACGGCTACATTACGCTGCTTATTGTCAAGTGCGGTGAAAATGGTGTCGGCTTTGGAGAATGGGGCCTCCAGTGAAACGGTGGCCTTGAAGTGGGTGCGGTTGCCATTTTCATATACGTAGATTCCGGAATTCTCAGGATCGAGGGCGAAGATGATTCTGCCGTCGAAAGGCATGCGGGTTGACGCGGAGTCGATATACTGGAAGGATACTGCGCGATATTCACCGCTTGCAAGGGGCTGGGAAGCTGCAAAATCAGCCGGATCAACATTCGACTCTCCGGTGGATTTGTTGCCGCCACATGAGGCCATTGTTATTGCAAAAAAAGCTGCGAGGCCGAGAAGAAAATTTGACTTTTTCATAATGAGAAACTGAATTATAATAATGAAGTTATAATAATTGCTGAGTAGCAGATGGGATCTAAAATAAAAATATAAAGAGGAGGCTAATTGAAGTCTTCTCTTTATATAACGCTGATAAATCAATTTTTATGATACTTCTTTGGAATCAGGGCGTGATGCGGAAATCGCGGATATCAATCCATCCCCTCTCTTTCCCTTTCTGAAGCGCGGCAAATCCTACCCGCGCTCCTATCCAGTGACCCTGTCGCACCTTGAAGGGTTTTCCGGAGGGGAGGAAATTTTTCCCGTCGGTGCTATAATAGAATCTTGCCATCCCATCCTTATCTACCTGTACACGCATTTTCAGATCAATGTCCTGGGTTCGTGCGGGCCCGTCACAATTGAGGCGGTTTGCCGGCAGGGTAGCTACAACAGTTTCAGTCTCTCCCTCACCGAGATCTGCATTGTGACTTTCTATCTGCTTGATTATGAAATTCTCCCCTGATTTTTCCACAGCCATCCGGGAATAGTCACGTCCCATTATAAGGATTCCGCTCTGTTGTCCGTCGGTGGTGGCGGAAACCGTCACATCTGCGGTGGCCGTGAATGTGTCGTTGGGAATTTTCTGTGTGAGTAGATTCGGAACTTCGCGGAGGTTTATATATTGATGTGCCGGATCGGCTGCCACGTTGTAACCATAAAGACGGAAAAAGCCGTAGGGGCTTGCAAACCCGAATTCCGGCTTATAATTCCCGAACCAGTCCCATTGTTTTCCAAGTTTTATTGAATCAAAGGAATCCGATTCCGCGGGATTGACATTTGCCGAAGTCTGTTTTGTTTTTGGTTTCGTGAAGCTTTTGACCGGTTCTCCACACCCGTCGCCATCTTTGTCAATTCCGATCACCGGCCATCCATCTACCCACTTCATCGGATTCAGGTGAGCAACGCGTCCGAGCCATCCCTTATCCTGAAAGTTTATGAACCAGTCCTCTCCCAGATCGGTGTGTACCCACGCGCCCTGATGCGGACCATTGATGCCGGATTTCCCTTGCGCCATTACCCTGCGGGCCTCATATGGGCCGAAGGGGGATTTTGAACGGAGTGCCAGCTGCCACCCTTGCTCGACACCCCCGGCCGGGGCGAGGATATAGTACAAGCCATCGCGCTTATAGAATTTCGGACCCTCAATAGTATGGTTTCCATCGGGCATGCCGTCGTAGACCATCACCGGCTCGCCGATGATTGCCGAAGCATCGGGTTTCATTTCGGTGACAGTTATCATGGAATTGAAACCGGAGCGGCTCTTGGCCCATCCGTTTACCAGATAAGCCTTTCCATCTTCATCCCATAGCGGGCATGTATCGATTATCCCTTTCCCCTCCCAGAGGAGATAAGGCTCAGACCATTCCCCCTCCGGATCTGAAGCCTTTACCATGTAAGCACCACGGTCGGGATCTCCCCAGAAAATGAAATATTCTCCCTTGTGGAATCTAATTGCAGGAGCCCATACCCCTTTACCATGTTGGGGGGTATCGAATTCAGCCGGGAGTTTTTTCAAGGCATGGTTTACGATTTCCCAGTTCACAAGATCTTTTGAGTGAAGCACGGGGAGCCCCGGGACGTTGCAGAAACTGGAAGCTGTGAACCAATAATCGCCATCTACCCCAATAACATCGGGGTCGCTGTAGTCGGCATTGATGACGGGGTTGATGTAACGGCCATTGCCACGGTCGGGATTCCACACCTTCGAGATATATTCGGCCATACCTATTGATGAGCCGAGAAGGGCAAATATTAATGGAAGGAGATGTCTGAGTTTCATGGGAAGTATTTGGTAAAAATTAATCGATACATGGTAGTTGATAATATTGAACAATAAAACCGGTTCTATGGGGCATCTTTTGCCTTGCGATTCAGTCGCATACCGGAGTATGCTCCCTCTCTCCGCAGCAAAATCTGCTCAAAAACAACTCCGTTTTTATGTTCATTAGTTATTGCCAACTACTTAAGTATTACGCCTGAGGATTAAAAATTACCTAAGTGCCTGGTAACTGCAAATATTTGTTAATTAATGTTTGCCAACTACTTAGGGTTTTAATTTTAACGTCTACTCGCCTGTATATAAAGGTCTAATATTGGGGAGAGGGCATAATAGTTGTTGAATTAATTTCTCAAACTTAATTAATTGTGTTAATTTTACGGAGGGAACCGGACTCCGGACCGAACCGATTTATATATTAATATTAACTATGAACCGATTACTTTTATTTCTTTTTCTGTCGGGGTGTGCTCTGAATTTGTGGAGTGCTGATCCAATGTGGATCACTTCTCAGGATTGTGAGGATATTAACGGCTCCATGATCTGCCTGCAGCGTTCGGTGGAGATTGATTCAGTGCCGCCAACGGTGCCGGTAAGGATTGCCGCAGACAGTAAATATTGGCTTTGGATCAATGGGGAGCCGGTGGTGATCGAAGGCGGAGTGAAGAGGGGTCCCAATCCTACTGATTCATATTACGATTCGATAGATCTGGCTCCATATCTGAAGAGTGGTGAGAATCTTCTGGCCGTGCAGGTGTGGTATTTCGGTAAACCGGGATTCTCCTACAATCCTTCAGGGAAAGCTGCCTTTTTTCTGGATTCTCCCAATCTGAATCTTCTCAATAGCGGGGAGGAGTGGACAGGAATGCTTCATCCCTCATATTATATTCCGGAAGGGATGGTCCCCAACAAGCGTCTTTCGGAGCCTAACATCGGTTTTGATGCCCGGGAAGACCTGTTGACATGGACAAAAGAGAACAATGGCTGGGATGCCGTGTCGGTTGTTGGCCGGGAGGGTGATGCTCCCTGGGGTAAGCTTCATCATCGGGTGATACCGCTGTGGCGTGATTATGGTGTGAAGCCTTATGTGAAGGTTGAGCTGAGAAAGGGGGAGGTGAGTGACACTCTTGTGGCTAAACTTCCCTATAACGCTCAGGTTATGCCCGGCATGAGGGTGAATGCGCCTTCCGGAAGAAAGATTGAGATAATCACCGACAACTATATGGGTGGAGGAGAGCCGAATGTAAGGACGGAGTATATCACCCGAGGCGGCGAACAGGAATATGAGAACAAGGGATGGATGAATGGTGAGAATGTGCTCTATATTTATCCAAAAGATGTCAGAATAGAGGAGGTGAATTTCAGGGAGACCGGTTACGACACGGATTTCACCGGCATGTTCAGTTGCAGCGATCCTTTGCTCAACCGATTGCGGGAAAAGGCTGCCCGCACCCTCTATGTCACAATGCGCGACACTTACATGGACTGTCCCGACAGGGAGAGGGCACAATGGTGGGGAGATGCGGTGAATGAATCGGGAGAGGCTTTTTATGCACTATCTCGCACCAGCGACCTGCTGATGAAGAAGGGTATGTATGAGTTGATAGGGTGGCAGCGTCCGGATGGCTCTATCTATTCCCCGGTGCCATCTTCCAACTGGGATAAGGAACTTCCCGGCCAGATGCTGGCTTCCGTTGGACATTATGGATTCTGGAATTATTATCTGAATACGGGAGATATTCAGCCGATTGCTGATCTCTATGATGGTGTGAAACGCTATCTGGCTGTATGGGAGAAGGCTCCCGACGGCACTATTGCCGACCGCAACGGGGGCTGGCATTGGGGCGACTGGGGGGAGAATATCGATAAGGTGGCTCTCTACAATGCCCTGTATTCATTGGCTCAGCGAGGACTCATGGAGATGGCTGATGCCTTGGGAAAGATTGCCGACAGGGATTCGATTGCAACGGAGATGAAGCTTCACAAGGAGGCCTTTAACCGGGCGTTCTGGACAGGTGAAGGTTACCGTCATCCCGATTATGAGGGTTGCACGGATGATCGTGTGCAGGCGCTGGCCGTGGTAGCCGGGCTTGCGGATCAGGATAAGTATGACGGCATACGGAGGGTGCTCGACAGATGTGAGCATGCGAGCCCTTATATGGAAAAATATGTGGCGGAAGCGTTATTTATAATGGGGATGGGCGACAAGGGACTTGAAAGGCTTAAGCGTCGCTTTCGGCCTATGGTTGAAAACGATGACTATTCCACTCTTTTTGAGGGTTGGGGGATAGGGAAGGAGGGTTTCGGCGGAGGAACCACCAATCATGCCTGGAGCGGTGGCGGCTTGACTATCCTGTCGCAATATGTGGCCGGAATCTCGCCTATAGAACCCGGTTACGGCAAATTCCGCGTTGCCCCGGATCTGTGCGGTGTCGAGTGGATAGAGACTGTTGTGCCGACCGTGAAGGGTGATATCCGATATCGTGCCGAGGAGAGGGATGGTATTCTTTCTGTTGAACTCACAACTCCGGGTGACACGGAGGCGGTAGTGGATTTGCCTGCGGGTTATAAGGATGTGAAGATAAACGGGAAACCGGTGGATGGCAGATTCTCGTTAAAAGGATCTGAAACCTGGAAAATAATGGCTAAAAAGCAATAACAAACAATATGTATTACACACCTGAAAACATCACCAAGTTAGGGGAGGATGAGATCTTTGTGTTCGGCAGCAACCTTGCCGGCCATCATGCAGGGGGAGCTGCGAGGGTGGCAAAAGAGAAATTTGGCGCCATCGAGGGGCAGGGGGTAGGGCTTCAGGGTCAATCCTATGCCATCCCGACGATGCAGGGTGGAGTTGAGACCATCAAGCCCTATGTGGATGAATTTATTGATCTGGCAAGGGAATGGGATCAGACCACCTTCTATGTGACCCGGATAGGTTGCGGGATCGCCCGTTTCAAGGATGAGGAGATTGCCCCTCTTTTCAAAGAGGCCCTCGGGCTTTACAATGTGCGTCTGCCGGAATCGTTTGTAAAAATACTTGAAAAAGATAAGAAATGACACCGAGATTAAAAGGAAATATCGAGATGTTTGCCTCGAAGGTGTTTTCGGGGTTGAATGAGAATGCGTTGCGTTATCTGCTTCCTACATGGATGGGAGCGATTTCCGGAGTTGTAATGCGTCTGGGTTTCGGATCCATATTTTTCTGGATCTGGGGTATCTTCACGCGAAAGAAATTTCCGAAGCCGACACTTCGGGATGTGGTGATACTTTTTTTCGTGGGTGTGATCTTCGTTTTCGGCTACATGTGGACTTTGCTGGAGGGATTGTCGTATACCACGCCTATCTCCTCATCCATTTTCATCAGCCTGCAGCCTGTGTGGGTATATATAATCTGCCTATGTCTGCGCACCGAACATCTCTCGGCGGGGAAAGTTGCCGGTATTCTTATAGGTTTCGGGGGAGCTTTGCTCTGCGTGCTGACGCAGCATAGCAGTGAGATTGCTTCGGATCCGTTCAAGGGGAACATGTTCTGCCTCGGGTCATCGGTGCTTTTTGCCGGCTATCTTGTAATCGAGAAGCGGTATCTTCCGCGGTTGGGAAGCGCGATGGTTTCGAAATGGACCTTCCTGGGGGGAGCTGTGGCGGCGGCTGTGCTTGTATGCTTCACCGGCTGGAATGCCCCCGTGCTCCATCAGAATTTCTTTTCCACTCCGATGCTTATCTTACTCTTCGTGCTTATCTTCCCATCCTCGGTGAGTTATCTTTTACAGGATTTCGCGCTCACGAAATTGCCGGCAACAGTTGTTGCGCTTTATGGCGACCTGATCCTGATTGTAGCTGCTATCGCCAGCTATATCCTGGGTCAGGATAAATTCAGCTGGTGGCAGATCGGAGCAATCGCCCTGATGCTCGTATCGGTCTATCTGGTGGAGGTGGCAGAGCAGAAAGAGGCCGACGAAAAGATCAGGAATGGTGTAAATAATCAGGGAGTGACAAAAAAATAAAACTTTTTTGAACCTTTTTGTGATGGCGATGTTATATAGGTATAAAGAAAAGAAAAATCGTTTCATGATGTTAGGTTAGTTCGAAAAAGTATTATGGAAAACATGTGAATGCGGCTGGTTGTGAAACCGGCCGCATTCGCGTTATGTGGGACGGTTTCAATTATTCATGGAATTTAGAGTAAGAGTAGGAAAAGAGCCGTCTATGGGTCGGGATGAGTCGGGGCCTAAAACTTACTACGTCGGTTTTTGTTATTTATTTAGACTACATCTCAAAAAAATCAGAGCTCCGGGACAGTTTTGAGGAGGGATTTAATAATATTGAAAATTTGAGAGGGAATCTTAGATAATGAAGTTGTCTATTATTTGAACAGTTACTTATTCATTTATATCTCAACTGAATGAAAAATATACTTTTATTGGCGGTGGCAGGTTTGGCACTTACATCCTGCTCAAATGATGGTGGGAACGTGACGATTAAGCTTCCCGATGATTTCAATGAGAAGACTCTGGTGGTGAGCCATGTTACGATCGACAATATCTTCAATGCAAAGAAACAGGAAGACCTCAAGGTGATATATGACACTCTGGAGGTTAAGGACGGAGTTGCAAAAATGACCCTCGATCCTGCGGGGGCGGCACGTTATAATATCGAGCCACCGGCGATGACTCGCTCCGAACCGGATTTCTATGCTTCTCCCGAGGATAAGCTGGAGGTGACTATCAAGGCGTTCGATCCTCTCGATTATGATGTTAAAGGCACGGAACTGATGGAAGACATGACAACGCTGACCTCCGTGATGAATCCTATCCAGCAGGAATATCTCGATAAGGTGAACCGTAACGAGAAGATATCGGAAGCGGAGTTTGATGAGTATATGAAGCGCTATGATGATGCTGTCAAGAAGTTTGTGGCCGAGCATCCGAAGAGTCCTGTCGTGCCTTTTGCTATAATGGATCTGAGTGGCGATGATTTTAAGGATGCTTACGACAACATGACGCCTGAGGCCAAGAAATCGATTCTGATGCCCTATGCTGTCTTGTATCATCGAGAGGTGGAGGAGATGCAGGCTCAGCGCACGGCAGAGGAGGAGCGAAAAGCGGAGGTAGCCTCCGGCACCATCACCGCTCCGGCCTTTTCTTTGCCCGACCTTAACGGCAAGATGGTGAGCCTTTCAGATTTCAAGGGGAAATGGGTGGTGCTTGATTTCTGGGGGAGCTGGTGCGGATGGTGCATAAAAGGTTTCCCGGCCTTGAAAGAGGCTTATGCCAAATATGGCGGCAAGCTGGTGGTGTTAGGAATAGATTGCAATGAATCTGAGGCGGAATGGCGAGCAGGAGTCAAGAAGTATCAGCTTCCGTGGGTCAATCTATATAACGGGAATGATGACAGGCTTTATACTGCCTATGAGATAGAGGGATTTCCGACAAAGGCGATAATCAATCCGGATGGGAAGCTTGTGGATCTTACCACGGGTGA
This sequence comes from uncultured Sangeribacter sp., assembly GCA_964499025.1. GTDB lineage: Bacteria > Bacteroidota > Bacteroidia > Bacteroidales > Muribaculaceae > Lepagella. Next base: position 7,851 of record CAZCJC010000047.1, read on the forward strand.
GGATCCATCGTTTTTCACTCGTCTTGCGGATTTCATCAACAAATAAGTATGTTAAGTTGAAGTTGGGGTGTTATATACTATTCTTGAATCTATCATATGTCAAATAAGGATTCCGCAACCTACTGGAATATAGACCGTATCATGAAACTGATAATCGGTCTGGCAATCGGAGTGGCGTTGATCTTTCTGATAAGGTATCTGAGCGATGTTTTGCTTCCGTTCTTTGCTGCGTGCCTGATCGCTTATCTGTTGCAACCTGTGGTGGAACTCAACAGGCGCGTCCTTCATGAGAAGGGCAGGATTTTCTCCTCTATTCTTGCGCTGCTTGAGTTGATAGGGGTGGTTACGCTGATTGTCTATCTCTTCCTGCCGCTTGTGGTGAGGGAACTTGACACTCTGGGAGCGATTATTCATGATGTGAATTCGGGAAAACGTGCTTTGCCTAAGGAGTATGTCAACCTGATAGCGTGGGTAGACCGTTCGATGGATTTCAATGATTTGAAATCCAGATTGTCGGAGGTGCATCTCGACACGCTCCTGAGCCGGGGAATGTCGCTGCTTGATGAGTCGGTAGATGTGATTACGCAGGTGATCGAGTGGGCATTGACGATTGTGTATGTGCTGTTTATCCTGATTGATTATCCGCAGATAGCAAGGGGATTCAAGTTGATGATTCCGCATAAATACAGAGAGGGTGTGATGCCGGTGGTGCGTAATGTGCAGAGCAGCATGGATCACTATTTCCGCGGTCAGGGCTGCGTGGCGTTATGTGCGGTTGTGCTTTACTGCATAGGATTCTCAATCATCGGTTTGCCACTTGCAATCCCTATGGGAATCCTTGTGGGGCTGTTGTATATGATTCCCTATTTCCAGTATATCACCCTCATTCCGGTTGCCGTGATCTGTGCGATTTATTCGTTGGGCGGGGAGGTTACGTTCCTTGGACTGTTTGGAAAGTCGCTACTGGTTTATGTTGTGAGCCAGAGTGTGTGTGATTACATCCTGACGCCACATATCATGGGAAAGGAACTTGGACTGAATCCGGCAGTGATACTTCTCTCCCTGTCGGTGTGGGGAAGCCTGCTGGGAATCATAGGGATGATCATAGCCCTTCCGGTCACCTCCCTGATCATGAGCTATTACGAAGAATATATCTCCAATCCGCGTGTGAAGGATACTGACGGGGAGGTTCCGGCTGAATAATCGGGATAAAATTTCGGCTGAAGGAGCTATGCAGGCTATGTGACTGAAGATTAGGGTTAAAGTGCCAGAAAATTAATTTTGGAATCTAATTATAACTTACTTAAAAAAATACTATGATGAATTTTATAACAGAAACCGATAGAATTTATGCAACTGATCCTTCGGGTAAAATTATAGCCGAGGTCACATTCCCGACAAAAGATGGGGTATCCACAATCGACCATACATTTGTGGATCCATCTTTGAGAGGCCAGGGAATAGCCGGGAAATTGGTAAAACTTGCGGCAGACAAGATCTTGTCGGAGGGTAACCGGATAGCCGCTACTTGCCGCTATGCAGTGGCATGGTTTAAACGCCATCCGGATTACCCCGTGGTTTGCTCCGAGGCGGCCTGTAGGATAGACCGTCGCAAATAAGGCATATTCCTCATGGAAGAAAGGAGCTATCGGGAAGGTTAACAAGCTCCTCCGTCAGCATATTCATAAGGATACCGATTATTTCACTCTATCAGACAATTACATCAGCAGAATCCAACATAAGATTAACCGCAGACCTCGTGAAAAACTGAATTTTCAATCCCCTAAAGAGATTTTCTTTAATTAATCGCCAATTTTACACTTGCCGGTTGAGAGTAGGTGATGCCGAAAGGTTGTTAATTACTTTAAAATCATAACTATTTGTTTGGAAATTACCATAATAATCATTAATTTTGCATTATTGCAAATGCTTTTGTGTATTTTTTTCAGGAAAGCATAGTGCTTTTTTATCCTTAATCTCATACGATCTACTTTTGGGGAATTTTGACAAATATTCGATCTTAATCTTCATGGTTCCAGCATCTTAGTGGTTGCTGGATAATCCTGTTGTTTCTCTCGCTTTCAAACTGTGTGCTCAAATGTCTTTCATAATCAAATCGTTATTATCGATTTTATTGATAGATTATCCGGGTGCTACTCGTTGAATCGCGATCGGTCGGTCAGAGCATTCAATTTCAATGGTTTTGTTAATTATTCCAAAAAAAAAGATGGTTTGAGGAAAATTGTCTGCATTAATTAAATAAGAAATCAATCGATCCATTATATATGAAAAAAATACTATTAATTATATTGGCACTGCTCTCCATGGCCCTGTCCATGTCAGCGGCAGATGATGGCATATTCGAATATTATTATCCGGCAATAGAGGATATTCCTTATAACTTGGGTTATCAGGATTATGATAAATCAGATAAGATATTTAAATTGAAGTATCTTGATAAGCCGGTCAAATTAGCTTATCATATAACGTCGGAGGAAGACATGACTGTAGAGGTCGTATTCGACCCTTCCTACATGGAGTTGGTAGATATCGTTATCCCGGATAAGGCAATCGATCCAAACACGGGCAAGGAATATACTGTGACAGCCATTGGGAAGATGGCTTTTGATGACTGTCCGGAAATTCGGTCGGTGATAATGGGCGATTCGATCACCCGAATTGAGGATTATGCCTTCAATATGTGCGAAAATAAGGTTCTTCACAAGATTGGCTATGTAAAATTCTCCAAAAACCTGACTCATATCGGCAACTATGCTTTCAAGAATTGCCATAACCTAACAACAGGGTATTATCGCGAGGGTGATCAATTTAAGTTAGAGGTTAACAATAAAGTAGTGAACACTGATTATCCATTTTATGGATACGGAGGAAGATTGACCGGTCTGGATAATTATCTATTACTACCGGAATCAGTGAATTATATAGGCAAACACGCATTTGAAGGGTGCTACTTTGAAGAAGGAGACAGCGACCATAAAAACTATGGCCTATGTAAGGTAAAAATACCGAATCCGAGCTGCGTGATCGACGATTACGCTTTTGCTGGATGCAAGTTTTTGGAATTGATCACTATAGGCGAAGAGTTGAAATACGATGGTCTTAAGAATCCGACTCCTACTACCGATAAGAAGGGGCGCATAGGTGACTATGCGTTTGCTGACTGCAATCTGATGAGATTGGATATACCTTCATCTATAGAAAGTATCGGAGAAAATGCCTTCAGCAATTGTTTCCATAGAAGCAAGGATCATACACCGCGCACTAACGATGGTAGGGTGTATTTCGATGACTTGAATTGGTTCTTTCCGAGATCATTATTTCACAACGAATCTGATAGTTGGCATAATTGGAATTTTTTTAGAGATGATAACGATGGTGCAGTGAAGCAATACATAAAAGTCTACGATAACTATTTGGAGAGATGGCACACCAACACCGTCACAATCCATAGCGATAGGACCCAGATAGGTCTTAACGCATTCGCAAACAATCCACTACTTGAGTCAGTCAAAATAAAAGACAAAGCCGGAGAAATAGAGGCCGGAACCTTCCGCAATTGCCCCATGCTGAGAACTGTTGAACTACCGGATGATTTGACTGAGCTAAGTAGCAGCATGTTTATGAATTGCACTGCTTTGGATACAATCATTATTCCCGATAAGGTAATGGAAATAGGTGATTCAGCTTTCTATAAATGCGAAAAATTGAAAACCCTTGAGTTGCCTTCTTATCTCACGAAAGTGAATCCCTACACCTTCTACGGGTGTAAAGAGCTTAGCCTTAGCACACTTCCCGGAGAGGTAAGTTCTATAGGCAATCATGCCTTCTTCGGTTGTAAGGAAATTACATCATTCACAATTCCCAACAAAGTGACTACAATAGGGGATTATGCTTTTGCTGACTGCTACTTACATGAATTCAGTAGAATAAGTGATGTCTCCAGCTGGCATTATGGTCTGACAAACATCAAATTCGGCGACGGCGTTCAGACGATTGGAGCGCATGCATTCGATGGCTGCCGCCATCTTGGGACGATTGAAATGGGTGAGAACCTAAGGGAAATCGGTGATTATGCATTCCAAAATTGCATGAGCTGTCCGGTAGATAACTGTGAAGTGGCAAATAATGAATTGACGCTTCTTGATTCTCTTATCAAAATGGGAACAGGGGCATTTCAAGGATGCACAAATCTTCCGAGGATCACACTGGGCAATGATATGACCGAACTGCCAGACTTCGCGTTTGCCTACTGCTCAAAACTATCTTATGTCGGAAACATTGCCAATATTACATCTGCAAAAGAGAATACCTTCTTAGGGTGTTCCAATCTTACGGATTTTGGTAATTTATATGCTGACGTAAAAAATTTGATTGATGGAATAATTTATAATGACGAGGGAACTGAGGTTATCTCCGCCCTCCCGAATATCACAAATGCTAACATCAAAGATGGAGTCACTAAAATCTGCGATGGCGCTTTCGCCAACTGTGGTGCGCTGGAAAACGTTGTATTCCCTACAACCCTACAAGAGATAGGATCACGTGCCTTTGAAAACTGCACTTCATTACAAAAGGCTGATCTGATTAATGTCAATATGGGGGAATTAGTTTATGCCGGATGCACAGGAATAGAATCAGTCGTCATAGCTGAAGATTTTACACAAGACCTTCAGGACAATTGGTTTGCCGGATGCATTAATATGTCAGCCATAGCGGTAGACGGAGATAATAAAAGATATTCTTCTTATGAAAATCAATTGCTCCTGAATAAAGAAGAAGACACATTACTTCGCGCTCCTTCGGGTATTGACTATTTAGAAATTCCCGAAAGCGTCATAAAAATCGGAGATTACGCCTGCTCAAACTGTATTTACCTTTATAGTGTGGAAATTCCTTCAACTGTGACACATATCGGCGCTCATGCTTTTGATGGTTGCTATATGGAAGAAGTTGACAACACGGGAAATATAAAAAATTCTTGGGGACTTGAGACCGTTTATTTTTATAATCCAGCAGTAACAATTGATGAATATGCATTTAACAACTGTAAATTTTTAGTGGAGATAAATTGGATCGGAGAGGCTGAACCCGGTGTCATGGGCAGTATCGGTACATACGCTTTCAACAATTGTGAAAACCTGACATTTTCAACTGATAATCTCAGATACGCTGCTATAGACTCTTTGAAGCCATACGCGTTTGCCAATTTCCTTGGAATTAAGGATATCGAACTTCCTGGAACACTGCAGAGCATAGGCGACCATGCTTTCGATAACTGTCAGAATCTCACATCGGTTGTTTTCCCGGAAAGTTTGAAAAGTATCGGAAATAGTGCATTCAAATCCTCAGGACTCACCTATCTTGATCTCCCTGACAATATAGTGGAGATAGGTGACTCTGCTTTCATGGATTGCAGCAAAGTGATGGAATTGACGCTCCCCTCCGGCTTGAAAAAGATTAAGCCTTATACATTCTACAAATGTTTTTCGGGAAGACAATTTGATAAGCAGCCTGAAGAAAATTTCAATCTTTCTATTGAAATACCCGAATCTGTAGAATCCATTGGAGATTATGCCTTTTATGGATGTGCCGTCAATTCAAAAAAGTATAAAAATGTCAGCAGTACCAACACCTTTTCAACCAACCTTTATTACTATTATAAATATGGGCTTTCTTCAGTTTCAATAGGAGACGGTGTAGAAACAATTGGAGCTCATGCTTTTGATGGGTGCCACCACCTTTTAGAAGTAAAAATGGGTAATAAAGTCTCATCAATTGGTGATTACGCCTTTAATAATTGTTTTACTGAAAGTTTTCTGGGCGTCAGGGAGGTCAGATGTGATTTGACAGGTCAATTTGACGATCCGAATGGATTTGATGCCTTTCCTATAGAATGGGAATTGGCTTCAAATGATCCTTCACCGATCACTCTACCTGAGAATCTTAAGTCGTTAGGAGAAGGAGCATTCAACGATTGTATGAAGTTGTCCTCCATTAATTTCCCCGGCTCATTGACTGAGATTCCGGCCCAGGCATTCAATGGGTGTGCAAACCTTCTTGAGATTAAGCTCCCGGAAGGCATACGCTCCGTTGGAAATGGAGCTTTCGGTGGATGCAAACGAGTGAAAGAGATCTCTGTTCCTGCCTCCCTTGAAGAGGGAAGCCGAGTTTTCGTCGACTGCGATAACGCTTTAAATGTTACTTATCTTGCTGAAGTTCCGAAGACATTTGATGAAGCGTTTTTCTCTCCGAAGGTATATGCAAGTAAGGAGGCGGAACTCAATACTCCGAATGCTCTCATCGAAAATGTAAAGGGAATAAGCCCGTGGGCCCATTTCTATAAGATTGTAGCCAAAAATGACACTCTTTTTCATTTAGAGAGAGTGCTTGAGGAAAAAAATGGTCTACGTTTCAGGGTATTGAGCAATAAACCTACACCTTATTGCGAGGTGGCGGGACCTGCTTTTAAATTTTCTCAAATCTCTGGCGAGGATACCGTATCTGCAGAAGACTCTGACGGATCGCAGGATGAAGAGGCAGCCGGCTCCTCAGAAGCGCCTATCGAACGCGCTTCATACGTGGTTCCTGAATATGTATACAACATCGACGAAGAGAGCCCATATTTTGGACAGGCTTACAAAGTGATAAGAATCGGAAACGATGCTTTCGAAAATGATCTTACCCTCGTTGGGATAACTATTCCCGAATCGGTGATTGAAATAGGTCAGGAGGCTTTCAACGGTTGTAAGAATCTTCCGGAAATTACTCTACCTGCTTCCATCACCAATATGGGGGAAAGGGCTTTCGCCAACTGCTACGGGTTGACGTATTTTGAGGTTCCTCCACTCGTAACGCGCTTGAATCCCGAAGTGCTGAAAGACTGTAGGGGACTCCAGACAGTTCGAATGCACGACAATATCGAGGAGCTTTGTATGGGAGCTTTGATGGACTGCCGGCATCTGCGCTCTTTCGAACGCTCCGAAAACTGGAAATTGAGGCTTATCGATGACTATGCCTTGAAAAATTGCATTGAGCTCGAGCAGATCAATATCCCGGAGGGTGTAGAGAAAATCGGCAAGGAGGCAATGTATTATTGCCAGAAGTTAGTAAACGTTTCCCTCCCCACTACCGTCAAGGTGTTAGGAGAGAATATTTTCGATGATTGCGAGAGGCTTACTATAATAAGAGTTTATACGGAGGAAATTCCGGAAATTAGAGGTGAGGCCAATCTGACAGATCAAAATTGTAAGATATATGTGCAGGCAAAAACCCTTGAAGACTACCGAGAGATTTGGGACGTGCATGCGCATAGAATTGAGCCGGGAATCCAGGTTTACCAACCATCAAGAGAAGAAATGCCCGAATATGATTCCGGTGTAACATATAAGATATCCGCGGTTAGGCCTTTGGATGGGCAGGTAATGACTTGGAGCAGTAGCAATTCCGTGGTTGCAGCGCCTGATAATGCACATGACGGCACGCTCCACCTCAAAGCCGTTGGTCCGACACATATAAAGGTAGAGACCGACCTGCATTTCTACCATGAGTATGACCTGGATGTGTATCCTCAGCTTGCCGATGCCAACTGGGATGCCTGCTTCGATATCTCTGATGCTGTCAATATCGCCAACTATGCGGTGCAGAACCAGAAGGTGCTTACAAATTGGTGGGAAACAGGACGTGGAGATTTTGACGATCAGGCTACTTGGGAGAAATTCTACTATGTAGGAGCAGACGTGAATAAAGATGGAGCCATTTCATTTGCCGATGCATCGGCGACCGTCAAGGTTGTGCTCGCACAACCCGTGAATATGGCCACCGACCGGAAACTTGTGGCCCGCGCTGACGGTGGCGATATTGGCGATGCGCTTGTGGTATTCCCGACTGAGCGGAATGTTGTCCACGTGGGTCTTGACAACAGCATTGAGTATGTGGGTCTGCAGGCTAATATCCGTGTGCCTGAGGGGTGTACCCTTAAAGAAGTCAAGGGGGGCGCCCGGGCTGCAGGACATGTTCTCAGTTCACGCCGTATTGACGACCGCACGATGCGCATAGTGCTCTTCGACCTCGATAACAAGGCCTTTGCAGATAACGGGGGCCCGCTTCTTGACCTCGTGGTTGACGGCGATGACGTCATTGCCGGTGATATCGATATATTTGATATCATTGCCTCGGATATCAGTGCAACAAGCTTTAAGCTCAAATCAAGAGCCGGCTTGGGAATGTCAGGCGTCGAATCAGTGGAAACGGGCGAGGGCATATCGTTTGTCCTGACTGCCGACGGGTTGACATTATATGATGTCAAGGGCAAGAATATCGCGATCTGTACCATCGACGGCCGTGTCATCAGGACCTTCACAGCTGCATACAACTCCGAGACGATCAACCTTACCCCCGGAATGTATGTCGTATCAGTGAACGGAATGTCAACTAAGATAGCAATAAAATAAAAAGGCATATGGACGCACAAGCAGTGCGTCCATATGTCGTAACATACCTATCATTATACCTATCATTATAGTCATTTAACGATTCATTTTATCGATGAAGAAGTTCTCAAAGATATCCTCGTTGCTGATGTTGCTGATATTTTTTATTTCAGCCAACGCCAATGCACAAAACCGCTTTTTCCTGAATCCGATAGATCTTGAACCGGGCACTACCGGAACGCTCGAGTTGATACTCATCAATCCTGAGACCCCGTTTTATGGTTTTTCGGTCGACGTAACCCTTCCCAAAGGGCTTGAAGTCGTGAGGAAAAGTGACGGAAAGGCCGATGTAAGTCTTAACGCTGACCGCCTTGGCTCGACCTATAATCTTGTGACGAATATCAAAGACGGCAAGCTGCTCATGGGCACTTTTTCATCCGATCCTGAAAAATCTATTGAAGGAACATCGGGAGCAGTCGCATATATTAATGTAAAGGTTGCTTCCGATTTTAAAGAAAGCACACTGACACTCTCTAACATAAAGCTGATCAATTCAGCTGACCAAGATGAGCCCGTGACGCAACAAAACGCTACTATTGGTGTGCTTCCATCAGCGATCAAGATCACCCCCTCGAGTATAGGTTTTGAAATTATGGAGGGGAATGAATTAGAGAAAAACCTTTCGGTGACATTTACCCCCTCTTGGACTACCAACAGGATCCTGAAATGGACAACGTCTGATAGCGATGTGGCAACAGTCGATGCCAACGGCATGGTGACTGCAGTTTACAAAGGAAAAGCGACGATCACGGCTACCACGGTAAACGGTAAAACGTCGACATGCTATGTGTCTATAGGCAAACCGGTGACGAGTGTAGAGATGGATCCAACCTCGGCAACGATAATGGATAGCGAGACTCTTACAATCAAGGCCACTCCTATGCCTTTTGATGCCGACAACAGAGACTTTGTGCGATGGGAATCAAGCAACGAAGAGATCGCTACCGTAGATGAAAATGGGCTTGTAACCGCAAAAAGGGAGGGTGAAGTGCAGATCTCAGCCTTGTGTGGCTCGGCTGTCGGCACCTGTACGGTGACGGTAATTCCAACCCCGGCCGAAAGCGTCACGATCATCCCGGAATCGGCAGAGGTGATGGTGGACAAAACCGTGATTCTGACTGCCGTGGTTCTGCCCGAAGTCACAACTGACAAGACTGTCATCTGGAGTTCGAGCGACCCGACTAAAGCGACGGTTGATGAGAATGGAATGGTGAAGGGTGTGGCTCTTGGGGAGACGATAATCACCGCTACCTGCGGCACGGCAACAGCAGTCTGCAACGTAACAGTCATTCCGACTCCGGCTCTAAGTATCAGTCTGGACCGCCAGACTGCCGAGTTGGAAGTAAATGAGACAATCACCCTGATTCCGACCGTCCTTCCGGAGGATGTCACCGACAAGACTGTGATCTGGAGCACGAATGACGAGTCGATAGTTACCGTCGATGCTGACGGAAAAGTAACAGCTGTGGCTGTTGGACAAACCATTGTCACCGCGACTTGCGGCACTGTGACAGCTTCCTGTGTTGTAACAGTCTTGCCAACTCCGGCTGAGAGTATGACTCTTAATCCTACTTCAGTAGAACTTAAAGTGGGAGAGAGTGCAGAGATCAGCGCCGAGATCCTCCCGGAAGACACTACTGACAAGACTGTCACATGGACCACAGATGATGAGGCGATAGCCACAGTCGATGCCAACGGCACTGTGACCGGTACAGGTCTCGGAGAAACTACTCTCAAGGCTACTTGTGGCACAATAACCGCAAGCTGTAAGGTGAAAGTCGTTCCAACTCCGGTTACAGGCATTTCGCTGACAAACACCACCCTGCTCATGAAGGTGGGAAATATATCGGAACTGGCTCCCATTATACAGCCCGCCGATGCTACTGATAAATCAGTAACCTGGGATTCAGAAGATCAGTCGATCGCAACAGTCGATGAAAACGGGATGGTGACAGCTATCGCACTTGGCACGGTCAAGATAATAGTAACTTCCGTATCAAATCCCGCTGTAAAGGCTGTGTGTCTTGTAACTGTTGAGCCGAATATCATAATGGCGTCTAATATTTCGCTCAACGAGACTTCTATCGAAATGCTTGAAGAAGAGACTTTCGACCTGATTGCAACAGTTATACCTGATGATGCTACCGACAAGACCGTGACGTGGGAATCATCTGATATTACTGTGGCGACTGTATCTGAGAATGGACAAGTCACTGCCGTGAAAGCAGGCGTTGCGGTAATTTATGCCTCTACATCCAGTGGTCTGACAGCAGAATGCGCGGTTACGGTACGCGCCAGGGTAATTGAACCCACCGGCATCTCGTTGACCAATACAGAAATGCAGATGACAGTAGGCGATATCACTGACCTTATAGCAGTTGTCAGTCCGGATGATGCCACCGACAAGACAGTTGCCTGGGCATCAGAGGATGAATCGATCGCCACAGTCGACGCCAACGGCATTGTAACAGCTGTCAATGTAGGTATGACCAAGATCACAGCGACAACCACCAATGGTATACAGGCCGTCTGCACAGTTACCGTAGTGCCTGCAACAATAACAGTTGAAAGCATAGAGCTTAACAGAACCGAGCTGGAGCTCACCGAAGGTGATAATTTTACTTTGATTGCAACCGTGCTTCCTGAAGATGCCACTGACAAAAAAGTGACCTGGGAGTCATCAGACATTACCGTTGCAGCCGTTTCAGAGAATGGTGAGGTCACCGCAGTGAGCGTGGGCATCGCCGTGATCTACGCCTCTTCATCCAACGGTCTGACTGCGGAGTGCGCGGTTACCGTTGTCCCGGACAAGGTTGAGGTAACGGGCATCACGCTCTCCAATACAGAACTTACCATTAGGGAAGGCCACACAGCTGAACTCATACCGATTGTCAAGCCGGTCAATGCTGATGATAATACGGTGAGCTGGACTACGGAAGATGAAACGATAGCAACCGTCGATGCTAACGGTATTGTAACCGCTGTCAAGGTAGGCGTGACCAAGATTACAGCTACGGCCTCCAACGGTATGACGGCTATTTGCACGGTCACCGTGGTGCCTGACTTCACCGCAATTGAAAGCATAGAGCTTAACAGAACCGAGCTGGAGCTCACCGAGGGTGATACCTTTACGCTGGTAGCAACCGTGCTTCCTGAAAATGCCACTGACAAAACAGTGACCTGGAAATCGTCAGACAAGGCTGTCGCAACAGTATCAGAGAATGGTGAGGTCACCGCAGTGAAGGTAGGAACCGCCGTAATCTATGCATCTTCGTCTAACGGTATCACTGCTACTTGTGTAGTGACAGTAGTCGCGGGGGAAATAGCTGTACAGCGTATCACGCTTTCCAATACCGAACTGTTGATGAAGGTTGGAGAAATCTCAGAATTGGTGGCTATCATACATCCGTCGGACGCTTCTGATCAATCAGTAGTATGGCGCTCCAACAACGAGAGCTTAGCGACTGTCGACCAGCATGGTAACGTGACAGCCAAAGCGATAGGAACTACGACAGTAACCGTCACATCAGTGGCTTATCCATCAGTGTCGGCAGAATGTAAGATAATTATTGATGCAAATGTCATTGCAGTAGCAGGAATTGAGCTGAATAAATCGGAACTGAGTATGATTGTGGGCGATAAGGAAACCCTTAGAGCCAGCATTACTCCTGAAGATGCAACCGACAAGACTGTGACCTGGAAATCATCTGACCCTGCAGTGGCAATGGTGTCGGAGAATGGTGAGGTTACAGCTGTGAGTGTCGGCACAGCAATAATTTATGCTTCCTCTTCTAACGGACTGACCGCCCAGTGTGATGTGACTGTAAACCCGGGGGTGATTCGGGTGGAAAGTATTACTCTTTCTAATTCCGAACTGGTGTTGAGGGAAGGACATACAGCCGATCTGATTGCGATAATCCGTCCCTCCGATGCTACTGACCAGACAGTAAAGTGGATCTCTAATGATGAGTCAATAGCTACGGTTGACGCCACGGGTATCGTCACGGCTGTCAAGGTAGGAGTCACTCAGATCATCGCAACGGCCTCCAACGGCATGACGGCTATTTGCACGGTCACCGTGGTGCCTGACTTCACCGCAATTGAAAGCATAGAGCTTAACAGAACCGAGCTGGAGCTTACCGAGGGTGATACCTTCACGCTGATAGCAACAGTGATGCCTGAAAATGCCACTGACAAAACAGTGACCTGGAAATCATCTGATCCTGCAGTTGCTACCGTGTCGGAAACCGGAGAGGTTACAGCGGTCTCTGCCGGAACGGCAACAATCTACGCTTCCTCTTCTAACGGACTGACAGCAGAATGTGCCGTCACGGTTGTGAGAGGGTTTGTGGAGGTGACCGGAATTTCGTTATCCAATACGGAGTTGGTGATGACCGAGGGAGAGGTTACGGACCTTATCGCGATAGTGCGACCCTTTGATGCTACTGACCAGAGGAAAGAGTGGACATCAACTGATGAATCTATTGTTACCGTTGATGAAAATGGCGTGGTGACCGCTGTCAGGCCCAGCATTGCGATCATCACAGTCACTTCTGTGTCAAATCCGGCGGTCAAAGCTGAGTGTATAGTTACCGTAGTGCCTAAGTTTATAGCTGTTACAGGCATCAAACTCAATAAGGAAGTGCTTGACATGGTTGAAGGCGATACAGAGGCGTTGATTGCAACCATTACTCCTGAAGATGCAATCGACAAGACCGTGACCTGGCTATCATCCAACAGTAATATTGCTACCGTCTCGGAAAATGGTGAGGTTACAGCCGTAGGTGTGGGGACAGCGATAATATATGCTTCCTCCTTTAACGGACTCACCGCGATTTGTGAGGTCAATGTTTCACCAAGAATTATTGAAGTGACGGCAATAACTCTGGATACCACCGACCTGGTATTATGGGAAGGTGAAACTGCTACGTTGGTCGCAACAATCGATCCTGAGGATGCCACCGATAAGAGCGTGACATGGACTTCAAATTATCCTGAAATCGCAATTGTAGAGGATGGTG